>NZ_JAVRCB010000040.1:0-83826 GCF_034530955.1 Nostoc sp. DedQUE05 | reverse complement strand
CCTTGTTTTCCCTGAATTCACTTCTTGGCAACCTTGTCAATGCGTAAGTCCTAGGTAGATAAAAGTTGAGTAACAATATAAATCATGAACGCTTATAAAACATATATCACTATTGCAGATCCAAAGGAGTTAGTATTATCTGATTTACCATTTAAAGCAGGGCAGAGAGTTGAGGTGATTATTTTGACAGAGGATAATCAAAAGGTTACTTTAGCAGAAGAATTAAAAAAATTATTCCAAGAAATACAAGCAATACACGCAAATAATTCCTTCACTGATGAAGAAATAGCGGCATAAATTGAAGCTTATAGACGGGGAGAATGAAAGTTATTAAGGTTAGTTTGTGATGTGAGAGAATAACACACCGTACAAAACTTTGTCCAATAGCCTAAGCGATCGCACTTCCTTTTGTCAGTCGGCTGAAGTCGGCAGTTTTATGTGATTCAGTTGGAAAAGTGGGTAAAAAGTCGAATAGCTGCTAATTGATTCTAGAATTCTAGAACTAAAGTACCTTGTGGCAATCTGCTCCCAAAGGTATCTAGAGGCTAATAGCTAAAATTAGCTAAAGATTACTAGGTAAATTTAACCAAGATGTGTCTCCACTACGTCTAATTACATCAACTCTCAAGCCTCTTTCTTGCTGCAACTTTTGCGTTTCTTCTTGATTGAGTAAAAGCATCGGTGTAGGATCGCCAAATTCACCCAAATAAAATTGATAACCTGTGTTGATAATTATTTTATTTATTTGAAATGCTGTTAATGATGGATCGTAACTCCCAACAATCAAATGTCTAAAACCATCTATTTCAAAATCTACTATATTTTTGTAATAGCGATGTATATTTTCATCTGGAGGTAAACTATCAAAATATTTAAATAAATCTTTTTCTGAGTAAATTTTTCCGTGACATTCATTGATATAGTAACTTGTAACTTTATTAGGTGCAAAAAATCCTCTAGATATCTCAGCAACGCTTAGTAGTTGCCTTATACTGTCATTTATGGACTCTATTCCACAGTAATCTCCATAAATTAAACCAAAATCTATTTCCAATACTCTTTGTATATCTAAATTTACGACAAACCAATCGTTTCGTTCATCAAAAAAACGCTCGTAGGTATTTGAATAACGTTTTTTGGCTAATTTTTTAATTTCATCTACTAATTGATAATTTGAAAAATCTTGATACTGAGTAAAAAACTCTATTTTACGATAGTATATTAAAGTATTTAATAACCAATTGCTCGTATCCATTATCGGAAGTTTTTTTGAAGCTATAAAAATCCTTTTGTAATAATTTAATCCTCTGGCAATTCCCCAAATTGCTGACGATAACGCTCAAGTTGTTTTTGTGCTAATTCTAACTGTTCTTCTGGTGTCAGATAGCGATTTCCTTGTTGGTCATACCAATACAAAACCTGACGCTGGATATTGCCAGATACGTATTGCCCTCTACCAATTCCCAAAGCAATTTCTGGCATCCAAAAGGGTTCACCAATTTGCAATTGATAACTACCATCTACTAAACGATAAACTTCAAAAGGTTGATGGCGATCGCGTTGCCAATACTCTGGATTATAAATAATGTAGTACAGTACCCCTAACTTGGCATAAATGTCTAATTTTTTGTCGTATTCTCCACCCGGAGTTAAAGAGACAATTTCTAAAGCCAGGATAGGCACAATGTTGTTTTCTTCCCAGACAACATAGCTTTTACGAGATTTATCTGACTTGCGGCGTTCTACACCTAAGCTCAAAAATCCGTCTGGTACAATCGGCACAAGTGGACTAACCCCTGTGGTATGGTAAACGCCCATATCCACGCTGAAAAACCAGTCATTACGGTTTGCCCAAATATATTGCAGCAAGAAGAGAAGCAAGTTGGGAATAAAGTTCTGATCTTCGTTATCCACAGGGGTATCGTCTGAACAAGGAAGTTCAGCACTGCTAGGCAATTGACGGGGGTCTGATTTCACCATAAGTAATGATGGTGCTGAGATGACCTAATGACCTTTATTTTATTAGATGAGAAAGCTTTATTCTGAAAAGTCGGGAAAAAAGTCGGGTTTACAGAATCTTATCCAAAAACTCCAGCAACATAACTGTAAAGTAATTTATAGTTGTCCTTAAAATCTGAACTATCCTTGTCGTTACCCAATGGACGCTGAAGCAGCATTAGCATGGTTAGACGCCATAATTCCTCCTCAGACTGGGGAACGGTTGAGCGATTTGCAAAAAGTGATTCTTGTGCAAGTTTGGTTGGGTAGAAAATACTTGGATATCGCTCATGCTTACGGTTGTACGGAAGGACACGCTAAGGATGCTGGTTCTCAGTTATGGAAGCTGCTTTCTAAAGTACTGCGAGAAAAGATAACCAAAAGTAATTGTCGCGCTACTTTAGAGCGAGTTCTGAGAAAAACTACTGCTATATCATCAAGTCTGATCGATTACTCGCGATCGCCCCAACCTACCCCAAAATTAGAGGATACCAATTTTATTGGACGAACAGAAGCGATCGCTCACTTAAATACTTTGGTAAATCAAGGCTCGAAAGTGATTGTGATCCAAGGTGAAGGCGGTTTAGGCAAAACTACTCTAGCGCAGCAATATCTCCATCAGGGGTTTGATTTGGTTTTGGAACTACTGATGGCGAAGGAAACGCAAAACATCACCCCCGCCGAACGAGTTGTAGAGGAATGGCTTAAACAAGATTTTGACGAAGAACCTGGGGTAGAATTTGGGGTAACTTTAGCGCGACTCAAGCGCCAACTCCACAATCGGCGCATTGGGGTGTTAATTGATAATCTCGAACCTGCATTAGATCGACAAGGTGGGTTGATTGCTTCTCACCGCAACTATGTAGAACTATTGCGAGTGTTGGCTGATGCCAGGGTGCAATCTGTTACCTTGATTACTAGTCGCGATCGCCTTTGTGAACCTGGGTTAAATGTGAATCACTATCGGCTTCCTGGTTTGGATGAAAGCGCATGGCAACAGTTTTTTAGCAATCGTGGGTTAAATATCAACACACCAACTTTGCAAATCATGCATCGCACTTATGGCGGTAATGCTAAAGCAATGGGAATTCTCTGCGGTTCGATTCAGGAAGATTTTGACGGTGACATGGTTCTTTATTGGCAAGAAAATCATGCCGATCCGTTAGCCGCAACCGACTTAAAAAATTTAGCCGTTAGTCAAATCAATCGTTTGCAAGCTCTCGATCCCCAAGCATATCGCCTCCTTTGCCGTTTAGGATGTTATCGTTACCAAGATATACCCAGCATTTCATCACAAGGATTGTTTTGTTTACTGTGGGATGTTCCAGCCGATCAACATCGCCAAATCATCGCCTCCTTGAGAAATCGATCTTTGGTGGAGTGCGATAAAGGTGAATACTGGCTGCATCCGGTGATTCAAAAAGAAGCGATCGCACGTTTACGCCTCACCGATGAATGGCAAATTGCCAACCACAAAGCCGCAGTATTTTGGACAATTAGTGTTAAACAAATTGAAACCTTTAAAGATGCTTTGCAAGCTCTAGAAGCATATTATCACTATATAGAAATTCATGAATTTGAGTTGGCGGGTAAGGTCATTTTAAAAAGCCGAAATAATCAATGGCAGCAGTTTTTACCTCTTGGTAGCACATTGTATCGGATGGGTTTAATTCAACCAATACTTGCGGCAATTGAGCGAGTTGTTAACAATATAGAAAATGACCAAAATCTCAGCGAACTTTATAATATATTAGGTGATTTATATTGGATAACAGGTAAAATTAGTCAAGCGATCGCTTGTCAAGAAAAGACTATTACACTCGCAACCCAAGCACTCAAATCACTTGTACCTCAGCTAGAGAATAAACATACAGTTTACTATCTGAGAATGCTAGAGGTAGATTCTTTATTAAGTATTGGTCTTTATCAAATAGATTTGTGGGAACTAGAGGCAGCCGCAAAGTTATTTCAAAAAGTAATTTATTTAGCTCAAAATACCGAGCATCATCGCTGGGCAGAGAAAGCTTCAGTTTGTTTAGCTTTGGTGTATTCTTATTTAGGTTTGCGCGATTCTTCATATCAATTAGCAGATGTAGCTTATCAAAATATTACGAAGGAAAAACTGGTAGAACAAACTGGGAGATTTGTCTATTTCATGCAAATTTTGGGTCAAACATACGTCAATTTAGGTGAATTTTCTCAGGCAAATCAGATATTCCAGCAAGCTTTTACTTTTGCTGAAGAAAGTCATTATATGCAGGTAAAAGCAAAAACACTCAATGGTTTAGCAGAAATCCATCGACAAAAAACAGATTTTGCATTAGCTCTTGTTAAGCATACAGAAGCAATCGAACTTTTGGATAAAATAGGCGCTAAATGCGATCTGGCTGAAGCTTATTTTAAATTGGGTTTAACTAATCAAAAGATGTTGAAGCCTGATGAAAGTCAAATAAATTTCGATCGAGCGATTCAGCTATTTACTGAAATCAAAGCACCAAAACAAGTTGAAAAAGTTTCCAACTTGCGGTTTCAAATTTTTGCCACAGTAATTGAGTGACATAGTACAACACCAATTTATTCATGGCGAGTGTAGGAATCCTCAAATTGAGTTTTGAGTCTTTGAGCTATAACTGCCAAAATAATTAATGTTATAGAAGTAGACACTACTGCTATTTTTCTTCCAAAATTTACAGCAGATTGCAAGTTAATAAAGTACAAAAATACCCTCCATTTCTAGTGGTTGGGCTTCGTGCGATCGCAGTCAGCGCATTAGCAGTGCCTCTGCTGCAACCCACACAGCATCATCTTTTGCTTCGTTCCGTGGCGGCAACCGTCGATATGCAGTAAACTTATCAGCATCATAAACTTCTGGATCTGCTCCTGCTTGTAAGAGAAGTTCAATCATTTTTAAATCAAGCCGTTTTGCGGCTTGCCCAAGTGCTGTCATTCCACTGCTACCGCCAGCATCATTGAGCGTTTTGGTTGCTCCACAACGAAGTAACATTGCTGCTGTGTTGTAGTCCCCTTGTTCAACGCACCAGCGTAATGGTGAGTCACCCTCGCTACCAACAACGTTTGGATCTGCACCAGCAGCCAGCAACAAGCGAACAGCTTCTATTTGCCCACGGAAAAGTGCCATCAGCAGTGGTGTAGAATCATGGTCAGCATCCCAAGTATCAACGGATGCATCATGCCGAAGTAACAGAACTAAAGATTCGATCTCACCACCATCTTCAAGTTGCTCAATTGCTTCATGTAGGGGTGTCCATCGTGGAAATTCTGGGCGAAGACTGTTTGGATCGGCTCCGTGTGACAGTAATTCTGCGATGCAGTCTAAATTCTGATTTTCGATCGCTTGAAAGAGATCCATTAACATAATTCAAAGATTTGCCATTGGATGACCTGGTGCACAGTTGACCTTTTCAAGATTCAAGCAATGTTGAAGTCCACTTTTAAGTTGTTCAATAACATCCTTATGCGCTTGATCGGGTTGACCACCAAAACACTTATCTTGGATATTTTCTCTGAGACGCATACATTCCTGCACTGCCTGAATGCGTTGACGAATCTCTGAGCAGGGTCGCCGCGCTAGCTTCTTTGGACTTACTTTGCTGGGGCTACAACTTTCACCCCCAATCTTATCGCAAAAAGCGTGCATCTCTTGTTGCAATGTATCAAGTACCGAATCCTCACACGTCTGGTTTGGATAACGCCGAGGTATAGGCACTGGTACTGGCAAAGGTTGTGGAACTGGTTTAGCTTCCGGTTCTGGAGTTGCTGGGGTATCAGTATCAGAAGAGATAGCAATACCAACGCCAATAATGACTACAGCAGCAACAGCAATACCTAATCCGATCGCCCAACCGGGAGGGCCTGTTGCTACTTCGACGGGTGCAGCTTCGGCATCTGCTACAAGTAACCCAGTTCCCAAAGCAATGAGTTCTTCTCCTCCTGCAAAGCGATTAATTTTCTCCTCTGGAGAACGTTGACTGACTGCAACTGATTTGCCAGAAGTTACTGCTTTTGCAACTTGGTCTGCTTCGATTTCTGTGGCATTCTGCTGTGAACTAATTGTTAGAGATTTGGTGGCAATACCGACTGGCGCACGCTGTATACTGGCAGTCGAACTTGACTCCAAAGACGACCCAGAAGCTGTTTGGACTTGATTTGATGCCTTTGTCTGGGCTGTTTGCATAGCAGATGGGGTAAACGCTGCAAGAACCCGCAGTTTCAAAGTTTCGTCATCACTGGAAGCAGCTGCTCGTAGTTGCTGTAAACCATGAGACAAAATATCCAAATGCTGCTGACCTTCTTTTTGCAAAGGCTGATTGTCGGTAGACTCAGTACTTGCCTGCGACTCTATTTGTTTGTCCGAATGAGTATGCAGTTTTTCTAAACGGGCAATCAAATCTAAAAGTTTTGCGGTGCTGTTGGAGGACTGTGATGTATCACCATTGGAAGAAGTATCAGGTAAGATTTCCTCATCTTCTTTTCTTCTAACTTGCTCATCTTCTTCCTGGCAGGTAGTGCATTTTCTTTCTATAGCTCCTGATTGCTGCACTATATGGGTCAATTCATGGGCAGTCAACTCATTATTACCTGGATACTTCCCGGCTCCAAAGTAAACATCACTACCATGTGTAAACGCCTGTGCGCCCAACTCTTGGTTCATCTGGACTGCTTCATCACCAGTATGCACCCGCACCTGGCTAAAATCATAACCAAAGCGGGGTTCCATAAAGGAGCGCACGTCATCTGGTAAAGTAGTACCGCCTCCTTTACTACTATTCAACCGACTTTCAATATTATCCCCAGCCTGCAAGCTGCCATCGGTATAACGTTGTAGCGATCGCTTGGTTTGCAGTTCTTCTTGTTCCTGCTCACAGACCCCACATTTTCGCTGCAAGGAATCTTGGATAGGCTGTAGGTTAGGAACCATTCGCATCACTTGATTGGCCACCCAATCTGCTTGTTGTTCATACTGATCGTGCGGTTCTCCAACTGTGAGTTTTGCCTGGAGACGATGCAAGGATATGCGACTAATGTCGTGAGTCTGGGGCTTTTCTTTGATGACTTCTGGTTCCAATAATTGCTCTTGGGCAGATTGAACTTCTTGAAAGTCTGGTGCTACCTCAGTTACTGTTTGGGGCGGGAGAGTATTGATTTGTGAGCCAAAGCCGCGTATTGGATTCGCCAGTGTGGGAATACCTGGGGAGGCAAGTGATGGATTTGTAAAAGTTGATGCGGCTGATTTGTTGCGCCCAATTCGCTCGCTCATCTCACATCCTCAAGCATATTTTTGAATCAAATTATACAATTTGCTTCGTGGCGATCGCTATCGACTTAAGTAGAAATTATTTTGTGCCAGCAGGTGTTTTGTGTGAGCGAGATTTATAATTCTAGAAAGCTGGGGCGATCGCTTTTGCAGGTGAATGAATTGGGTTAAGTTAGATTTATCTTGTCAAACGAGAAATTATTATGTCTTCTGCTCAAGATTTAGGAATAATTTTAGAAGACACACCAGAAGATGTTATATTTCCTCCTGGTGATTTATACAGTGATGAACCACCTTTGGAAACAGAACTTCACTTGCGGCAAATACTGCTGTTGATTCAGTGTTTGGAATGGTTGTGGCAGGAGCGTCAAGATTTCTACGCTTGCGGTAACATGACGATTTATTACAGTCCGCGTCAACGCAAGTCTGAGCAATTTAGAGGCCCCGATTTCTTTGTAGTTTTAAATACCCAACGCAAAACACGCAAAAGCTGGGTAGTTTGGGAAGAAGATGGCAAATACCCAAATGTGATTGTAGAGATTCTTTCTGACAAAACAGCTGCTACTGATAGAGGGTTGAAAAAGGAAATCTATCAGGATATTTGGCGGACTCCTGATTATTTTTGGTTTGACCCGGTAAGTTTAGAATTTAAAGGATTTCATTTACTAGATGGTCGTTATCAAGAACTGCAAGCAAATGAAGCTGGTTGGTTATGGAGTCAGCAATTGCAGTTATATTTGGGAGTTTATCAATCGAAGTTGCGCTTTTTCACTCCCGATGGACAACTAACCCCTACGCCAGAAGAAGTAGCACACCAAGAACAGCAACAGCGTCAACAAGCCGAGCAGCAACTTGCTCAAATGGAGTCTATGCTTGCTCGCTATCGGGAAAGATTTGGTGAATTACCAGAGTAATATCATTTTAGATTTTGGATTTTAGATTTTAGATTTGGAATTGCTTTCGTGCGTCTGGCTTGGTGTGAATCCATCTGTCGCAATCATTTTTCAAATTGGTATAAGGTCAAAATTGCAAAATTACATCCAGCCGCCAACTTCCGCATCAGTCAAGGGTTTCTCTAACTTACTATATTCTGTTTGAGCCGCCCGCAATACGTGTTTCATCTGCACTGGTTCCCCAGCATCGGCAGCGAGGAAAGCGGCATTTAAGGCGATGTTACGGATATTACCCCCAGCGACATTGAGTCGTGCTAATTGCAGAGCATCTAAATCTGCGGTTGGGGTTTCGGCTGGAAAGACACGCCGCCAAATTTCGGCTCGTTGTGTTGTATCAGGGAAGGGGAACTGCACCACAAAGCGAATCCGCCGCAGAAAGGCTGTATCAATTGCACTCTTCAAGTTAGTAGTCAATACTGCTAAACCTGGGTAGCTTTCCATCCGTTGCAATAGATAGCTAACTTCAATATTGGCATAGCGATCGCGGGCATCTTTAACTTCACTGCGTTTACCAAATAAAGCATCGGCTTCATCAAATAACAAAATCACTCCACCTTGTTCTGCGGCATCAAATACTCGGCGCAAATTCTTCTCTGTCTCACCAATATATTTGCTGACTACCGATGATAGGTCAATCCGATAGAGATCGAGGCGTAATTTATGGGCCAGCACTTCTGCTCCCAAAGTTTTACCAGTACCGCTACTACCTGCAAATAAAGCGCTGATTCCCAATCCCCGCGCACTCTTGCCCCCAAAACCCCAATTATTATATACAGTACTACGTTGCCGTACATGAGCCGCAATTTCCCGGAGAACTTGTTTCTGTGCCTCTGGCAATACTAAATCATCCCAATCACCTGATGGCTCAATCCGTTGGGCGAGTTCATCTAAGCGCGGACGTGCTTGCACGCGGCAGGCATCCCATAAAATGCTAGTTATATCAGTTTCTGGTGTTTGTGCTAATTGTCCTACGGCTTCTGCACAAGCAGCGCGAATGGTTGCAGCACTGAGATTAAACTGATCCACTAAGGTTTTGACTTGCCCATTCATTTGCGATGCACTCGCCCCTAATGCATCTTGCCAAACTGCACTTTGTTCTTTGCTAGTTGGTTGATGTACGTCAAAATTAACTATTAGGCGTTGTGATAAGCCGATCCGTTCCCGACTCGTGACTATTAAAAAGCCGTTTGTGCGTTCGATGAAACGAGCGATCGCATTCAGCCGCGCTGTATCATTAGTATCCAGTTCGTTGCAGTCTATCAGTAAGGCACTCGTACTTAAAATCGTCTCGCGAGTCCACAGGCGAATGAGATTATCCAACTCCCCAGGTGCTAAAGGAATGACTTGTGCAGGCATTATCCACAAGCTTAAACCCTGAAGCTGACAAACTGTGGCGGCAATGGCACGTTTACTGGCAGTTTCACCACCAGATAACTGGACGATTGGCAAGCTATTAACCTTGTAAGCTTGCGACCAAACTGCTGCGATTCGCTCTGCTAAATCTTGATGCGAAGGTACTAAATCGCTAACCTCTGGTAATGGCTCAATGATACCAGCTAGCCGTTCGTCAAGATATTGAATACCCGTGAGATAATGTAAAATTCGCTCGTCAATTCTCAAGGGACTAAGAGTTAGGGCATGACCATCACCAATTTGAATTAACCGCCAATAACGTAAGGGAGCATTTGGAGCGATCGCATCCCAGTGGACATCGGGTAAAGCTGCCAAAGCTAAACCCAAAGTTGGGTAAGCTCGTTGTGAATCGTCGTGAACGATGGCACACAGTTTGGCAAAATATCCATTTAATTCCATACCTGCACACAACAGCAACAAATCACGTTCAAAGGATGAGAGGCGAAACATTTTGCAGACTCTCTCCAATGCCGATGGTGCAGGCATAGCAGCAGCAGCTTCCTGTAACGCTTGCTGTAAATGCTCTTGGTGGTTCTCTTCAGGTTGGTTTTGCTCTTTTGCCGTGTGATTTTCCAAAATACCACGCACTATAGCTAGAGCTGCTGATAGGTAGCGGTAGTTTGCCTCATCCCAATTGTGATTAATTGTCGTAGCATTCATAAAATTGTCACCTGTGGCGAATCATATTCCCCTAACTGATTTTTGTGAAGTGGACTTTCGGCGCCATCTACTTGCACGCGGACAATATAAGTTCCGGGTTTAACATTTTTGACCGGAATCGCGATCGCATCAGTGTCTTGGGTAGGTGGTGCAGCCAAAAAAGAGTAAGCTACCGGATTCTCACTTGATACCTGATTGAGTAGCAAAACTACTCGCTGTTCTTTACCTACTTTCGGCTGGAATTTAACAGTAATTTCTGCGGCGCGTAAATTCTCACCGCTATTTTCTACTTGAGTAACGAATGCTGTAATTGTTGGATGTAAGACAAAAGCCGCCACGTTTGATTCAACTAGATGATTCGTTTGCTCTGCATTGCCCATTGTTAAATGTACAACTTGGACACCCTGAACGCTGGCGTATAAATCTGGCGGGACTAATAAGCTGATTTGCGTTTCTTTGACTTCTTGGGGTACTAGTAATGTTTCCGTATTACTAAAACGAACTCGTGTGATTTCACCGCGTAACCGTTTACCACGAATTACTATTTTTGTACCTGCAACAATCATTTGTTCGGTTTTTGTTGAAGCTATAACTTGCTCTATATTCGGTTGAGACAAGGGCATCATGTAGAAACCTTCTTCTTTGTCAGATTTACTACTTTCAATCAATACCATTGATGCTAAATAGGTAGCTGAAGGTCGATAGTGTGTTTGTAAAGCAGACCATAACTTAGAAGTTTCTTCCATGTTAAAAAACTCTGGAGTCAGTTTGATCTGCCCAATTTGTTCAGCTAAATCGGATACAGACACACTTGCTACAGCTTGCGAAAAAGCACTTGAGGTATTGGTTGTAGACGCATTTATCAAAGTATTTTCAATAATATCAGATGCGATCGCTGGTGTTTTGTGTAATAAATGCATTGCATAGCCGAGTAAAAGCTCTGCCTGAAAATCTTTAGCTCCGTAGGCTGTGAGTAAGTAGTGGAGATCGAGAGCTAGTGGTGGAATTGGAGAGCGTGGGTTTCCATTAATCCGTGAGTGCCTGCTGCGAAATTCTTGAGATACCCAATCGACATTGCGGTTCTGCGTCACTTGATAGAGAAAAAGGTTGATTTGGGCACGCTCGTCAGCTTCAACTGAAATTCGATCGGGCGGTAGGGCAGTTACAATCACATCACCAACACTAGCAGCGATCGGATCGCTGACTAAACCATTTTCCAGCAATACTTTTAGTACTGCTGTCACTGCGGCTATAGATAGCACATTACTCATCCTGATTCCTCATGGCAATAGCACATATTAATCATGTACGCCAGAGTACATTAATAGAATAATCTATTTTGCAAAACTTTAAGTCCTGTTGTCGCCAAGACTATCAGCACGAACGCTTCAACTTAAACCTTTATGGGACAGTAGTTTTACTTTTTTCACTTCATCGATAATCTGTGATGTGAAAAAAGTATTTGTCAAAAAGCTAGGGTTTTGCCGGATAAAGAAAACCTAATTCTTAATTTGGGAGCGAGTAGAGCTTAATTAAGATTTTAAATGATTAAAACTAAAGTGCCGATGACTACTAACCCAGTTCCTAAAAGGATCTTCCAGCTTAATGTTTCTCCCAAAAAAATGACTGAAAATAATAAAACTAATACCAAGCTTGATTTATCAATTGGTGCAACAAGGGAAGCTTTTCCTGCTTGTAAGGCTTGGAAGTAAAAAATCCATGATAACCCTGTAGATACTCCAGATAATAATAAGAAAATCATGGTTTTTTGGGGTATAGCTAAGATATTAACTACGTTTCCCTGAAAAAATACAATCCCCCAAGCAACTACCAAAATGACCACAGTTCGGATTGCTGTTGCTAAATTAGCATTCACATTTTCTATCCCAATTTTGGCAAAGATAGTTGTCAATGCTGCAAAGCCAGCTGACAATAATGCATATATCCACCATGTTGTGGTGTTGCTTTCCATCTTAGCCTCCTGATTTGCTAGTCAAAATTAGCAGTGTAATTTAATCAGAGTGTTAAATTCAATTACTTGTCTGTAAAGTTTGACTTGCTAAGTTCGTAGTTTGCGCTCTACGGTTTTACTCTTTTAGTCACTCAGTACTACTGAAGCAGACGATTCTCGGCAACTCGCGCTAACTTAATATCAGGAACAAATTTCAACTGCTATTAGGTCTAAAGTTTAAACATTTTATCAAATTTATCATATTACTTTAACTTACTAATATGTTAAGCTGAGTATAATTAGATAACTACTAGTAGTATATATTACTAATATTCATCTAAGTTATGAAGCAATCATATTTGTAATACTAGTATTATCTCTGAATAAAGTTAACACTTAAAGTAACTAGGATGGGTTGCCCCAGATGAAATCCCCACCTTCTTCAAATTCTTGGAATGGTCGCTTCGTCGGTGATAACCAGCGATACCGTTTAGACAGACGGTTGGGCGGGGGTGGCATGGGAGAAGTCTTCCTAGCAACGGATACCCGTGTTGGTCAGCAGGTAGCGTTGAAGTTGCTCAAAGATACGCTAGTGGCATCACTGGAAATGAGAAAGCGTTTTGAGCGGGAGGTGGCAGTTTGTGCTGCTTTGCAAAGCGACCACATTGTGAAGATTAGTGATTGTGGTGTAACCCCAGAAGGTTTTCCATTTTATGTCATGGAATATTTACGGGGACAAACGCTCAGGCAATTACTGCTGCGCGAAAAGCGGCTGTCTGTTGAGCGGACGGTGAAGATTATGGCGCAAGTTTGTAAGGGTTTACAGCTTGCTCATCAAGGAGTGACTCTCCAACGGGATGGCGGCAAAACCACTGAACATATTCAGGTAGTTCATCGCGACCTGAAGCCAGATAATATATTTTTGATGCCCACAGATTTGGGAGAATGGGTAAAGGTTTTGGATTTTGGTGTTGCCAAAATTCGTAGTGAATCTTCAGAAAATTCCAATATTACAAATATAACTAGTACATTTATCGGTACATTTCGTTACGCACCTCCCGAACAAATCCAAAGCGATCGCAACCTGGATGCTAGAGGTGATATTTACAGCTTAGGGATTATCCTTTATGAAATGCTGAGTGCAGCCGACCCCTTTGGAATCAGCATTAAGGGTAGTCATGTGAGTGAGGCTTCTTGGGTATTAGCTCATGCTTATGAGCCAGCAAAACCACTGCGCGAGCAACCAGGGTGTGAGCATTTACCCGAACAATTAGAAGCCGTGGTGATGAAATGTCTCCAAAAAAACCCAGCCAACCGATTTGCAACGGTAGAAGAACTAAATCAAGCTTTGCAAGCTGCTGCCAAATTTGCCACCGAATCTAGCGTACCCGGAGAACTTACTGGGCGATCGCAACCTTCTTCAAATCTTGGCTCAAATCACGAAACGGTTCCCAGACAATCAAACGACGATACTGTTATTCGTCCTCCATCTGGTTTCAATCAAGGTTCAAATCACGAAACGGTTCCCAGACAATCAAACGACGATACTGTTATTCGTCCTCCATCTGGTTTCAATCAAGGTTCAAACCACGAAACAGTTCCCAGACAATCAAACGACGATACTGTTATTCGTCCTCCATCTGCTTACAAGCAAGGCTCAAATCACGAAACCGTTCCCAGACCATTTGACCCGATTAAACAAAACCAATCTGATCCAATCGTTCCTCCCATTCAGGCGGGACACAACCAAGGCTCAAATCACGAAACCGTTCCCAGACCATTTAACCCAGTTGAGCAAAATCAACAGAATCCTGTGAATAATCCGAACACCAGCAAACCTGATGTGACGTTATATCAACCACGACCAGGATCTAATCGAGGTGGTCAACAAGTACCAGCAGATAAGACGTTGTTTCAACCACGACCAGGATCTAATCAAGGTGGTCAACAAGTACCAGCAGACAAAACGTTGTTTCAACCACGACCAGGATCTAATCAAAATAGACCACCAGTTCCACCAGATAAGACGTTGTTTCAGCCGCGACCAGGATCGAATCAAAGTAGACCGCCAGTGCAACCAGATGTGACGTTGTATCAGCCACGACCTGCGTCTAATCAAAGCAGAACACAAACACGAACGGATGATACTATTTACCAACCAAGGCTAAGTGAGCAGCTAACTACGAGAATTACTCCCAATTTCTTGCGAATCGTAGGCGTGGTGTTGGCTATTGGGCTAACTTTAGCCGTAGTAACCTATATATATACCCAATTGCAATCTGGTAAACAGCCAAGCAACCAGCAAAATTTACCTAACAGCGATCGGCCCATTTAGAACTAATCGGCGGGGCGCAACATATGCCCCTACCCGTGTACTTCATTTACCTGAAATACGCTGTATATATAACTGGCAGACATAATATCATTGGGGCACAAGCCTTGCTGTGCCCCGATCGTGGTTACAAACGACATTCCTTAACTAAGCTGTTACGCAAAAAGAAAAGCACATCAACTGGTGTTCGCGCAGCGTCTCCTTCAGGAGAGGTTGTCCTTTGTCCTTAGTAAACACAAATGATATCATGTTCGCCAAATTACCCATAATAAAAGAACCCCACCCCCAACCCCTCCCCGCCTGCGGGGAGGGGAGACAAAGCACAGCTTTGGCGGGGTGGGGTTCTTCGGGTTTAATAAGCAATCAAGCGGACATGATATGACAAATGACTAATGACTAATGACTAATGACGGTCTACACGGAGTTTGTGCAATATGTAGGCGCGTTAGCTTATAATTCATCCCAAACTACAGGAAAGGAATAATCTGAAAATGCCGAGAAATCACGATTGTCGTTGCGGGTTTCTTCATCCAGAACTTTGACAACTTTGTTATAAATATCTCGTGCTTGTTGCGGTGAATCACCGATGCTGGTTAATCCCACCTTGCCAAACTGCGAAAGGCAGCCCATAAGATGAAACACTGTACCCGTCTCTGTACCGCTGTCAAAGTGCAGTCTGTGGTGAGCAATGATATCCATCAAATCATTGGGTAATAATCCCTGATAGCGCTCTTTTTGCAGATTATCAGTGGCAATGTAATATTTTGGACGACCTTGTTGACTATAAAATAAACCCGTGGAAAGGTCATAGCGGCCGTTCGTTAATAATTTCAGGGTCATGAATGGATGCGTTGTACCGCCTTTACGCAGGTTAATTTCGATCGCCTGAATATCCCAGTCTCCGTTACCCTTCTCAACGGCGATAAAATCTACACCAAACCGCTCTAAAGTGCCTTTATCTGCTAGCTTTTTGCCAACTTGAAGTCCCAATTGCTGTAATTGCAATCGATATCTCTCATCAGCAGGAAAGCTGCAACCAAGATAAATCTGACCGTCTGGTCCTCCGAGAATTTGGTCGTGAGTTGACAGGATTTCCACTTCGCCTTGGGGAGTGATCCGTCCTTGAACGCTGGGCGATCGCTTAATTTCCCCTTCCACGAATGCTTCAGCAATTGTCCCTAACTCAGGCATTTTTCCCAAAAAACTATCCCAAGTTTCTTGTTTTGCTTGAAAGCGCATCGTTGATAAGCGATCGCTAATTGCTGCTATCCTTTCGGCATGAGTACCAGTGTTTGGTGCTAAATTCTCAATCGGTCTGAGATCCAACAATGCATTTCCCTCTCCAGAAATGCCCTCGTTAAGTTTTACTACTACCCGTTTTAATGTTGGTTGCCGTTCCCACAAATCAACAGTAGCTTCTGTCAAATCTGTATGGTTCCAAACTTTTTCGCTGCCATCTGGATGCGGTACTCCGCTTTCCTTGAAGATTTCCCGACTGCCACTTTTTGTTCCCCAAATTTGTAAATCTGGTGCAGCCGCATACAGTGGTACACCCAATTTTAAAGACAATTCGCCTTCCCAGTGCGAAGAGTTGTAGCAGATCATAAATGATTTGTCTAGCCTCAAAGATTTCTGAATCCGCTCTAGCAAGCGTGGGCGTTCTAAAATCTTTTGGCTCAAAGGCTTAAAAGAGGAATCGTAAGTAGAAAGTAACAGCAAGCGATTGCGAGCATGAGAAAAGGGAATTCCTGGCAACAATTGCAGATAATAATCAATGATACTCGGATGCAGCGGTACTGATGTTACATAAATCAGTCGAGTTCGGGGATTCCGCAACCGAATTAAGGAAAATAGTAATCTTTCTTCATAATGCTCGCAGCCTTCGATCTTTTGGAGTTCTCCCTGGTCAAGACTCAAGGAGGGAATAATTAAAATATCCGCTTCACTATTGTCAAATATTTCGCTCGTTTTCCAGCGTTCGCGCAGGGTTAATTGTAAGTGGCGAAACTTTTCAACCTGTTCTAACTCGGAAATATTTAATGTTGCCATAACCCATGCCCTCTAATGATCTCAATGTAGCGCACCAAGCACCCTTTTGGACGATGTATAGTTGCCGTGTCAAGATTCAGGTAGTTTTGTAAAAAATTTCCGGAAGTCCGCAAGGATCGATCGAGCTATAGCAACCCACAAATCGCCGACTTCTTTAATTCTTTTCCCTCTTAAGGTTGAGCTAATTGCAGCATACTTTACCTCTAGGGGGCGATAAAGTACAGCAATATAATAGTTAACTTGAAAGCAGGTGAAAAAGAGAAATTCTTCATCACATTAGAGTTGTGTACTTTTTTTCATGGTCAGGCGTGAGGATAAATAATGTAAGTAATGTAAATTGCGTAGAGTTGCTCGAATAAGTAAATTTGGCAAGCATCCAGGATAGAAATGCCTAAAATTGCAAATGGCTAGTGAAAGTCAAAGCAAAAAATAAACCTTGGGTTGAATTTTCGATCCAAGGTTTAGTTATGAAATAGGGGATAGGAGAAAGATGGAGTGTAACTACTGCCCAATTACCCTTTTTCAATACCCATTCAATATTCAATTACCAAGGTAAAACAGATGGCTAAATCAAAAGAACCAAAAGAGAAAAAAGAGCAAAAATTACAACCGCCACAGCAACAAGAAACACCAGGTGTTGAATCAGAAATGACACCAAAACCCAAAGCAGATGATGCTCAGTATCGCGGTAGTGGTAAGTTACAAGATAAGGTAGCATTGATTACAGGTGCAGATAGTGGGATTGGTCGTGCTGTTGCGATCGCATTTGCAAAAGAAGGTGCAGATGTAGCTATTCTTTACCTTAACGAACACGATGATGCCAAAGAAACAAAACATTTGGTAGAAAAACAAGGGCGTCGTGCAGTAACGATTGCAGGTGATATTGGCAATGAAACTTTTTGTCAGCAAGCCATACAACAAACAGTTGGTGAGTTTGGCAAACTCGATATTCTCATCAATAATGCTGCTGAACAACATCCCAAAGAAAGTATTGAAGAAATCACTGAAGAACAACTAGAGCGAACTTTCCGCACTAATATCTTCTCAATGTTTTTCATGACTAAAGCTGCACTCAAGCATTTACAAGCGGGCAGTGCTATCATCAATACCACATCAGTAACAGCTTATAAAGGTAGTCCACAACTACTAGATTATTCTTCCACAAAAGGTGCGATCGTTGCTTTCACTCGTTCCTTATCAAAAAATTTGGTATCCAAAGGAATTCGCGTTAATGCTGTCGCGCCAGGGCCAATCTGGACACCTTTAATTCCCTCAACTTTCCCCGAAGAGAAAGTTGAAACTTTTGGCAAACAAGTACCAATGGAACGAGCCGGACAACCAGAAGAAGTTGCTCCTAGCTACGTATATTTAGCTTCTGATGATGGTTCTTATGTCTCTGGACAAGTGCTACATGTCAATGGTGGAGATGTTGTCAATGGTTAAGTGAAAAATTCAGTCATTAGTCATTAGTCATTGGTCATTGGTTATTCACTTTGAATAAAGGACTAATGACTAATGAGAAAAAAATAATTACTTCTAATTATACCCTGATGGTCTTCCATTGGAGGGATGAGTAAATGTGGGAATATTGATAGTCTATCTAGCAGAAAACATTTAATAAATAATAACTACGTCTATGGCATCTCCTACACCATTGAATGGCAGAGAACTAGTAGATTGTGCTAGAGCAAATGCCCAGCAAGGGATTGAGACTGCTGCTTATCAATGTGGCTATGGTCAAGACCTCAACAAATTTGCCAGAGAACTTAGACAAGCTTGTGAAGACATGAATTTACAAGTGAAGGAACTTAGCGGATTGATTACTGACCAGGACATGATACTGCAATTGGGTACTGGCGAAATTGTTGCTCCAGATACGGAATCAGAATTGTAAAAGTTAAGTTAGTCATTTGTCCTTTGTCTTTTGTCATTTGTCTTTTGTCCGTTACTAATAACTAATGACCAATGACTAATGACTAATGACCAATGACTCTTTTCATAACTTTAAAATTACCCGCGCCAAATTGAAGTAAATCAAAACACCTACAACATCAACTGCTGTGGTGATGAACGGTGCTGACATTAATGCCGGATCTAAACGCAGATAGCGAAATAGAAATGGCAGTGCTGAACCGGAGATCGAAGCCAAAATAGAAATAGCTACCAAACTAGTGCCGACAGCGATCGCTACTTCTAATCGTCCTTGCAGAAAATAAGCCCAGACAGTAGCGATTGTACCTAACATTGCTCCCAATAATGCACCTGCGATCGCTTCCCGGCCGATTACCTGTAATGCACCACGCGATCGGATTTCATCGGTGTTCATCCCGCGAATCACCACTGTGGAAGATTGAGCGCCTACATTACCCCCAGTACCAGTCAACAAGGGAATAAAGGCCGTCAGTGTCACCACTTTTGCTAAAATATCTTCTTGCGACTTAATAATTGTGCCTGTAACGGTATTGGTTACAAGTAAGACCAATAACCAGACAACCCGTTTACGAGCGATTTCCAGCAAATTCATTTGAAAATAATTGTCGCCCCCCGACTGTACACCACCACCTAAAGCATAGATATCCTCGGTGGTTTCTTGTTGCAGAATATCAATTACATCATCCACCGTCACAATACCTACTAGAAGCTGTTCTCGATCTACTACAGGTACAGCCAAAAAATCATATCTTTGGATTAATCTTGCAACTTCTTCTTGATCCGTATCAGTGTAGACAAACACCACATCACGGGTCATAATTTCGCCAATAATTTGCTCCGGCTGAGACGTTACTAATTCCCGCAACGATACAATCCCCGTCAAGCGCCTTGCCGCATCCATGACATAAAGATAATAAATCATCTCACTGGCATTAGCTAAGTTACGAATTCGCTCTAGAGCTTGAGATACTGTGAAATTTTCTTTCAGCGAGATCAACTCTAGCGTCATAATTCGCCCAGCTGTATCAGCTTCATAACCCAATAGTTGGGCTGTAGCTTGACGTTCAGCTGGACTCAGTTGTTCTAGCAAGCGATTGACAACTTTTGCCGGTAATTCATCAAATAACCTAGCTCGGTCATCCGGCGACATTTGATCGACAATATCGCAGACTTCCTGGCTTTTAAGTTCTTCAATTAACCGTTCTTGAACACTGTAGTCGAGATATTCATAAACTTCGATCGCCTCATCCTTAGAAAGCAAGCGAAAAGCCAAAGCGTGCATCGCTTCTGGTAAACCCTCAATCGCCTCGGCGATATCCGCAGGCTGCACGGGTACAAGAATTGATTTTGCTCCTTGCAAGTCTCCTGCTTCCAGGAGCATTTGCAGCTGAGTCCGCACTAAATCTCGCAATTCCCTGCGCGAGAGATTCTGGATGGTAGAGTTTAAATTGTTTGTCTCAGTCAAAGTCCACTTTCCTCAGCCAGTTTGAACAAGGTTGCTGCCCTTAGTCTAGGGGAAAGTGGGAATGTGCAACGTCAAACTTGTAATTTTTCTGACTTAGAGTAAATTGAAAACTTTTGTAAATGAACGAAAGAGTAGGGTTTTGGGGGGAAGAGAAAAGGTTAAAGGGAAAAAAACTTTATATATCGAGCCTTCCAATCCTTTTCTCCTTACCCTTTTGCCTTTAATACCAATTCTGTATGAAGATGCACATAATAAGACCCCCCTCTAGTCCCCCCTTGGCAAGGGGGACTAGAGGGGGGTAAATATATGCAGCTTCACAAAGAAATGGTATAACCGAGCAGTATTGGATTGTGTTCTCTAGCTTAAATGCATGAATGGTGAGGCTTTTGCAAAAGTTTTTGTTCCACTGATTTTAGGTTATTACTAAATTTATGCTGGTTCTGGTAACAAAGAGATAAAGTAATAATCAAAATGAAGTATAAATAAATATTAATTTTTCAAATCTTTAAATATTAAAATTTTTCTTTATACAAATTTTATATATTTAATAAATTTGTCGATAAGCACATTAGATTATCTGGTATTTTGGCATTTTTTATTTAAATATCATCAAAACTTTTATATTCCTTTAAAAAAGGATAGATCAATATGAATATTTAAACAAAGTTCCATACAGAAGATAGACATAACACCGCTATCTATTGTCAAATGTGTAAGCACTAAAAGAATACTTAAGTAATCTATGTAAAGTTATTGCATTTGACTAATTACGCATGTATTTGCTTTCTTAAGCACTGCTTGCCTTGCTGATATGCATTTGCACATCAATAAAATTTAGAAGGTCTCAAGAATTCAGTAATTTTTTGAAAGAAAACAAAAACTAACAAAGACTAATATATTCTTCAATTAATTATTCATGATTAGTAATTACTGAATATATCTTTATAAGTTAATCAATTATTAGCTTATCAGTATATTTATATCAAGCTTCATGAGGCATTTTTTGTTGGAATATTTAATGTTAAATTAATCCTGAAACACTAAATTATGGCATCAAATCAAAACTTATCAACATCTGTAAGTCCAGTAATTACTACTAAATCATCTCTAGAAAGTATTGACCAAGGACAAACCAATATTTCTGCTCGGTCTAGCCTACTCTCTCAGGGAGA
Source organism: Nostoc sp. DedQUE05 (assembly GCF_034530955.1). Classification (NCBI taxonomy): domain Bacteria; kingdom Bacillati; phylum Cyanobacteriota; class Cyanophyceae; order Nostocales; family Nostocaceae; genus Nostoc; species Nostoc sp. DedQUE05. The sequence continues at coordinate 62,626 of NZ_JAVRCB010000040.1, read as the reverse complement.
TGGACTTAAGGCAGAGTATTACGACAACATGGACTTCACCAACCTGAAGGTAACTCGTACAGATCAGACGGTGAACTTTAACTGGCGCGCTGGTTCTCCCGATTCGTCGATTAATGCAGATACTTTCTCAGCACGGTGGACAGGTCAGGTAGAAGCCAAGTACAGCGAAACTTACAAGTTTTACACCACTGCTGATGATGGTGTGCGACTGTGGGTGAATGGTCAACAAATCATCAATCAGTTTATCGATCAACCTGCCACCGAATCCAGTGGCGCGATCGCATTGGTTGCAGGTCAAAAGTACGATATTAAACTTGAGTACTATGAAAATAAATCCAATGCCGTTTCTCAACTGCGTTGGTCAAGCGCCTCTCAGGCGAAGGAAATCATTCCTCAGTCCCAACTGTATAGTAATGTCAGCACACCTAGTAGTGGCAATGGACTCAAAGGAGAGTACTACGACAACATCGACTTCACTAACCTGAAGGTAACTACTACAGATCCGACGGTAAACTTTAACTGGCGCGCTGATTCTCCCGCTCCGTCGATTGATGCAGATACTTTCTCAGCGCGGTGGACAGGTCAGGTAGAAGCCAAGTACAGCGAAACTTACAAGTTCTACACCACTGCTGATGATGGTGTACGACTGTGGGTGAATGGTCAACAAATCATCAGTCAATTTGTCGATCAAGCTGCCACTGAATCTAGTGGCTCGATCGCATTGGTTGCAGGTCAGAAGTACGATATTAAACTTGAGTACTACGAAAATACAGGCAATGCCGTTTCTCAACTGCGTTGGTCAAGCGCCTCTCAGGCGAAGGAAATCATTCCTCAGTCTCAACTTTATTCACCAGTTCTTCCGACCACTATCACCTTAGGCTCGTCTTCGATGACTGTGAACGAAGACAGTGGTAGTGTTACCGTCAAACTAATTAGGACTGGAGATTTAAGTAGTACATCTTCAATTAAATATGCAACTATAGCTAATACTGCTACAAAAGGAGTTGACTATGGCAGTGAAGGCGTTGAAAGTGCTGGAGTACTGACTTTTGCGCCGGGACAAAGTAGCACCCAGGTATCGATTCCGATCAATGATGATTCCTCGATAGAACCAGATGAAAGCTTTAATTTTGTCATCGATCAGGCAGAGGGGGCAACACTAGGAGTCCAAAGAACTCTCTCAATTACAATTCAAGACAATGATCGCTCCGGCCTCGATTTCAGCCAGCCAGTAGTTAATGAGGGTGACGGTACTGCTAAGGTGACAGTTACACGGGGCAATGCTTCGGCGGCTGCTAGCGTCAACTACATAACCCAAGATGGGACTGCTAAAGCTGGATCTGACTACCAGGCTGTATCTGGAAGCTTGAGTTTTGCAGCCGGACAAACCAGCAACACCATTGTTATCCCCATTCTGAATGACAACGTTGGGGAATCAAATGAAACATTTGCTTTGAAGTTCAGTAACCCAGTTGGAGTGCAGTTAACTAATCAACAGACAAGTATCACTATTATTGATAATGACTCTGGTAATTTTGCTTTAGATACAGTAGTTTCTGGTTTGAATCAACCCACAGCTTTTGAATGGGCACCTGATGGTAACAGTATGTTCATTGCCCAGAAAAACGGGGTAGTGCGAGTCATGAAAAACGGTACTTTATTATCAACCCCGTTTACTGATATTCGCGGACAGGTAAATGATACGCGCGATCGCGGTCTGTTAGGCATTGCCGTACATCCAGATTTTGGTAAAAGTCCAAACGGCAACAACTATGTTTACTTGTTGTATACCTACGATCCACCAGAAACTAATACAAGCAATTCTAAGAACAATCCCAATAGCACATTAGACGATCCCGACCAGAATGGGAATCGGACTGCACGGCTAAGTCGCTTTACAGCCGACCCCAACACTAATTACACTACTGCGATCGCTGGCAGCGAAGTTGTGCTACTCGGCACAAATGGGACTTGGGCAAATATCAGCCACCCAGATGGAAATAGCACAAATGTTTCACTTGGCTATGCACCATCAGGAATTCTCAACAAAGATACTGGTAAGCCGTTTACCAGCTTGCAGGATTATCTGAATAACCTCGATAAAGTCCAAAATATCCAGAATTTTATCGCCAATGATAGTGAATCTCACTCAGTTGGTTCTGTGCGTTTTGGTACTGATGGTTCTCTATTTGTAAGCTTAGGAGATGGTACTTCCTACAATGGAGTAGACCCCCGAGCAATTCGCGTCCAAGATAAGAATAATTTATCCGGCAAGATTTTGCGGATTGACCCGATTACTGGTAAAGGCTTATCAAGCAATCCTTTCTACAACGGTGACGCTAATAGCAATATTTCCAAAGTTTATGACTACGGTCTGCGTAACCCCTTCCGTTTCACAATTGATACAAAGACCAATACTCCCGTAATTGGTGATGTTGGTTTCGGTACTTACGAAGAGGTGAATATCGGAAAACCAGGAGCTAACTTTGGCTGGCCATTCTATGAAGGTGGACTTGATGCAAATGGTAATGTCGTCAGTCTGAAACAACCAGTCTACGCTAATTTAGATGCAGCAAAAGCCTTCTATAATAGTGGCTCATCTGTTACAGAACCACTGTACACTTACAAGCATTCTGGTTCTAATTCGATCCTGGTGGGTGACTTTTACACAGGTAATACTTTCCCTGCAATCTATCAAGGTGCCTTATTCATTGGTGATTTCAGTCAAGGAACTATCGATGCTTTGATATTAGATAGTCAAGGTAAAGTTACCTCAGTTAAGCGGTTTGCTTCCCAAACAGACAGGCCTAATCTAGGACTACCTACACAAATCACCACTGGCCCTGATGGTAATCTGTATTATGCAAACTTGACCGGAGGCGAGATCGATCGTTTCCGACCTGTTTAGAGATAAATACAGTTTAATGTGAGTTCGACAAGCCCTTTTTTGACCTCTCCCCCAACCCCTCTCCGACACGGAGAGGGGAGCCAAAACCCTAATTTCTCGTTGCTCCTCCCTTTCCCCGTGGGAGAGGGAGGTTGGGAGGGAGAGGTTCATCGAACTCACGTTGGTTTAGAGATGACATAAAAGTTATCAGTTATCAGCGAACAGTTATCTGACCGTTCGCTGATTTTGCTTAAGATAACTTTGTCAGAAATCCCAACAATTTTTTGGTATTTGATGTGAGGAGTGTTCGACGATAAGCATCAGCTGCTTTTTTAATTGCTTCGGCTTGAGTGGGATAAGGATGAATTACACTGCTTAACTTGCTCAAGCCAATCTTATTCACCATTGCCGTAGTCACTTCTGATATCATCTCACCCGCGTGACTGGCGACAATAGTTGCACCGATAATTTCATCAGACCCCTTTTTATGGTGAATTTTGAGAAATCCTAACTCTTCACCATCTGCGATCGCTCGGTCTACACTATTAAAAGGTATGTTGATGGTTGTCACCTCAATACCCAATTTCTGCGCCTCGTGTTCGTACAACCCCACGTGAGCAATTTCTGGGTCAGTATAAGTTACCCAAGGCATCACCAAACTACTGAATTTCGAGCGTCCTATGCCAAAGGGAGAAAACAGGGTATTTTTAATTACAATTCGCGCCGCAGCATCAGCAGCATGGGTAAACTTCCAGTTCATGCAGATATCGCCAGCTGCATAAATTTTGGGATTGGTCGTTTGCAGGTAATCATTTACCTTCACACCTTTGTGCTTGTCATATTCTACACCCACAGCTTCTAAATTTAGATTTTCGACATTTGGCGATCGCCCCGCACCGACTAAAATTTCATCGACTGTCACCGAATCTCGATGACCGTTAGAGGAAAAGTAAAGGCGTTTCCCTTCGGTGACAGTGACCACTTCTTCCAGCTTGGAATCAAGTACTAGGCGAATTCCTTCATTAATCAAAACCTTTTGGAGAATTTTAGCGGCTTCAGGGTCTTCTTTATTCAGGAGATGAGAACCGCTATGGAAAAGCACCACCTCACAACCCAAACGCCGGAAAGCTTGCGCCAATTCGCAACCAATGGGCCCGCCACCAATTACCGCCAAACGTTCCGGTCGTTGAATTAAGGAAAAAACCGTTTCATTGGTTAGATAACCCGCTTGTTCAATTCCTGGAATCGACAGTTGTGCAGGTCTTGCGCCAGTTGCAATTACAGCTTTTTTAAACTTGAGGGTTTTATCGCCAACTTCCACGGTATTTTTACTTGCAAATCGACCACTACCCAAAAAGACATCAACACCCAACTTTTGAAAACGCTCCGCCGAGTCGTTAGGGCTAATATCAGCCCTGATTCGCCGCATCCTAGCCATAACTTTGGGAAAATCAACATCAATATTATGTTGGGGAATATTAACTCCCAAGTTTTTAGCATCCCAGATTTCGCCAACGACGCGGGCAGAACGAATAATAGTTTTAGATGGTACGCAACCAACATTTAAGCAATCTCCACCCATGAGATGCTTTTCAATCAACGCCACCTTTAAACCCAAATCCAGACCCGCCGCACCCGCCGCCACTACTAATCCCGCCGTACCAGCGCCAATTACTACCAAATCGTAAATATCTGCGGGTTGAGGATTAACCCAATTTGGCGGATGAACGTAAGACACCAACTTTTGGTTATACTCATCCGTTGGGCGAACAGTAACTCTCTCTAAATCTGAATTGGTCATTAGCAAAACCTTTTTTAAGAATTGAAAATAATACTAAATTCAACTGCCTTTTATAGGAATTCAAAATTAAAAATTAAGAATCCTGATAAATTTAGGCGGTTCAGTCTTTTATTTTTTATGCTTGTTTAATAATTGGACTTTGAACAAAATTAATTATTTGTCGGCGCATCCAATTCAGGCAGTAACCGCCGAACGATTGAATTGACGCGGTGCAAAACCACAACCAAGCCCGATAAAAATTAACGGACAATATGATAAAAAAGCTGCTGTTTCGCGCTTGAGTACAACGACTTGTTAGGCGTAGCTTATGATTCACGAAGTCCTACGGCTTGAGATTAAGCGACGCTTTGCCTGTCTCCGGGTCGAAAGGCACTGATTGATGCTCATGCACAATCATCCACTTGCCGTCAATCTCACGCAAGCAAACAGTCGCCCGCACCCACATTTCGACTTTCCCTCCGTCTGTCAGTGTTCCGCTCACACGATAGAGGTAATGGCAGAAAGCCACCGTTTCGCCCGTCGTGATGCTCAGGTCTAGAATCTCATAGCCGATTGAGCCTTGAAATGAAGAAACCCACTTCTGGACGCGTTCTCTAACCGTATCTACTCCGATATATTGCAGTGGATTGATGACATCGAAAGACAGAATATCCGGCGCGTGATTGGACAAAAGCGCGTTGATGTCCTTGTTGGGTAATGCTTTGACACGCTCCTCGATTATCGTGCGAATTTGGACTTCATCATTTGGTTTACTATTTTCAGTTTTCATATCACTTTCCTTTGTTCAGTTGTCATCCCATTTTCCGCAATTTATTTTGTAATATATGAAGATTACCAAAGATAGCGAAAGCATCTGTCCACCCTTAGAATTTTTCTTCTAAAGCTTTCCGCGCAATCCGGGTGACATAAACTGTCACAGCTACTGTAGCAATCAAACCCAAAATCCGAATTGCCCATTGTAAAGTTGGGTTGGTAGGTTGAGCTTCAGTACCAATCATGGCAAGATTACCTGCAAGGGAACCAATATAAACGTACATAATGGTTCCGGGAATCATGCCTACAGAGCCGATAAAGTAATCTTTAATTGAAACTCCTGTGATGCCAAAGGCATAGTTTAATAAATTGAAAGGAAATATTGGGGACAGTCGCGTTAACAGGACAATTTTTAATCCTTCTCTACCTACCGCTTGGTCAATGGCGGCAAATTTTTTGTTATCTGCGATTTTACCAGCAACCCAACTTCTTGCTAAATAACGTCCGACGAGAAAAGCAGCAGTAGCGCCAAGGGTTGCACCGATAAACACGTAAAGAGAACCCCAAACTGCACCAAAAATTACACCAGCTCCCAAGGTGAGAATAGAACCTGGGAAAAAAGCAACGGTAGCAATAATATAAATAGCAATAAAAGCTATGCCTCCTACTGCGCCCAGGCTATCAATCCACAGTAAGGCTTGGCGTAAAATTGCTTGGGGATTGAAAGAATTTAAAGTTACCGATTCTTGTGCCAAAGCTGGGTCTGTGTTTAATGATAAACTACTTGCCAATATTAGTAATATTAATATACTGAGGCGAAAAAACTTCTGGAAGTTTCTGGTATTAATACTTTTAACACTTCGGCTTCGCTCAGTGTTAAAGCCGAGCGGAGTCGTTCGCGTAGCGTCTCGCAGAGAGGCTTTAAATATCTGAATGATTGTTAGTTTTTTCATGGGTTGTGATTTCTTCTTCTGCCACACTTTGAGCTAATGCTTTCTGAGCAACTTTTGTGATATATACAGTTACAGCAACAGTAGCAATCAACCCAACTACTCGCATTATCCATTGCCAGACTTGAGTTTCTGGAGTAATTAGTTGATCAGAGGTGTTGATCGTGGCAAGATTACCAGCTAAAGAACCAATATAAACGTACATCACAGTACCGGGAATAATGCCGAAGGAACCTAATATATAGTCTTTGAGAGAAACCTGTGTTATCCCAAAAGCATAATTTAATAAATTGAAGGGAAATATAGGTGAAAGACGAGTTAGCAAAACAATTTTCCATCCTTCTTTAGCAACTGCTAAATCAATCGCTTTAAATTTAGGATGTTTGTCCATTTGTCGAGAAACCCAATCTCGCGACAGGTAGCGTCCAATGAGAAAAGCTAAGGTTGCTCCAATTGTCGCAGCAATTAGCACATATATCGATCCCCAAAATACACCAAACAGACAACCACCTTTGAGGGTTAAGAGGGAACCCGGTATAAATAGTAATGTTGCTAAGTTGTAAATGAGTATGTAGGCAATAGGCCCAAAAGCACCAAGGCTGTGAACCCAAATGATTAAAGTCTGTAAAAGTCCCTGAAAGTTGAACTGTTTAGCGGCAATTATTAGAGTGACAATGAGGCAACTTAGGAGTAGCAGTTTGAGTTTGGAATTTAATAAACGCTTGTTCATTTTTATAAGTTTCACCCTCTGAGGCTCGATGTTGACCTTTTGAGGCTCAATGTTGACCTTCTGAGGCTCAATGTTGACCTTCTGAGGCTCAATGTTGACCTTCTGAGGCTCGATGTTGACCTTCTGAGGCTCAATGTTGACCTTCTGAGGCTCAACGTTGACCTTTTGAGGCTCAACTTTAAAATTTACACCTCAAATCCAATAGACCTCTTGCAAAAGTCTCTAACACCCCACCCCCAACCCCTCCCCGCAAGCGGGGAGGGGAGACAAAGTGTAGCTTTGGCGGGGTGGGGTTCTTTCTTATTTTTGATTTATGCAAGAGGTCTAATGCCCCTAAGATATAGCACCTACATGAGAAACAGCTTAAAGCCTCTTAAATTTTTCTCGGCGATACCAGCTACAAATTCGCTCAGGTGAAACGCCGAGCAAATAAGCAGTAATTACTATTTGATTAAGTAGCGTAGTTTTTAATACTCCTTTTTGCAACCATCTACGCGCTGAGGTAACAACTGGTGTGGGAATAATTACAATGCGTCCAATACGTTTTAGACGACGCATGAGTTCAAAGTCTTCCATGATAGGCAATTCGGGAAAACTGCCTATTTTTTGAAATACTTCCTTGGTTAAAAAAATTGCTTGGTCGCCATAGGGCATTTGATAAAAATGCGATCGCACATTTACTCCCCACTCTACCCATCGTAAACTTAAAAGTGAGGCATCAATCCGCAATTTAAAAGCACCAGCTACAATCCCAGGTTGTTGTAGCGCTGTGCGAATCATCTCATCAAACCCAGTTGGCAAACGGGTATCTGCATGGAGAAATAACAGAATTTCACCGCTAGCCGCTAAAGCACCCGCGTTCATTTGCACAGCACGACCGGGAGATGATGAGATAACTTTGACATTTAAAGACTGAGCGATCGCTACAGTATCATCACTAGAGCCACCATCGACTACAATGACTTCTATATTTAAATTGGCTTGAGTAGTAGCAATGGCTTTTTTAATATTCCCCGCTTCATTAATAGCCGGAATAATAATCGAAATTTTGGCTGCGTCAATACTCTCACTCATGATTGCTGAGTTTTCTTTTCCGATTGGTCAGGAAATGAACACTCTACCGTTACCTTCAGATTGCTTTCAGCCGTGCCTTTAGTTACGTAAGGTATACCTGCTTCACCGCCAACTTTGATGCCAAATTCAAGAGTAACTTTATCAATATTAGCAACAGGGATTTTCTTAAAAGCATTGAGTGAATAAACAGTGTAAGCCCGAATTGTACCTTCAATTGCTTGGAAATTTTGCACTATCTGTTTTTGTGCAGCATCAGCATCCCATCCCTTATCAATTAGCGCTTCTTCTCCCTCCGGGGATTCGGTAATCACTGGCGGAGCATCTATATTATCTGTAGCCTCAATGTAAATAATCGTGCCATCTTCTAATTGAATAGGTGTGAGTTGAGTCATGGGATAAATCTCGCCTAAAAGAATTGCGTGTAGGGTAGTCCAGCAGTGCTTATCTACAAAATTTTACGGAAAATGCGGTAAATTTCTTGTAAAAGCTGGAAATAATTCGGCACAACTATCATAGGGCTTTGCAGGATGAGTCGAGACGCTTTGGTGGTGGGAATTAATACGTATGACCGCTTAAAATGTCTCAACGCACCAGCTGCCGATGCTGAAGCGATCGCTCAAATCTTACAACAATATGGGGAATTTCGGGTAACGCGGCTCCCAGCAGTCAAAGATAAGGAAAATGAGACGATTCGCATTGGTAAGCAAACTAAAGTTAGTTTAACTCAGTTAGAAAAAGCGATCGTCCAATTGTTTAAGCCAGATGGTAAGCCGCCAGACACAGCGCTGCTGTATTTTTCTGGTCATGGATTGCGGAAAAATCTAGGAATTCAGGAAGGCTTTTTAGCGACAAGTGAAGTCAACCCCGATGCGGGTAATTGGGGATTATCTCTACAATGGCTGCGGCGACTGCTGCAAGAAAGTGAAGTTAGACAACAAATTGTGATTTTGGATTGCTGCTATAGCGGAGAGGTGCTAAATTTTGCAGAGGCAGATCCAGGCGATCGCGGTAAAGGTAGAGACAGGTGTTTTATTGCGGCTTCTCGTGATTTTGAAGTAGCTTTTGAAGAGATTAACAGTCAACACAGCGTTCTCACTGCTGCACTGCTTCAAGGTTTGGAACCAAAACAAGACCGTTGGGTGAGTAACTACACTTTAGTAGACTTGCTCAATCAACAATATCATCCCTTTCCCCAACGTCCCATTTTTGCTAACTCTGGTGAAGCAATTAATCTCACCCGCAAATGGAATTTCTTTGTTGTTAATTTCACGGTACAGATATCAGCTATTTGTCCTTACAAAGGGTTGTCATATTTTGATTGCACAGAAGCAGATGCCAACTTATTTTATGGCAGAACAGCGTTAACAGATGAATTATTAGAAAAAGTGCGATCGGGTAATTTCCTCGCTGTGTTGGGAGCATCAGGAAGTGGTAAATCTAGTGTTGTCAGAGCAGGTTTACTTTATCAATTAAAGTTAGGACGTAGGTTATCAGGTAGTGATACTTGGCAGTTGAAAATATTTCGACCAGGGATTAACCCCTTACAAAATTTAGCATTGGCATTTGTAGAATCAGAATTATCAGATATTGAACGCACCTCACAGTTAGCAAAAGTAGAAGAATTAATTGCTAGAGGTGCAGTTGGTTTAGGACAGTTGATTACTGCTGCACAAACTCAGCGCGTAGTGTTAGTGGTAGACCAGTTTGAGGAAGCTTTTACTCAATGTCAAGACATTACAAAACGACAGCAGTTTTTTGAATGTGTGTTAGGTGCTTTGCAACGAGATGATAATAAACTCTGCCTAATAATTACAATGCGGGCTGATTTCTTGGGCAAATGTCTGGAACAAGAGTATGGCGGACTAGCTAAGAAAATTCAAGAGCATTTAGTAACAGTAACACCGATGAATCGGGAAGAATTAGAAACAGCAATTATCAAACCTGCTCAACAGGTGAACTTAGCAGTAGAACCGGAATTAATTTCTCAAATGATTGCAGATGTAGAAGATTCACCGGGGAGTTTACCATTATTACAGTACACGCTCACAGAACTATGGCAGCAAAGAACTAAAGAACGGTTAACCCTGACTACCTATAGCAAACTAGGTGGAGTCAGAAGAACTCTGCAAACACGCGCTACAGAAGTTTATGAGTCATTATCACTTGAAGAACAGCAAGCAACAAAGCGGGTTTTTTTAGAATTGACGCAGTTAGGAGAAGGAACAGAAGATACGCGTAGACAGGTTTTGCAACACGATTTAGTGACTTTACAGCATCCAGAAGTTTTGATTAATAAGGTAATTCAACGGTTAGCTGATGAGAAGCTAGTTGTCACCAGTACCCTATCTAATCAAATTGCTGTGGTAGATGTGGCACATGAAGCACTGATTCGCCATTGGTTGCTATTACGCAAATGGATTGAGGAAAGTCGAGACATACTGCGACAAAAGCGGAAAATTGAAGCGGCAGCTATTGAATGGCGAGATAGGGGAAAGGTGAAAGATTATCTACTTCAAGGGAAACGTTTGACAGAGGCGAAGGGTTTTCAGAAAGAACAAATTGAGAGCTTGAGATTATCTGAACAGGCTGAAAAGTTTATTCAAGCAAGTGATACAGAAAGACGTAATAATCGCTTTAAGTCTATTGGTTTTTTCTTAATTATTCCCCTGAGTGTGTCAGTAGTTTTAAGCATTGCAGTTGAAAGAAAGATTACGATCAGTGAATCTTGGCAGATAGTTGATGCTGCTAAGGGAAAAAAGTTCAGTGACGCAAGAATTCAAGCACTCGAAAAGCTGGTAAAAGCTGGTGAAAGTCTAGCTAACAAAGATTTCAGTGATACCATTCTTCGCTATGCCAACTTCAACAATGCCAACTTCAACAATGCCAACCTCAACAATGCCAACCTCACCTATGCCAACCTTATCAATGCAAACCTTAGCTATGCCAACCTTATCGATGCCAACCTTAGCAATGCCAACCTTATCAATGCCAACCTCAGTTATACCAACCTTATCAATGCCAACCTCAATAGTGCCAACCTCAGCTATGCCAACCGCAGAGCTTTCTACTTTAATACCAACCTCGAAAGTGCCAAGCTCATCAATGCCAATCTTAGTAATGCCGACTTCACGAATGTCAAGCTCAAAGATGCCAATCTTAGCTTTGCCGATCTTAACCGCACTTACCTTAGTAGTGCCGACCTCACAAATACTAACCTCACAAATACTAACCTCACAAATGCCTACCTCAGATATGCCGACCTCACGAATGCCGACCTCACGAATGCTAACCTCACAAATGCCGACCTCACAAATACCGACCTCTGGGGGGCTAACCTTAACGGTGTCAGAAACCTAACTCCTGAGCAAGTTAAGTCTGCTATACATTGGGAGTATGCAAAATACGATGGCGATTTTCGTGCCAAGCTTGGTTTACCATTAAAACCAGCTAGGGACTTGCCGGAATATAAACTACCAGTCATTCGACGCACCCTGAAGTAACTTCCGTGAACCCTGAAATAACTTCCAAGAATCGTGAAGTTAGTTCTGGGAACTCATACCAATTCTCTATAAACTTGCACTAAATAATTTAATCTCTCTTCTTAGCGTTCTTGGCGGTTCGTTTTAAAAATAAAGTCCATCTTCACAGAGAATTGGTATCAGCATCTAATCTGAAAAAATGGTATCAAAGAGCGATGCCTGCGGTATTTGCTAGCCAACGTAACGCTCAGAGATTGCTTTACTGGCAATGAGTTTTTATAATTAAGCGATCGCACAGCTAATCTGAAAAAATGGCATCAAAGAGCGATCGCTTGACTCAGAGATTGCTTTGCTGGCAATGAGTTTTTATAATTAAGCGATCGCACCAAACAAAGACCAATCCTGCATCTAGTTTGGAAAAATGGTGTTCAAGAGCGATCGCTTGACTCAGAGATTACTTTGCTGACAATGAGTTTTATAATTAGGCGATCGCACCAAACAAAAACCAACCCTGAAGTCACTCCCATCAACCCTGAAGTCACTCCCATCAACCCTGTAGTCACTCCCGTCAACTCTGTAATGACTTTCGTCAACCCTGTAGTCACTCCCGTCAACCCTGTAGTCACTCCCGTCAACTCTGTAGTGACTTTTGTCAACCCTGAAGTCACTCCCGTCAACTCTGTAGTGACTTTCGTCAACCCTGAAGTCACTCCCGTCAACCCTGTAGTCACTTCCGAGAACTCTGCATCTACTCTGAAAAGATGGCATCAAACAGCGATGCCTGCGGCGAGCTACGCCAACGCTTGACTCTGAAATTTGACAGTCGCTACTAGCGCGGCTGAAAGCACCCAAGAATTAGTAATAACTTGCGAAACCAAATTGAAAATAATGATAATTGCTTAAGTATTGCCAGTGTTTGGGAAATGGTAATCAAACACAGTATTGGCATCAGCTTTAATTTAAATTTTTCTGAGTTTGTTGAACAACTTTGTCGAACAAGAAATAATTATGAAATAGCTTATTCTCACTCATGATTCCTAAGTTTTGCGTTGATTAACCCAGCGTGCCGCCTCAATAGCAGATGTGAACCGCATAGACACTCCAAAAACTCGCACTTCTCCCGTACGCGGATTTGTTACTTTAAGGAACTGCTTAGGCCGGACATTAATTCCTTCAACGACACGTAACAACTTGTATTCTTCCCAAGAGTCAATTTCAACTGCGTTCATTTTCTCAAATAACTTTACCCAAGCGATATCATCGAGTTTACGCTTGCGTTGTAGGGTTATTTTACCGTGATGTGCATTCAGGCTATACCCATCTGTAAAGGCTACGGCAGGTGTATTTTCACCGTGGAGATGATTGTTGCTATCAATATTAATTGTGGTGCAATGGTTGGAAATAATCGCGATATTTTGAAAGAAGAAAGTCCAGCCGCAATTTTTAACAAAATCTTCTAAAATGAATAGTTGGTTTTCAAATTGCTGGTAGTTGAAACTCTGAATACAAAAGTCAAAATAACTGCATCCTGCAATTAAAGTTTCCGGTTTGCGACAAGAAGAGAATATATTTTTAATCAACTGGCTATTGCGTTTATCAAAATGTTCCTCCAAAACATCTCCCCATTGTATTTCTAACTGTTCTTGGAGTAATTTGGCATATTCATTTACTGGATGATTGTCAAACAAAGAATGTAAATTTGTTTGTAAATCAACGGGTAATCGCACGAGCAAATATGATTGCAACTTACTGTAGATTTTACTCCAGTGGGAACTATCTATAGCATCACCCAGAATTGTCTGAGAATCAACTTTGAGCAAATTCCAGATGTACTCGAACCCAGCGTTAGGGCTATCAACGATAATTATTTCAGGTTCAGTGAGTTCGAGTGCAGTATATATTGCTCGAACTGCATCCGTAGCCTGTTGTTGGTTGATGGGTTCGGTAGATAGTCCAATGTGTTGCCATTTTTCTCGACATCGGGATATGAATGCACGTTGTTCTGGTGTCAGGTAGTCGGCGGACATAGCAGGTATGCGAAATAGTAGCTATCTTGTATTAAAGCAGATTATTTGATTTGGTTAATGAATCGAAAAGTGCTGTATGTATAATTACAATCCCTTAGACTGCCTACCTTCATCGGCGGAATTACGAGATTCTGATGATACCCCTGTAGATAACGAACTACAAATATTAATTCCTAATTTATTGTTAGCCATCTTAGCCTCGATTTGGCAAACCCGTGATGACTGGTTTTTCGGTATCAACATGGGAATTTACTATACACCATTACAACCTGCTATAGTCCCCGATGGGTTTTTGAGTTTAGGTGTTGAACGTTTTGTTGGAGAAAACTTATTGATCCCCCCTAGCCCCCCTTAAAAAGGGGGGAAAACTTCTTAAAGTCCCCCAATTCATCGGGGGATTTAGGGGGATCTAAAACTTTTTGCTACCAACAACAGGACTTTTCAAACATCCTCTTAGCCCAAGTGTATTTGTAGATAATTAACTGCGATTATCTATTTGAGCGCGTTGCAAACTTCCAGAGAAGTCAACATAAACACTTTTCCATTCTGTGAAAACATCCAATGCAGTAGTTCCCGCTTCGCGGTGTCCGTTACCGGTTTGTTTCACACCACCAAAGGGTAAGTGTACCTCTGCGCCAATAGTCGGGCCGTTAATATAAGTGATACCTGCTTCAATGTCGCGCATGGCAGTAAAAGCCCGATTGATATCGCGGGTGTAAACTGAAGAAGAAAGACCATAATTGCTATCGTTGAGAATTGCGATCGCATCCTCAAAGCAGCTAACCTCAATTAATGCCACCACTGGCCCAAATATCTCTTCACGAGCGACGCGCATATCAGGAGTTACATCATCCAAAATAGTTGGTTGAAAGAAGTAACCGTTTTTCAATGAGCCTTCACGAGCGATTTCCCCACCAATTAAAATCTTTGCTCCTTCCTCACGAGCGATATCCAAATACTTGCTCACCTGTTTGAGTTGCTTTTCATTGATTATCGGCCCAATATCTGTATCAGAGTCATTGCCAGCACCCAAGCGTAACTTACTGGTACGCTCATAGAGCATCGCAGTAAATTTTTCCTTGATATCACGATGCAAAATCAGCCGACTAGTAGCCGTACACCGTTGTCCAGTTGTCCCAAACGCTCCCCACACTGCGCCATCGAGAGCAAGTTCTAAATCGGCATCTTCCATCACTATTTGAGCATTTTTCCCACCCATTTCCAAACAGACACGCTTGTGAGTGCGTCCGCAAGTCGCGCCAACAAAAGCACCCGTTTCTGAAGAACCGGTAAAGGATACCAAATCTACATTGGGATGCTCAACTAAAGCTTTCCCCGCCTCTTCTCCCACACCATGCACCAAGTTAATTACTCCTGGTGGTAAACCTGCTTGTTGAAAAATCTCAATCAATTTAGTTGCACAGGCGGAGGTATCTTCGGCAGGTTTGAGAATGACTGTATTGCCACACACCAAGGCTGGCATCGCTTTCCAGCAAGGAATTGCCACCGGAAAATTCCAGGGAGTAATTAAGGCACAGACTCCGATAGGCATCCGCACTGTCATGGCGAATTTATTGGACATTTCTGAGGGTGTGGTTTGCCCAAATAGTCGCCGTCCTTCGCCAGCACTGTAAAGGGCGCAGTCAATACCTTCTTGGACATCTCCCCTAGCTTCCGTCAAGGGTTTACCCATTTCCCGACTGATTAGCTGGGCAAGTTCTTCTTTATGCTGGAGTAATATTTCCCCAACCCGAAAGATGTATTCTGCCCTCGCTGGGGCCGGGACTTTGCGCCAACTCTGGTAGGCTTGACGGGCGGCGGCTACTGCTGTATCTACATCTTTAACTTGAGAACGGGGAAATGTGGCCACGACTTCGGTTTTGTCGGCAGGGTTGCGACTTTCTAGGGTTGCTTCTCCTACAGCACTCAACCATTGGCCATCTATATAATTACGACAAGATAGCGGAGTTGTCATTTTGAAAATCTCCGATGATCCACTGAAAACTTGTGTATTAAGTTTGCTTGCTTTCTAGGTTATCCTCAAGTTTAGGAAATTGGCGTGATAAGCAAATATCGATATAAAAATTAAGGCACTAACGCCAACACTCCCACAGGCGAACCAGAACCACCACGTAATCTTAGAGGTGCGATCGCTAGAGTAGTACCTTTAGGTGGCAGTTGATCCAAATTTGTGAGATTTTCCAACACAATGCGCGGTTGTTCTAAAACTAGGCGGTTAATCGCAAAACTGTTATCCTGTCCGGGGTCTACACCATGAGTATCAATTCCTACCCCAACTATTTGCCGTTCATCAAGTAAAAATTGAGTTGCATTGCTGCCAAATCCGGGGAAGTGGGGAATCCCTTGAGCATCATGATTGAGGAATGCACTTTTATCCAACCACTTTTTTTGCCAACCAGTATTCAGTATAACTACGCAGCCAGCAGAAATTTCACCATATTCTGCTTCCCAAGCCAAAACATCAGCAACAGTCAGGGCATAATCAGGATTAACTGCTGTAGCTTGGCAAACGTTTATAACTACCGCAGGTACAACCAAAGACTGGGCTGGATATTGGTCAATTCCCACAGCAGAACTATGAAAACTATTAGGGGCGTTGATATGGGTAGCGCTATGTTCCCCCAAGGAGAAACGCCGCAAGTAATAGCCATCATTATTTAGTTCAGCCACAGTTTCAAATTCTACTGTGGGATCTCCAGACCATTGGGGAATATCTATGTCAATTACATGACTTAGGTGGATAATGCGTGTGTAGGTGATACTATTTTGACTTTGGGGTTGTATCATCCCAGCCTTCTATTTTATTTGTACTCAGGGATTTTTTGTTCGGTGCGTAGGTGCAGTTCATTGTGTACATTGTCTGGATTGGCTATGCCTACGCAAAGATAGTACTACCATTACAACGTTTTTCAAACCTAATTCCCTATATTAGAAGAAATAATCCCCTCAATTCCTGTAAATTTTAGGTTATTGAGGGGGTTAAAATGTTGCAGCAAAAAGTGAGTTGATCTTAGTTAACAACTATTAGGTTAAGTTTTGATTAAGTTTAGATTAAGATTACTTCTCCAAAAATTAAATATGCGTTATCTAGAACCGTTCTAGAGACGTAACACTGTTACGTCTCTAGATTTTTTCACTTCTATCTCTATTGCGTGATATCTAGGTTGAGGGTTCTTGTTTTAGTGGAATCATTACAACAAATTCGGCACCTTCTCCTGGTGCTGAAATACAATGGATCTTTCCACCGTGTTTTTGCACTACAATTTGGTAGCTAATTGATAATCCCATACCTGTACCTTTACCCACAGGTTTTGTCGTGAAAAAGGGGTCAAATAGGCGTTTGCGTACTTCTTCACTCATCCCTGGGCCATTGTCAGCAACTCTAATGATTACATAGTCTTCTTGAATGAGGCTGCGAATGTGAATTTGTAAAGAAGTTATTTGTCCTTGGTCATGTGTCCTTTGTTCAGTGTTGTTTACTAATGACATAAGCGCAACTCTTGGAGACGCTACGCGAACGCCTTTTTGCAGGGTATGACTATTGACATAGGCGCTTCGGCTTCCCGCAGAGTATGACTCTTCTAAAGCATCGATCGCATTTGTCAACACATTCATAAACACCTGATTCATCTGTCCGGCGTGACAGACTACTGGTGGTAGATTGCCGTAGTCTCGAATTACTTGGATTTCGGGATGTCCTGGTTTGGCTTTGAGGCGATTTTGCAATAGCAGCAAAGTGCTATCCATCCCTTCATGAATATCCACTGCTTTTGTACCGTCTTCATCAAGGCGAGAAAAATTACGTAAAGATAGGACAATCTGCCGAATGCGTTCAGATCCCATCTTCATCGACTCCAGAATTTTGGGTAAATCTTGCTTGAGAAATTCCAAATCAATGGTATTGATTTGTCGATCGATCTCTGGTGTTGGTGGGTAGTAGCTCTGTTGATAAAGTTCTACTAAGTGCAGCAAATCCTTAGTATATTCACTGGCGTGGCTAATATTGCCGTAGATGAAATTGACGGGATTATTGATTTCGTGGGCAATACCTGCAACCAATTGTCCTAAACTGGACATTTTTTCAGTTTGAATCAGTTGCGTTTGAGTTTGTTGAAGTTCTAGCAGTGCTGCTTCTAGTTGCTGGGCTTTGTCTTGGGCAGTTTGGGCGGTAATGCGACTTTGGGTGTAAAGTTTAGCTTGGTCAATGGCGATCGCTAGTTGAACTGTAACTGCTTGTAGTAATTCTACTTCGTTGTTCTGCCAAGGACGAAAGCCACTACAATAACCACAGCTAAATGCACCAATTTCACCAGATTGAGTGTGTACAGGCAGCGCCATAAAAGCAGTGAAACCAAAATCCTGCAAAAATTGCTGTGCTATGGAATCGCCCACAGTCTCAGTATCATCAATGCGGATGATTTCTCCGTTCAAGGTTTTGGCTGCGATTAGTTTGATTTCGGCATGAGTTGCTTCTTGTTGATTAAGTAAACACGGTAAAAAAGAACTTTTCGCCTCATAGACTCTTTCCCAGTATGGTACATCAGCGTCTTGCCGATACCAAAAGAAGACGCAGCGATCGATCTGGAATAAGTTGCGAATCTCCTGTACTGCGGTTTCCACAATGTAATTGAGATCCAAAGAAGCTCGAATCTGATTAGAAAGACGATTGAGCAATGTTTCTCGCTGGACGCTTTCTCTGAGTGCAATTTCTGTTTGTTTGCGCTTGATGCCAATGGCAATCTCTTGAGCGGCAAATTCCAATGCTTTGAAAGTTGATTCTGTTACTGTATGGCGGGCAAACATGGCTATCACCCCTACAGTTTCATCTTCAACAATCAAGGGATAGCCAGCGAAGGCGACCATACCCTCTCGCTGTGCCCACTCTTTGTTACCAACGTGGGGATCTGTCTGCACAGAATTAGTTAAGTGGGGTTTGCCCTCTTCGGCAATCAAACCAATTTTGAATTGACCGACTGGCACACATTTATGGGGCCCATTAATATGGGTGTACATCCCAGAACTGACTTGCAACTCTAATACATTGTCTTGTTCGTTTAGCGTCCAGATGCGAGCAAAGGCTGCATCAAGATGTTCAACTAAGGCGTCAGTGCAGCGGCGCATCATATTCTGTAAGCTGTCACTCTGGGTCAATGCCGCATCTACATCGGCACGAAAATTTGCTAAAAGCGCTCGTTCTGCTAGAGCTACTTCTGCTTCTTTACGATCAGTGGTGTCATAGCAAATACCAACGAAGTACAAAATATTGCCATTAGCGTCTTTAATCGCAGATGAGTTGCTTGTATGCCATCGCCAACTACCATTTTTGTGTTGGACTCGATATTCAATTGCTTTTTGTTTTTCGCTTGTTGTCAAAATTCTTTGAAAATAATCGACACAAATATGCACATCGTCAGGATGTATAAAGGGAACAAAAGATTTGCCTTCAACCTCTGCAATCTCATGCCCAAAAATCTCAGTCCAGTTAGGAGAAACGTAGGAAAATATCCCTTCAAGTGTCAGCGCAAAAATAACGTTGTTGGCATTTTCTACAATGCTGCGGAACTTGGCATCACTTTCTATTAAAGCTGCTTGGTTGGTGTCGCGGACAAGAACTATAATTTGCTGGTCTGGTAATGGTAATAACCTAGCTGCAAAATTATTGTTTTTTCCTGGTTGCGGTAAGGTATATTCAAAACTGACTTCATATTGAGTTTCAAGTACTTGATTTATTGCTTGATGGAAGCGATCGCCTACAGAAGTCGGTAAGCATTCTCGCAAACTCTTGCCCTGACAATCTTCTGGTAAAATATACAGACTCTCCATCAACCCTTGCTTGTAATCCAGAATACTTCCAGCAGCATCAAGACGGAAGTAGGAATCAGGAAGTACTTGCAAAATCGCGGTAAATTCTGATGTTTTTTGGCGTAACTCTGCTTCAACTGCTTGGCGTTTGCTAATTTCAGCTTGCAGTTGCTCCAATGCTTTTGCTAATTCTGTTGCTCGTTCTCTATCTGTAATTTTACGTAGGCGACGAGATGAATTTGTCGATAGGGAGCTGTTTTCTGTTAGGGAAGATTGACCGATCCCGATCGGCACTTCTGTTAGATCGATACAATAACCGATGTAACCGACAAAGCTACCATCTGCCGCAAATCGTGGCGCGGCTGTATCTAAAATCCAGCGATATTCACCATCAGATCGACGCAGGCGATATTGCCTCTGGAAGGAATCATACGTCGCAAATGCTCTCAGGTATATATCTTCACATCGCTGTCTATCTTCTGGATGGACGCTGCCAGTCAAAATATTGCCTATTTCCTCTTCTCGCGCAGATGCAGCTTTTGTTAGATGTATTCCAGTAAATTTCAGCCAATTAGAATTGAAGTAACAGTAAAGTGCATTACATCTAGACATCCAAATCATCAGAGGAGCAATATCCGCCTGCTGGTAGAATACTTTTTCATCCTCTTCAACTATGATTTGTTTAACGTAGCTCTGCACCTTTTTAGAAAACACTTTTGCCTGCCTGCTCTGCCTAAATTATTAAGGTAATATGCTGAAAATACAATTTCTTAATATATGGATATAATCTTGTTTATGCCAACCTGCTAACGATCTTAATACTTTATTTATTTTTATATATGCAGCAATTCCTCTTTTAGTGTAAATAAATTGAAAAAATGCTGAAGTTATCATTAAGATTAACTTCAGCGTTTTGCGTGAAATTTAAACTATATATATCACAGAGCTTGTTTGACTTTGTTTATTTTTAAAATCACTGAGAAATTCATCTTAGCTATGTAATTGCATTGCTGAAAAACCTGATTTAGCTTCACTAAAAATATATGATTCTCTGTGAGGCGTTTACGCTTCCAAATCGAGTTTGATTTTCGAGATGCCAAGCAGTTCTGGGGATTAGAAAACTTTATGAACCTCAGTCAAACTGCGGTGACTAATGCTGCTAAAACACGCATTTTTTATGGTCAGCTTATCCCATCATTAACTCTTAGATTTTCGTCAACACAATCCCGACTCCGGCATTATCGTAAATTCCAGGGTTTAAGACCCCAACCATTACACATAGTATCAGTTGAGTTGGGGTTTAAATCCCCGACTCCAACTGTCTTGAATTTTGAAGTAATGAGTAATAAGTAATAGGTATTACTCATTACTCATTTAAGGTATTGTATCTAATAACAGCATTTTGGCTGAAAGGATCGCCCACACAAAATTTATAAAAACTTTTTTTACCAATTGACACAAACAAAAAGCTATGGGATAGTTCTACTAAACTACGGTAAATCGACCAAGATTTAGTAGTAAAGAATCATAAATCTGATTAAAGACTTTCAAAAACTGAAGGGTTAATTGTCCGAAGTGTAAAAAAGTCTGATAATTCGCTCTTTGCAGAAGCGGGGGTGAGGTTGCACACATTTGAGACTGTGCGACTAATTTGTTCTGTCTAGTAACCTATCTGATTCACTCAGGTAAGTTTTTTGGTGTCTACCAAGGTGAAAATACAAATGACAAATATCTTTGCAAAGACAATAGCGATCGCAACAAGTGCTGCTTCTATATCAGTGGCTTCCCTAATACTAACAGTACCTGCTCATGCTCAGGCAGCACCATTCACCCAATTTTCGTTTAAAACTAATGTCACAGCTACTCCGACTAACGACCCTACATCTAGTTTACTCAACGATCCCACAAGGGATATCCGGTTGGATTCAGTAGAATTTAGTGGAAGAACGATTAGTAGCTTTGAAGTTGTCACTAAAGCAAAGATTCTCCGAAATGATACATACACTCTCCCAAATGGAAATGTATTCGGTGTACTGAATTCAGGAAGAGGCCCTAATACTCCTGATGACGCCCTGCTTCCAGAAGGCCCCTCAAAACCAAACCCAACTGCTCAAGACATTGTTGACAGTTTGGGAAACTTAAATCTAAATAGCATTCTGGTGACGCGAGAAAATGCAGATACAGACAGCATTGAAGTCTCCTTCGCCAATCCCGTGAATACCTTCCTCTTTTGGGAGCGTGGTGGAACAGCAGGTGGTTCAGTTGCAGGCGATAGCGATTTATTGGTGGAAGCTTTGGGTGAAAATAATGAAGTTATAGCGACTTACAAAATTTTGAGGCAAAACTACACCAAAGCCGACTATAACATCAGTACTCAAGTCTTCCCCATCCTTAACAATGGGCCTTTCAATATTGGCTCCATAGGCATTAGTTTAGATGGAATCACTACTCAAACACTGCGATTAACTAGCTCTAACAATAATGGGCTTATTCCTGGTATTCCTAACGACAATGGCCCAGATTTCAAAGTTATAGCAGCAACGGTTAAAGTTGTTCCCGAATCCTCTACTATTATGGGCGCACTGTTAGTGGGTGGTTTAGGGATCATCTTCAAGCGTAAAAGAACAGTTATGGGCTGATATAACAAGCAGTTTTTAAACTGTTAGCCAAAATAACATAACTCCAAAGACCTCTATCACTTAGTACAACTAAGGAGAGGTCTTCTTATTTGGTAGAAATCTATACCTGTTAGTCTCCCAATGAGTGTCTGCTAAACATTAGTTTTGGATCTGAGCAAGAGTCAGAATAACCACTTGATTGAATCCCCAGATGATTTTATGCCAAATTGGGATGCTTTCAAGTCTTGGCGACTAAAAATCGCGGCTACAGGAAACTTTACCCACCTCCATTGGTTTAAAAATTTTTGCTTAGGCGGAT
The DNA here is from genome assembly GCF_034530955.1 of Nostoc sp. DedQUE05. Classification (NCBI taxonomy): domain Bacteria; kingdom Bacillati; phylum Cyanobacteriota; class Cyanophyceae; order Nostocales; family Nostocaceae; genus Nostoc; species Nostoc sp. DedQUE05. The sequence continues at coordinate 40,165 of NZ_JAVRCB010000040.1, read as the reverse complement.
TTGGCTTGTGTAGTAGTGAATTATATTCTAATACCCTTGGGTTAGCACCAAAAACCTTGCATATAAAGGACTTACGTAAAAATTGTCTAAAACTCTTATTCCTTAAATCATGTGTATAAAAGGGTTGAATACCCACATATTTACTAAGCGGTCTTCAATTATTTAGTGGTATAAAAGCTAACTTCTCTCATTCGTAAACCTTGATTTTGAAGAACGTATTCTTTTTTATTTTTCCTAACAAAATCCAATGTTTCAAAATTGTCTTGACTATGCAAAATACTTCATCCCAAAATCACAAATTAAATGAGAGAAATGCTAAATGTGATATCAACTGGTTGTAACAATGCCTGGTAATCGCATTTTATATGTTATAAAGCTCACAGAAATTAATGTTAGGCGGAAACTACTTTATGGAACCAGATAAACTGGGCCGTTTTAAGGAGTACGGCGAATTCATCCTCCGAAAGATAGATTCTGTGCCCCAGTACCCTTCTAAACAAGAAGATTGGGTTCCAGCTAGTCTTGATGACTGTCTTCTGCGTTTGCGATCGGCTGCCCAGAAAACTGTAGACCTGGCAACTTCGCCTGTCAAAATTGGGGTGATGGGAGAATTTAGTAGTGGAAAAACCTTACTTTTAGGCAGTCTAATTGGATATGCAGATGCTTTACCAGTCAGTGAAAACCCTACTACAGGTAATGTTACCGCCATACATATTATTCCGCAAGACGATTTTGCAACGACGCAATTAAGTAACTTTACGGTAGAGTATCTTTCCCATGAGGGAGTACACGAGTGTCTCCGCTTCATGCTAGGGGAAGCCAATAAACGAACCACAGCAGCAGGGCTTCCTCCGATACCAGTATCGAAACTCAACTCTGGCACAGATATTATTAGCTGGTGTGAAGAAGCGTGGAATAGTAGTAACAATTTGGAGCTACGTTATTTACTCCGGGAGTTGGTATTATTCCTGCGGGCTTATCAAGCCTATGGGGAAGTTATGTGTGGTGGGCACTACCAAATTGATGCTATCACCGCCCGCGAGGGGCTACAGCTAGTTGAGCAGCCAATGGCAATCCAAACTCTGAAATTTGAGGATCTACCCCCAGCGCACATCAGATTACCGAGTCCACCCCAGAGGCTACCAACAAAGTTATTGCAAAACAGTTTCCCACTGATCCGCCGCGTCGATATCGATGTGAAAATCTCACGGGAAATTTGGGATTTTACAGATGCAGGTAAATTTATTCTCATCGACTTTCCGGGATTGGGGGCTGCTAATTCTGGGGCTAGAGATACCTTTTTGTCATTGCGGGAATTGGCAGAAGTACAGACAATTTTGGTATTGCTAAATGGTAAATCTCCTGGGAGCGATCGCGCCAATAAAATCTTCACGATGATGCAGCAGCAGCGACCGGGACAAGACCTGAAAGATTTAATTCTTGTCGGTGTGGGTCGCTTCGATCAACTCCCTCTAGACAGCGAGGGTGGTGAAAGAGAACTCGATCATCTGATTGAAGATAGTCATTTAGAAGAGGAAACGGTTCTCCAAAAACTCAAAGTTCTGCAAACTACCATTGACGGTGCAGCAGCATTTACAACCCAAAAAGACCGCATCGTTTTACTGTCGCCACTGTTGGGACTGGCTGAATTAGCAAAACGTTCTAGTAAAGTCAAAGCTGGTTCACCAGAATTTTTAGCTAACCTAGACTATCCTGATTACCTAGACAGGTCTAAACGGCTACAAGAGAAGTGGGAGCTATTAAGTAAAAATCTGATAGAATCTAACACCCGTAGCTATTTGGGCAGACAGTTGGGTTACTTTAGTCAAGATGGCGGACTTAGTAAGCTGCGGGAATTGATTCAAACTCACGTAGCTACTCATGGTTTGAAGCAACTGTATGAAGATACCAAAAGAGCTGCTGATGTGGTGAGTCAGCAACAAGATCACTTAAAAGACATCATAGATGAAATTCACGAGCAAGGTATCCCCACAGGCGATAGTCCGGCTTTTATCGAATTGCGCTTTGTGGTCGAAAGCTTAGATAAAATCTACAGAAATTTCCAAAAAGATATCGGCAAAGAACCACTTAAAGACCGACGCGGTGTTGTTGTCAGCGATGTAGTAAAAGACGAACTCACCTTTAGAATCCTCAATTGGAACCAGTGGACTTTACTCTTCAACAAAGCCAATAATGGAGCGATCGCTCTGGCAGAATCTAAAGGTGCAGCTGGGAAATTATTCGATCGGGGAAACCGCGTAAATACTTCTCTTCCAACTAAAAGCGATGATTTTTATCCAGTATTTGAGAAAACCGTTAAAGAAGTAGAAGATTTTGCCCGCGATCGCATCCAGCAAGCAGTGGTAGATTTGTTAAATCAATTATCAAATTCTATCGCCCCAGAACGCGAACAATTGCAGGCATTTTTCCATCCAGAAATGGAACAAGAAATCGAAGAAAAATTTGGTTTTGAAGATGCCGATCTCTTTTACAAATTATTACTAGGATGCGACCCTAACGAATGGAAAGAAGCAATTATCTCGGAAATTACTAGTAAAGATAAAACTGTTGCACCTGAAATTATTTTTCCTTTAGCACGTCAAGACGATAAACACAACGTTGGTCAAATCTTTGATTGGGCACCAGAGAAAAGCCAAGGCTTACCCAGATCGAGCAATCACCAACTTTTAGTACTGCGACTGCGAGATGAAATTACAGCTAGCGCCAGCCTCCATCTTGTGCAGTATGTTAGCGAAGTTAATCAGCAAATTAATTCCGAACTAGAAGGTATTTTGGATCAGATTATTCCGAGTCTGCAAAACCTTTCCAAAAAAGAAAGTTTGCTAAGATATTTGGCGGCTGGGGAATTGCCATCTGAGATCCAAATTCCTACTTGGTTGCAGATTATTTCCGAAATTGCGGCTGTTTCTCACTCAGATGATTTAGATTTGAGATGACGCGATCGCGTCGAGATATGAGGATGTATTTATGAGACGTGATGCGATTTTTTATAAAATTTTCAAGCGTGTCCCAGAATTGTTTTTCGAGTTAGTAGAACAGCCACCGCCTGAAGCTGCTAGCTATCGCTTTGAATCAGTAGAAGTTAAAGAACCAACATTTCGGATTGATGGGGTATTTTTACCTCCACCAGATGCAGCATCTCAGACGATCTTTTTTGCTGAAGTACAATTCCAAAAGGATGAGTTACTGTACCATCGCTTTTTCTCAGAATCCATGCTGTATATGTATCGCAACCCGTCGCTTTACGATGACTGGTACGGGGTAATTATTTTACAGTCTCGCAGCTTGGAACCGGAAAACACCACTATTCACAGATCGTTACTGAACAGTTCTCAAGTACAACGAATTTATTTAGATGAGTTAGGTAGTCCTGATGAGTACAAAGTAGGTATCAGTTTGATGCAGTTGACTATTGCCTCAGAGACTCAAATGGTTCGGGAAGCGAAACGTTTAATTGAGCGGGTGCAACAAGAGCAGATAACTGTTTTGGCTAAGAAGGAGATAATAGATGTAATCACAACAATTGCAGTTTATAAATTCGCAAACTTAAGTCGTGAAGAGGTAGAGGCTATGTTAGGAGTTAAGTTACAAGAAACTAGGGTTTATCAAGAAGCTAAACAAGAGGGACGAGAAGAACTAAAACTTGAACTTGTACCTCGGTTCTTAGCTCGTGGTATGTCGATGGAAGAGGTTGCCCAGTTACTTGATTTAACTATCGAACAAGTAAGACTTGCAACTGAGCAAGAGTCTTCAACATCAACTTAGTAACTACCGTAATTTTCATAGCAATGCCTAGTTTAAGCTACGCCTACATCCTTTCATATAAAAGCGTAGGCGTAGATATCGTGCCAAATAAAAAAGCCAGTGCTAAAGACCAAAATTAAAAGTTTTTACCATAAAAATTCTCTAAGGTGATTTACAAGAATAAATATACCGATGCCGTTGGTTTCGACTTCGCTCAACCAACTGATAGATCGAGAGTTGAGCGTTCGCGTAGCGTCTCGCAGAGAAGTCGAAACTCGCCAACACAGGTATTTTCTTCGTCGGAAATCACCTAAATTTGTAATTTTATGATAGAACATTACAGTTTTTAGCCAGCTATAAAATAAACAACAGAAAGTGAATATTATAATGAACCCTTTCCAATTGAATAACTATAGCGATCGCGAACCAAGCGAGAAACAACAAAAAAGATTTCCGGGATGGTTTGCTTTAGATTTTGGTACGTCGAATTCGACAGTCACACTCTTCGATCCAATTGAAGTACCGATCGCAGAAATTTTACCCAAAGAGCAAGAAATGCGGTTGCGCGATCGCTTATCGCAATGGCTTAGTTCTCCGGCCTCAGTGGCTTTACCGGATGTCAGCACTGATGATTGGGCAAAGTTTATCATAGAAATTAGCAAAAATTTGGAGATAGAACCCAGCCGATTGAGTGAAGTATTTGAAAGTGATAATAAAGAGCGATTTTTGGAAGCAATTCGCCAAATTGAGCTTTCTTTAGGAAACAGCGAGAGATTCCGTCGTGCTGTCAGCAAAAAACTTTACCAAATCTATCATGAGGTGTTCCGCGTCCCTACCCTAGAGTCGCAAAATCTGATCCCAGTTGTGCTGGATATCGATCGCCGCGATACGGAAATTCCCAGCGAGTCGGAAATTTCGCACTTAGAAGACTTAAAACTACGGATGGGAAGGGAAGCTAGAGATAACCGAAAAAAAGCGATCGCTCAAGGTACAAGCGGTTCTTTAAAGGAAATTATCAGCAGGTTTCACCATTCACCCAAACGCTATTTTGGCCAGGAGCGATCGTTTTCAGTTATTTTGGATGGCGAAGAAGAAACAATTACCGCTAACCAGTTAATCCAATCTGCTTGGGCACATTTAATCGAGTTAACTGAAGACTACCGCCAACACGCACGACGCAGATTTTCGGAAGGAGATTTTTTAACAGCAGTTGTCACTTACCCAACAGTCGCCCCACCAGTTGTTCGTAAGGAAGTTAGAGAATTAGTTGAGCAGTTAGGGATCGACGATGTGCAAACTGCTTATGATGAAGCCGTTTCTGTGGCGATATTCTTTTTATGGCGAGAATTTGGTGGTAATCTCAACATTGGCATCGAGTCATTCAAAACCCGTTGTCGCCAAGCAGGAAACAAATGGTCACAAAATGTTCTCGTCTTGGATATTGGCGGCGGAACTACAGATTTAGCTTTAATTGAACTGACTCTAGAAGATAAAACCCCAGCTTTTGCTGATTATGAAGACCGGGGTTTAGGAGGACGTTACTATAAACTTACCCCCAAATTATTAGGTTCATCTGGTCATTTACAGCTAGGTGGTGAGTTAATTACATTGCGAATTTTTAGATTATTAAAAGTTGCGATCGCCGATTATTTATTGACAGCAGTCACAATAGGCGATATTGAAAACGAAAAGCTAGAAGATTTAATTAACTCGGAGTTAAACGAGCGCTTTTTAGAACAAGGCAAATTCAAAACTGGCAGTCTTTTAAAATGTCTAGATAAAGAGAATCCAGAAGGCGATATTGCTTACAAAGATGCTCTAGATACAGCCGAGAAAGTATTACCGACTCGTTGGCAACAAGCACCTCAACGTCTGCAATCCTTTTATATTCTCTGGGATTATGCAGAAGCAGCCAAACTTAAACTTGGGCAAAAGCCACCAATAGAGAATTCTCTATTAACCTTTACACTTTCTGAGCAGCAAATTTCCGAATTGCTTAACCAAAGCGCCATTAAATTGCAAGTAAAAGATCCAAATAACATCTGCGTCACCTTAGATAATCAACAATTTGAACGAGCCGCCGCTTCGGGAATTAAAGAAGCGATCGGAATTGCCAAAGGATTAATGGAAAGTCGTTTGCGTCCCGACGATCTCACCAAAGATTCTTGGAATTCCCAAAAAGTTGATTGGTTAATTTTGTCTGGTAAAACTTGTAATTTAGACATAGTGCAGCGCCAAATCTACCAAGAATTTAGTAAATCTCCATATTTTGTCTGGAATCCAGAACGGATTACTTTTGTGTTGGAATTTACTAAGCTAGCCACCTCCGCCGGTGCTTGCTATGCCGAAAAGCTACGAAGATTGAGATTCGATCCAGAAGAGTCTAAAAGCTTGCTGCGTAAGGGGGCCAACCAGCTAGAAATTGATGTCAAAAATCTATTTTATTATTTGCCTTGCAATTTCAAACGCAAAACCCAAAGCAACGATTTACTAACTATATTCAAAGCCGGACAAGAACTCTATCAACTCGCACCTTGGGAAACTGTTGCTAAAGTTCGTACTCATTGGCAAGGCATACAATTAACTAACATTATCTACCGTCAAGATTACGAAGAGGGAGATTTACGACTATGGGGAAGCTTTGACGGCAAAAACCTCATGAATCAACTGGAAATGCCAGAAGTAGAATTTCTGAAAAAAATCAAAGTCCAGTTTGAGATTGACCAAACCCTCGAATTTAACGTATTGCTTTGTCAAGGAAATCCCCATTATTTGATTGATATTTCTGGTATTGATTTAGAATCGGTAGTTTCAGAAACTTCAGCGCTATTTGCTGATGGTAAATTGAACTGGAATATCGCTGTGGAAGGCTTCAATAAAAATTTAAATGATGGTGATATTGCCGTTAACGTGATTGAGTCAGCAACTGTCGATCAACCAGATGCCTATCATCTTGTATTTGAAGTCGGAAATGATGGTAGTAAAACGTTTCACAAATTTCATTATTTGCGCGATGGGGTGACGCAACCAGGAATTGGGTTAATTAGTAATCCCTTACCTCCATTCCCACAAACTGGCCAGCACACCTTCTATGTTTATCAAACAGATGCCGAAACCAACAGCAAAAAATGGATAAGAATTGGCGCACTCAGCAAACCAGATGTAACCACAGATTATCCTTGCCAATATCGTGTAACTCTCGACGATCGAGGTATTCTAAGAATGCACGCCGGTGAAGTCCCTTACTGGACATCACAAAATCAAGAATGCCTCAAAGAAGAAGGATGTGTTTACCGTGCTGAATTAGAATTGCAACCTAATGAAGTTGATAAAGAACGCGATCCCTTTTGCGGCATACATTAAACCTCTGCGTTCCTCTGCGTTAACCTTTGGGTTCCTCTGCGTTAAAAAAAATTAAGATTTTTAAACGCAAAGGGGCGCGGAGTAAACGCAAAGGGGCGCAGAGGTTTGCCAAGTTTTATTCGCTTTGGAGGTGAGATTCATGCAGCACTTGCGTCAATTATTAGAGATAGAAAACTCGGAGTTAGCCCAATTACTGCGGTTTAGTTTGTATGGACTAGAGGCTAGTTTAAATCAGGCTCGCGCCGAATTTCCACTAGATCCAGGATCTAAAATATGTGATGAGGTGCTGCAAGAACTTCATAGTCTGTTACAACCTGCACCGCCACAGCAAAATACTGGTTGGGAAGATGCGCCAGATGAGTTAAAACTAAGTCATCTCCGAGAAGCTTTCGATTCTGACTCAGAACTTAGTTATTATTTGGGTAATTCCCAACTGCAAAGCCAAACAGACTCTGATTTGTGGAATGAGATTCAACGCAAACTGCTGCGAGTCCCAGAGGATTTAGCTGCAACTTGGCGACAGCGCACCTTGGATTTAGCTCAAGAAGTTGGTGCGATCGCAGATAATTCTAATCTTTTTCAACTTCCCTTTATCCGCGACGAAATTATCTACCCCGGACTTACTGGTACTGTTCAAGCTCAGGGATTGAGCTTGTATCAACAAGCACTTTCAAATTCTAAAATTCCCCAAGGTAATGCATCCGATTTACCAGCAGCATTTCTATTTTTATATATGAATTTTATCGAAATAGACCCAGATTTACATCATGCTTTAAAGAGCGTTTTTAGCTTCGATGTCATTTCCTTACACTCCAAACCAGAACAGCGCGATCAATATATTGATGCTTTAAGCGATCGCTTCCAACGCACTCAAAAAGCAGAGAAAAATACCGATCCCCTATCAATTCTTCGTGCTTGGATTGATATGGACGAAGCGATACATTCCCTAGTATTTGTACCACCGGCTGAACGCTATTCTTGGTGGGGAAAGCTACAACATGAATCACGGCGCATTTTGAAGAAAGTCGCTGATGAAGCTATTAATGCAGGTAATGAAGTGCGAATTCGCCAATTATCGGGACTTTATGCAGATATCTGTGCTTCATCCAAGGATGACTTACAACTAGACTGTGGCGGTATTCCTGGCGAAGTCTTAACTTGTCTTCGAGTTTATGCGCGAATCAATCAAGAAGAATCCCCCGGTCGTGTAATATTTCGCTCATCACGGTAGTTGCTGGCGAGTTTTCTAATTCTTGAGATTACGAGGCAAGGTAGACAATTTTACTAATCCCCGCCTTGCCTCATAATCTAATGAAGCTAAAAACCTTTAAATCTAAAGGATACCCCAGAAGTGTAAAATCCCTTGACCAGAAAACACTTCAAGCGCAACAGCAGATATAAAACCGATCATTGCAAAACGACCGTTCCAGTTTTCGCTCTGAGGAGTGAAGCCCCAGCGCAAAGCATTAGGATCTTCTGAAACCGAAGGCGTAGTCTTCTTAACGTCTGCCATAAAAAATACTCCGAGCTTTTATGTTGTAACAGTTATCACTGTCTGTAAAGTAATGTAACAGACTTTTACGAAAATGCAACATTTAATTAGCTCAAAAATTAAATTTATTTAGCTAGCTTATATTAAGCATACGTAATTTTTTGTCAATATCCCGACGCTCGTTAGAATTAAAAGGTTATGCGTTGTCAATAAACTAAGCTAGTATCACATCCATAATTACATATACTAGCTGAGGTGTAGTGCGGTGAGTCAGGTTTTAAGCTTGGAATTAAGTGATGAAGTCTACGCAGCATTGCAACAGCAAGCCGAGATTGCAGGCGTATCTCTTGCAGAATTGGTAGCTACTTCCATAGAACAGCAGTATGGTTCTCCAAGACGTGAAAAGTCGCAAACTGAAACAGAAAAAGAAGCCGCTCGTCAACGTTTCCGAAGTCATGCTGGAAGCATTAAACTTGGTTACGCTACAGGAGCAGACAGTGAAAGTATTGATGCGTCAGCGTGGTGTCACCAAGGCGTTAACCACTAATCGTCATTTTGAGCAAGAGGGCTTTCGACGTTTGTTATTACCCCAAGTGTGACGATTTCTAATTATGCTCAAAAGCTCTCTCCGATATCCTGGTGGTAAATCAAAAGCAATAAATCAAATAGTTGAATATTTGCCAGAAAGCTTTTCGGAATTTCGAGAACCTTTTGTGGGTGGTGGTTCTGTATTCATTTATTTAAGACAAAAGTTTCCCGATCTCAAAATTTGGATTAACGATTTAAACCGTGAACTCTTCTTATTCTGGAAATTAGCCCAATCTGATATCGCTCAGTTAGTTAAAGAAATTCGCCATATTAAAGTAAAGTCTACAGATGGCAAATTATTGTTTTCAGAATTGACTAGTGTAGATGTCAATAAATTATCTGATTTAGAAAGAGCCGTTCGTTTTTTCGTCCTCAATAGAATTACTTTTTCTGGAACCGTAGAATCAGGTGGTTTTTCTGAACAAGCTTTCTATAAAAGATTTACTGATTCTTCAATAGAACGGCTAGAAAAGTTAGAAAATATTCTCTCAGAAAATGTCCAAATTACTAATTTGGATTACAGCCATCTATTAAAATCAGGAGGAGAAGATGTATTTTTATTTTTAGATCCACCATATTTTAGCGCTACAAAATCAAAGCTATACGGTAAAGATGGTGACTTACACACCTCTTTTGAACATCAGAGGTTTGCTGAACTTTTGCAACAATGTCATCATCGCTGGCTAATTACCTACGACAACTCAACGCAAATTTTAGAAAATTTTCAATGGGCTAATATTTCAGAGTGGGAATTACAGTACGGCATGAATAACTATAAACAAAGTGGTGCAGCTAAAGGAAAAGAGCTATTTATTACTAACTATGAAGTTCAAGGGAATTTAGACAAAATCACATCTTCTATTGCATAGTCCAGCAACCACGGGACTGCAAACTTCTGCGGTTCTTGAGGTGAATGAGTTCGTTCCCAATCAATGGTTTGCCGCAATGCTTCATCTAACGGCACAATTTCCTTATATCCCAACTCTTGACGGATACGAGTTGAGTCTACAAACCAATCTTGCTGTGTATTGACAGGCAATTTCCACTCTGATGCTAACTGGCTTTTGGGTACGATAACAACTTTACCCTGCCATCCTGCTATTTTCCCGATTTTGGTGATGCGTTGAGCTTCGGTAAGTGCTTCTACATCAGCGATATGATAAATGCGACCTGTTGCGCGTTCGTTTGTTGCTGTTAGTGCGATCGCATACGCTACATTCTCTACATAGCCGTAAGAGCCACGCCATCGAGCGATACTGTCTTCCAAAACAATCGCAGGACGGTTATCATCCATTCGCCGAAGATAGGAATACAGGCGATGTCGAAAATCTCTGGAACCATATACCATTGGCAAGCGTATAATCGTTCCGGGTAAGTTGGATGACATCACCACCCGCTCCACCAAAATCTTTTCATAATCAATTGGCACAGCGATCGGTCTAGAGGGCATTTCCCGGTATGGATAAAGTTGTTGGCGCAGGGGCGAACCTTCGGTAAGTGGTACAGGCACAACATCAGATTCCTTACCCCAAAGCACATCGTATGCACGATACACATCTATACTGCTAATCGCAACAACACGCTGGGCAATACCTTCAAATGTGTTCATCAGAGTTAGTGCATCTTGTTCGTTATAGGCAATCATATCTACCACAACTTCAGGCGAAAGTTGCCTAAACTTGCTTTTCATCTCCAAAAGATGGGAGCGATCGCCCAAAATTTCATGCACATCAGGTGGTAAGTTAGTTGTAGTTTTTCCCCGATGAAATACGCTCACTTCATGACCCATTGTAATCAGTTGACGGACTAGAGGAGGGCCAATAAAATTTGTGCCACCAATGATAAGTATTTTCATTTTGGTTTCCATCCATTACTGTTTGTCGAGATTAGAATTGTTTGCAGATTAAATAGATGCAGATGTTTTCAAGATGATACTGTCAATTAAACCGTAAGTTTTTGCTTCTTCAGGACTCATGAAAAAGTCTCGTTCAGAGTCCAGTTGAATCTGCTCTGGCGATTTACCTGTATTAGCAGCGAGTATTTTGTTCATCAATTGACGGAAATACAAAATTTCTTTGGCTGCAATTTCAATATCAGATGCTTTTCCCTGAACACCTCCTAATGGTTGATGAATCATAATTCGAGCATTTGGTAGAGCATATCTTTTACCCTTACTTCCAGCAGCAAGCAAGAACGATCCCATTGAAGCAGCAATGCCAATGCATACAGTACATACTTCTGAACGAATTTGATTCATGGCATCGTAAATAGCCATTCCTGCTGTCACCGAACCTCCAGGACTATTAATATACAATGTGATATCTTGCTCTGGATTTTCAGCATCAAGAAATAGAATTTGTGCAACGATAAGGTTAGCTGTCTCGTCTGTAACTTCATTTCGCAAAAATATAATTCGTTCTGCAAGTAAGCGTGAATAAATATCTAATGCTTGCTCTCCTCTTTCTGATTGTTGAATAATCATTGGAATGCTGATTTGAGTCTGATAACTCATATTTGATATCTCCAAAAAAGATAAAATATTAATTTAGGACTTCTGCACAAGAGATTCCCCAACCCCCTTAAAAAAGGGGCTTTTAGGATTTCCCCCTTTTTAAGGGGGTTAGAGGGGATTTAGGTTTGGTGATTTTCAGTGCGCTTTTGATACTGTTTCAGCTAATGGCAATAATTTCGTACCTAGAACAGGCTGAAACTCAAACCATGTTTCAGCTTCTGTGTCAACAAAAGTCTGTTTATTCATATTTGATTTTCCAAAATATCAATTTAATGTGGCTTGGCTAATACTCGTCTAACCACAAATGATAATGTTGCCAAGCTTTAAATTTAAATGTAATTCTTGGCGTGCAATATGTGAATTTACGCTTTAACTACTGCAATCTTTGACCAAGATTTGCGGTAGCTTTTCATGCAAACTATAGTTCCATCCACCATTGAGAAAATAACTAAGAACGATACTATCTAATGCCTCATATCTACCAACGGGTATTGATGAGAATACAGAGCTGCGATTATTTGGTATTACTGTCTGCATCCCTGCCTTGGACTCATGCATAAATTTGCCTTGCCACGGTTGGGAAAGTTCCATTGGTTCATTGAGCTTGATGGCTTTTTGAATCAAACCTTTATGTTCGAGTAAAAGTTTTGTACCCCCAACTACAGGCTGGATTGTCCAGGTAACAACTGAAGGCTGGCACATCATACTGTCTTGCCAAGTGAACGCTAGCCGTCTTGGCTCATCAAGTTCAATTACCTGACAGTCTATGTCTCCCTCCAACCCCGGCAGTGTCGAATGCACAAATCGGAATTTGTGTCCCAAACGCGGCTCAAAGTCGTTTTCCATTAACCATACTGCCAATGCCTGACGGTTAGTGAGTACCTGCCAAACCCGTTGGGGAGGATAGGGATAAAACACTTCCATATTTAATCGGAGCATCAATTTTCCTCCAAATAATTGCCAAGGGCATCGAGTTTTTCTTGCCAAAACTGCTCGTAATGAGCAATCCATTCTGATATCTGTTTCAATGGCTCCGGGTTTAGCCGATAGAAACGCTGTCGCCCTGCTTTTCGCATTTGTACTAAGCCTGCTTCGCAAAGAATCTGTAAGTGCTGAGAAATCGCTGGCAAGCTCATGGCAAATGGCTGGGCTAGTTCTTTGACTGGTTGCTCACCATTACGTAACAGATCCAGTAGCGCCCTGCGTGTGGGATCTGCGATCGCCACAAAAACATCGGCACTGGCAGCAGGTCTACTCATTCCTATTAACCATGTATTTAAGCAAACGCTTAACTATTTATAGAATACATAAGTAATTGCTTAAATGTCAACTCCTAACAACAGCAAAAGGTTGGGATTTTAGTTTCCCAACCTTGGCTGCTAATTTCTCATTTTTCGGTAGGATGGCTCCCATACCTACAAAAACCTTAGCTATGACAACTTCCCCAATCCCTGCTCAAGAATCCTCTGTTAGCTGGTATATTCTGTTGCAACAACTAATAGATGGACAATCATTGTCTCGTACTCAATCTGCTGAATTGATGAAGGGTTGGCTCAGTGAAGCAGTTCCCCCAGAGTTATCGGGAGCAATTTTAACAGCACTGAACTTTAGAGGCATTTCTGCCGACGAGTTGACCGGCATGGCTGAAGTATTACAATCTCAATGTTCCCCACTCAGCACTCAGCACGGGCTAAACGCCCCGCTACCGCTAACACCACTCAGCACTGTAATAGATACCTGTGGCACTGGTGGAGATGGTTCATCAACCTTTAATATTTCTACAGCAGTTGCTTTTGTTGCTGCTGCATCTGGCGTACCTGTCGCCAAACATGGCAATCGTTCAGCCTCAAGTCTTACGGGAAGTGCAGATGTATTGGAAGCCTTGGGTGTAAACTTAAGTGCCTCTAGTGAAAAAGTACAAGCAGCACTACAAGAAGTTGGGATCACTTTCTTGTTTGCCGCTGGTTGGCATCCAGCACTCAAGGCGGTTGCCTCATTACGGCGGACTTTGAAGGTGCGAACAATTTTTAATTTGCTCGGGCCGTTAGTAAATCCCTTGCGTCCAACTGGGCAAGTGGTGGGCTTATTTACTCCCAAACTTTTGGCAACTGTTGCCGAAGCTTTACAGAATTTGGGTAAGGAAAAGGCGATTGTGCTGCACGGGCGAGAAAAACTTGATGAGGCTGGGTTAGGAGATGAAACTGACTTGGCAGTGTTATCAGACGGAGAAGTGCAGTTAACTACTATTAATCCCCTAGATTTAGATTTAACCCCTGCTTCCATAGGTATGCTTCGGGGTGGAGATGTCCAAGAGAATGCGGAGATTCTCAAGGCTGTACTCCAAGGTAAGGGAACTCAGGCGCAACAGGACGCAGTAGCGTTGAATGCGTCGTTGGCGCTGCAAGTCGCGGGTAAAATCGCATTCCTCGATCACGCCGAGGGTATTAAAATCGCTAAGGATATCCTACAAAGTGGGGCTGCTTGGACGAAGTTGGAGCAGTTAGTTGAGTTTCTGGGGAATTGATTTGCGATCGCAATTGCGGACGAAACTCTACCACATTACGCTTAATGGTGACATCGTAGTTACCAAAAAAGTCATGTCCTAAAAGTCCAGTTTCTAGTTCCGCACCTGCGATCGCTACTGCTACTCTATTCACTACTACCCCGCCAACGGCCATCGAATTAACATACCCCACAGGAAATTCTACAGCTCTGGAACTGGCGGTATTTGCCTTGGCTTTTCCCACTGTGACGATTCCCAAAGCATTAGCCATCTCTTGGGTAATGACAGTGCCACTTGCTCCCGTATCCACAATCATCTCAAATTGTTGCTGGCCATTGAAAGTAACTTCCACAATTGGCGTACCACCAATTCGTCTTTTTATCGGCGCTGTAAATACTGCTTCATCGGGAATCACCACTGCTGATGAAGGCAAAGCTGGCGCTGGTGATAACGGTTTTGTTTCTCGTGGAGGTAAAGTGAACTTTGGTGTGGTTTCTCTTTGAGGAACAACAACGACTATTTTCTGAGGTTCTCTAACTGCAACAGGGCGAGGATTAGCTTGCTGTTGGGCATATTTAACTTGGCGGCGATATTCCGTAATTTTGGTTTGAGCGATCGCAAATTCTGGGCTTTGTCGCCGTATTTTTTGCATCAGCGCGATCGCATCCTGGTACTGACTCGCCACCAATTTCCAATCATCTGGAGATTGAGCCGATTGGCTGATACTCCAAGCGCCAACAGCTTTGTCTCGTCCCATCTCAAAAAGACTTGGTTCACTTTCAAACGGATCTAGCGGCTGCGCTTCTGGGCTAGCTGCTGGTCTTACTGGTTTAACGCTAGGCTGGACTGGTGCTAGATCCCCAATTGGCATAGGTTGCTCATCGCCACCAGTAGCGGTGTTCAGTTTGTCTTCACTACAGGCAACGCACAAAACCGCTAGAGTGCTTGATACAAAAATTAGGGTTGCACGGGATAAAAAAGACTGAAGCATAATTAATTTTAACTGCCCAAGCTTTGCCAAATCCACTCCCGCTACTTTAATTCCCTTTTAATTTTAATTAACTATCTTAAAAACTCCCAATTGCTCAACTCATGGGATAATTAACAATCGCAGTATTAAGGAATAGGGAGCAGGGAACAGGGATAAGAGTTTTCCCCTCTGCCGCCCGCACCCCGCCCCTCTGCCTCTTTTCAATGCCCCATGCCCAATCCCCAATCCTATCACCTATGCCCCTGACTGACTCAATACCAGCTTTACTTGTCCTTGCAGATGGAACCACTTATCGCGGTTGGTCTTTCGGTGCGACGGGAACCGCGATCGGAGAAGTGGTGTTCAACACTGGCATGACAGGCTATCAAGAAGTTCTGACTGACCCTAGTTACCGGGGTCAAATTGTGATTTTTACCTATCCTGAATTGGGGAATACTGGCGTCAATCTCGAAGATGAAGAATCAGATGGCCCCCAAGTGCGGGGTGCGATCGCCCGGAATATTTGTCACCGTCCGAGTAACTGGCGATCGACACAATCTTTACCTGACTACCTCAAACAAAACCAAATACCAGGGATTTACGGCATCGATACCCGCGCCCTCACCCGCAAAATTCGGATGTTCGGAGCGATGAACGGTGGCATTTCTACAACCATTCTCGATGAAGCGGAATTGCTAGAGCAGGTACTAGCAGCCCCCAACATGGCAGGATTGAATCTGGTTAGTGAAGTCACCACCTCAACGGCTTATGAATGGTCCGATCCCACAATTCCAGCTTGGGAATTTAACTCGGAGGCTGGGGAAAATCTTGGGGAAGCCTTTACCGTTGTTGCTCTTGACTTTGGCGTTAAACGCAATATTTTACGTCGCTTAGTCAGTTATGGTTGCCGGGTAATTGTTGTACCTGCTGATACACCACCAGAAGAAATTCTCAAATACAATCCAGATGGTGTGTTTCTTTCTAATGGGCCTGGCGACCCTGCTGCCGTCACTGAAGGGATTGCAACTGCCAAAGCACTCCTGTTAAGTGAAAAACCCATCTTTGGTATTTGTATGGGACACCAAATTTTAGGTCATGCACTAGGAGCAGAAACCTATAAACTCAAATTTGGTCATCGTGGTTTGAATCAGCCTGCCGGTTTACAACAACGAGTAGAAATTACCAGCCAAAACCATAGTTTTGCAATTGACCCAGATTCTTTACCTACGACAGTTGTAGAAATTAGCCACCTAAACTTAAACGATCGCACCATTGCCGGAGTACGGCACAAATCTCTACCTGTATTCTCCGTACAGTATCACCCAGAAGCTAGTCCTGGCCCACACGATGCTGATTACTTGTTTGAGCAATTTGTTCAAGCCATGCGAACAGCACGTCAAGCCGTGGCAGAGGTGAGGTAAAAATAGGGAATGGGGACTGGGTACTGGGTACTGGGTACTGGGTTATAGAGGAAAGAAATTTCCTAATCCCTAATCCCTAATCCCCAATCCCCTATTTCAACAGATTGTAGACAACTTGCTCAAAAACCATTTATACTTGAGCGTTCACTTTAACTCATGAGGAGGGAATTATTGCTGAGCCACTGAATCTAACCGTTAGCCTGAGGGGCACTCGTGAAGTCCGGGATAACTGTCAGCTATTCCGCCTCACAGGTTTGTTAGATGCTTTTTCTGAGCCGACATTTCGCAAGACACTTGGCAGCAAGATAGACGAGGGCCCTAAGCACATTATTTTGGATCTCTCACAAATTGACTTTGTTGATAGCTCTGGCTTGGGCGCTCTGGTGCAGCTAGCCAAGCAGGCTCAAACTGCCGATGGCACTTTGCAAATTGTCACGAATGCCCGCGTAACTCAAACGGTCAAGCTTGTTCGCCTAGAGAAGTTTCTCTCCCTGCAAAAATCAGTTGAAGACGCTCTAGAAAACGTCAAGTAGTCTTGATTGCTCGATCTGAGAGGTAAATTTAGCTATCCAAATTCAAAATCGGATAGCTTAATTTTTAAAACTTCTGGCAGAAAACCTCTCTCCTTGTGGGAGAGGCATAAAGCCAGTTGAGCTATTATGTTTAAAGTTGAGTAATAATTAAAGATATAGAGACCCAATTTATTGGGTCTCTATTGGGTATGTAATCGTTGGGTAGAATATTGAATAAATAATCAAGTCTGAGATATTTGTTGTAAGAAATACAAAGCCAGCAGATTTGTTTATAGATAGACTTGACTTGATGCTGTATAGTTAAAAGTTGTCGTTTACTCAGTAAGTATGGCAATGCTACCAAGTAGAAGGGTGAAGTTGATGTTAAAATTTTACCCTATCTTAGGCGCAGACCACAACAAGTAGGCGAAATTTGGTTTATAGATGTTGACATCAGGGTGATTTTAAATGCCAACTCTCAATCAAAAAGATGAAATTAGGAAGTAATTTTGATAGTATTGATTATGCTAAGTATACTATCACGGCATACTTCAGAAAAATCAGTCTTTGCCAAGAATGCCTGCCAAATGTAGCCCGTCAAGGAATGATTTATTTGTGAAGTCACAGGAGGAAGAGCTATTAGATGGACAAGATGAAACTCCCAAACAGAGCTTGTCTTGGACTGAAGCACTCTTGGCAACCACAGGGCCATTCCAACAGATTTCCCTCTCGCAAGTGCAACAAATTTCTCCTAGTGCTTTAGCATATTTAGGGGATGCAATTTATGAGTTGTATGTTAGAATGTTCTATCTGCTGCCATTGCAGCGGTCAGGAATTTACCATCGTCTGGTAGTGGAGCAGGTAAGAGCAGAAACACAAGCGCTACATTTGCGATCGCTGATTCCTCATCTCAGGGATACCGAATTAGAAATTGTCCGACGGGGTAGAAACGCCGCAACAGGACGCCCTAAGCGACTTAATCCCGAAATTTATCAACAGGCAACTAGTCTAGAAACTTTAATAGGCTACTTATATATCACCGATTACCAACGTCTAACCGAACTGTTGCAAATACTTCATCTAGAAAAAGAGTGAAAACTCAATTTCGCAGTAGCCACAACACTAGATTAGGTTCAAAAAATTGAGGTAATCGGAACGATCGACCATACGCTATATTCAGAACTCAAATGCAGGATAAACCCAGAAAAGTCAAGACTTCTAGCGAACCAAATCGTGGACAACCCGTAAAAATTAAAGGTAAACGTGTTGTTACTAATCCGGCTCGCAATCCCAGGAAAATAGATAGCAACCCCATCTCTGGTGCGAATCCGACTCGCAAGCCCAGAAAAGTAGATAGTAACCCTATCTCTGGTGCGAATCCAACTCACAACCCCAGAAAAGTAGATAGCAAACCCACATCTGGTGCGAATCCAACTCACAACCCCAGAAAAGTAGATGGCAACACCATCTCTGTTGTTAATCCGAATCGCAATCCCAAGAAAATAGATAGCAACCCCAGTTATAGCAATTCCCGACAACGAAATAGCAACTTTTCTCAGCCATCTGTATCTACACAATCTACAGAAGAAGATAACGATCTCATCTACGGTCGTCATCCAGTATTGAGTGCATTGCAAAATCAGCGCAATCTCAATCGTCTGTGGATTACTACCCGTCTGCGGTACGATCCCAGCTTTCACCATTTCCTTTTGCAAGCAAAGGAAAATGGCACAGTTATCGATGAGGTTGAACCCAAACGTTTAGACTATCTCACCAACGGCGCTAATCACCAAGGTGTGGCAGCACAAATTGCTCCCTACGCTTACATGGAATTGGCCGATCTAATTGAGCAGTGCAAATCTGTAACTGATGCTGTAATTGTCGTGGCTGACGGAATTACCGATCCCCACAACTTAGGAGCAATTATTCGCACAGCTGAAGCAATAGGCGCTCAAGGATTGGTAATTCCCCAAAGAAGGGCATCTGGGATCACTTCCACGGTCATGAAAGTGGCAGCAGGCGCTTTAGAAAATTTTGCTGTAGCTAGAGTTGTCAACCTCAGCCGCTCCTTAGAAGAATTAAAAGAAGCTGGCTTTTGGATTTACGGCACAGCTGCAAGTGGCAGCGAACCTTTGCATACAGTCAATTTCACTGGCCCCATCGTTTTGGTAATCGGCTCAGAAGGTGAAGGTCTGGGTATGTTGACTCAACGATCGTGTGATTTTTTAGTATCGATTCCTCTACAGGGTAAGACTCCCAGCCTGAATGCTTCTGTAGCAGCAGGTATGGCGCTTTATGAGATTTATCGTCAGCGATCGCTAAATACGCTGCACTTAGATAAATTGCAAAAAATCTCTTTGAAAAAATAACAGTAACAGAGTATAAAGAAATGTAAAAGATAATAAAGTACCCTATCGTTTAACACCCTGTAGACGTTTATAAATCAGCGAAAACCATGAAAACCATTTGGCATAACCTCAAGGAAGTGTTAATTAACACATTCGACTACCTCGGCTTGGCTTGGTGGGTAGAGATTGTGACGCAGAATCCCCGTTGCACGTATTACTTCGGGCCATTTCTAAATTCTTCTGATGCAACATTAGCAAGTAAAGGATACATAGAAGATTTAGAGCTTGAAGGAGCGCAGGGAATTATTGTGAATGTCAAGCGTTGCAAACCTAGTAACTTAACAATTGCTGACGACTTGGGGGAAAGATTTGACCGCAAAGTACAGCCTGCCTTTGGCGGTCAAATTTAAGTTAGGCCAGAGAATGAAAAGGAGGCTCTGATGCAAAGACGTAAAGATATAAAGACACAGAAAATTCTTTTACGGGGGTTATTACGTCTTTTTCACTCATTGCGTCACCACATCTTCCTTCTCCATTTCTTCGTCAATAGTCAAAATTTTTTCACTATTTTTGACTATTAATAACTCGTAATTCGTAATTACATTACGGGTGAAGATTTAGACCCCACCTGTAACGGCTAAACCTTTTATAGTCAATTCCTGTGACTCTCAGTTTAATTACGAATTACGAATTACGAATTACCTGCGGATGTTCTTCGAGCCAATGGTCAATATCATTCAGCACCAACTGGGGAACTTCCCACGGAAAAAGATGGGCGGTGTTGGGATAGCAGTGCCACTGAGAATTGTTGAGGTGTTGAGCAGTTTGTAAGCTGGAATCAGATGTGATGTGACGGTCTTGTTCGCCAGCAAGTACTAGACTAGGACATTGTATTTGTTCTAAATCTAGAAGCCGATTGTATCCTGATTGAATTGCACTATAGAGGGCGCGAGTAGCAGCTGGAGAGGTTTGCAAATAAGCTGGTACTGCTTCCTTGGCGATGTAATTGTAACTAGTAGATGTATGTTGTTGAATTAGATAACGGAAAAGCGATCGCTTACCAAAAGTTTCAATATTCCATTGCCAACTCGGTTTTATATAGTTTAATAGCGCAGCAATGCCAGTATATAAATTATCTTGCCAAGTAATCGGAGGATGACTGCCACGGGGTTTTGCAGCTGTCGCCACTAAAATCAGCCCAGTAACGCGCTCTGGCAAACGTAATGCCATCTCCATTGCCAAAATGCCACCAAGTGACCATCCCAATACTAGGCACTTTTCAATCTGCAAACGGTCTAGCAGTGCTTCTAAATCAGTCAAATGGTCATTCATGTCAAAATTGCCGTTGTAGCGACTTTTGCCGTATCCCCGTAAATCAGGGGCAAAAGTTTTGTAGCGTTTTGATAAATGATTGGTAAAGACAGAAAGACTACGACCAGTACCAGGATGACCATGTAAGCCCAAAATTGGGAATCCTTGACCTTGGGTGTAAACATTGAGACGTGCAGCAATTGTGGTGTGGCGATCGCTCATTATTTGCCGTTCTCCTGTCTATCGATACTGCCAACTGCATCGATCGCAGCTTCTAGGGCGATCGCTACATGAGTCCAATGAGTCCCACCCTGGCAATAAACTACATAAGGTTCACGCAAAGGCCCATCTGCTGATAATTCCAAAGTACTCCCTTCAATAAATGTCCCCCCAGCCATGACCACCTGGCTCTCATAACCTGGCATATCATCTGGAATAGGATCTAAGTAGGAACCGATAGGAGAATGCTGTTGTATGGCTTTACAGAAAGCAATTAGCTTTTCGGCTGAACCGAGTTTAATTGCCTGAATTACATCTCCACGGGGAGCTAGGGGAGGGGGATTGACTGGATAACCGAGTTGATCAAACACATAACCAGTAAGATAAGTCCCTTTCATTGCCTCTCCTACCATCTGCGGCGCTAGAAATAAACCTTGGAACAGCAGGCGATTTTGGTCAAAAGTAGCACCGCCATAACTACCGATACCGGGAGCCGTGAGGCGACAGGCAGCTGCTTCTACCAAGTCGGCGCGACCGGCGACATAACCGCCAGCGCTGACAATGGTGCCACCAGGATTTTTAATCAGCGATCCCGCCATTAAATCAGCACCTACAGTTGTGGGTTCTCTGGTTTCAATGAATTCGCCGTAGCAGTTATCTACAAAGCAAACGGTATTCGGGTTTTGCTGTTTGACTAAGTGGACGATTTTTTCAATATCAGCAATTGATAAACTAGGACGCCAAGAATAGCCACAAGAGCGCTGAATTAAGACTAAACGAGTGTTTTCAGCCACACTAGTAGTTAAAGCTTGCCAATCTATGGTTCCTTCTGGGGTTAGCTCCAATTGGCGGTAATTTATGCCAAACTCAATAAGAGAGCCTTGACCTTGACCTCGTAAACCAATGACTTCTTCAAGCGTATCGTAGGGAGAACCGACCACTGCTAACATTTCATCTCCCGGACGGAGAACACCAAACAAAGCACAGGCGATCGCATGAGTTCCAGAAACGAACTGCACTCGCACGGCCGCAGCTTCAGCGCCCATAACTTCAGCAAAAACTTTATCTAAAGTTTCTCGGCCTAAATCATCGTGACCATAACCACTTACACCAGCAAAGTGGTGTGCGCCTACACGGTGATTACGAAAAGCATCCAGCACTCGTTTTAGATTATGCTTGACCTGAGTGTCAATTCCAGAAAAAATTTCTAATAGTGCATGTTCTGCTTGCCGCAGCTGTTCTAGGCTGTTCATCAGTTCCTCGTTCAAAAAAAATTATAGATATGCGGATTTTAAGATCGCGCAGACTAGGCTGGAAAATTCAAATTCAGGTTACTGCATGACAATTGCTACTTCAACCAAACCTCAAGTTAACTGGGTCAATACCCTGTTTTTCATTGGACTGCACATCGGCGCTTTATTTGCCTTTGTTCCTGGTAACTTTAACTGGACGGCAGTTGGTGTGGGTTTCTTGCTGTACTGGGTAACAGGTGGTTTAGGAGTTACTCTCGGATTTCACCGTCTTGTTACTCACCGCAGTTTTCAAACTCCCAAGTGGCTGGAGTATCTCCTGGTTTTCTTTGGGACACTCTCGTGTCAAGGAGGCCCAATTGAGTGGGTCGGGACACATCGCATTCATCATTTAAACTCTGATACTGATGCCGATCCCCATGATTCTAATAAAGGCTTCTGGTGGAGCCACATGGATTGGCTGATTCACTACTGTCCCGCTCACGCTGATGTTCCTCGTTTCACCAAAGACATTGCCGAAGACCCAGTCTATCAGTTTTTAGAAAAATATTTCATTTTAATCCAGGTTGCTCTAGGTGTATTGCTTTTGCTTCTAGGTGGCTGGTCATTCGTCGTCTGGGGAATTTTTGTTCGCATTGTCTGGGTTTACCACTGCACTTGGTTGGTGAACAGCGCGACTCATAAATTTGGCTATCGGAGCTATGATTCTGGCGATAAATCGACTAATTGCTGGTGGGTAGCCGTACTAGTTTTCGGTGAAGGCTGGCATAATAACCATCATGCTTTTCAATATTCAGCTCGTCATGGGCTGGAATGGTGGGAAATCGATTTAACCTGGATGACAGTTCAATTGCTGCAAGCAGTTGGTCTGGCAACTAATGTGAAGTTGGCCCCAACAAAAGTTAGTTAGGAGTAGAGACGCAATTAATCGCGTCTGTACAGGAGTTAGGATGTGTAACGTTTTTAACTCATAATTCATCACTTCTAACTCCTAACTTTTCAAAAAGCTATTTACTGGTGCGCTTGTGTCGGTTAGGTTGCTATAATCCAAAGCGCTAATGTGAAGAAATTTTACTGCAAGTTACTTTTTGGTGACTTGGTGGAGGAGTTTGTTGTTTTTTAGGTGTCCATGACTACATCAATAATTAATAGCCAGAAACTAAGTGACGAGCCTAGTAATTCCGACTTTCGGCTCAAAGATATTGTCAAAACCTTGCCACGGGAATGTTTTCAGCAGAACCGTCGCAAAGCTTGGACACAAGTAATACTCAGTGTCTTGGCAGTTGCGTTGGGTTATTACAGCCTGATTATCGCTCCTTGGTTTCTCTTGCCCCTAGCTTGGATTTTTACGGGTACTGCTTTAACAGGTTTTTTTGTAATTGGCCATGATTGCGGTCACAGGTCTTTTGCCAAACGTCGTTGGGTAAATGATTTGGTAGGGCATTTCTTCATGATGCCGTTAATTTACCCTTTTCACAGTTGGCGCATTAAGCATAATTATCACCATACTCATACCAACAAGCTGGATGAGGACAACGCTTGGCATCCAATCAGACCAGAAGTGTTTGAAGATTGGGATAAAACCCGACAGTCTGCTTTTGAACTGTTCATGCGTAAACGCTTCTGGTGGGTAGGTTCCATTGGACATTGGGCTGTAGTGCATTTTGATTGGCGGAACTTCAAAACGAAAGACCAATCGAGTATCAAGCTGTCTGTGGCTGTAGTAGTTGTGTTTGCAGCGATCGCTTTCCCGCTTCTCATTGCCACAACTGGTATCTGGGGCTTTGTCAAATTTTGGCTAGTGCCCTGGATGATTTACCATTTTTGGATGAGTACTTTTACTATTGTTCACCATACTGCCGCAGATGTTCCTTTTACGACAGCGAACAAGTGGAACGAAGCTCTAGCACAGCTATTTGGTACTATTCATTGCGATTATCCGCGTTGGGTAGAGGTTTTGTGCCACGATATCAATGTTCATGTCCCTCATCATATTTCCACTGCGATTCCTTCTTATAATTTGCGGCTAGCTTACAGCAGCATCAAAGAAAATTGGCAGCCTTATCTACATGATGAGTGTCAGTTTTCTTGGTCTTTAATGAAGCAGATTACAGACCAGTGTCAACTATACACAACTGATGTTGGCTATAAAACTTTCAACGAATATTATACAGAGCAATAAATAGCGCTGTGATTAGACTTACGCTCTTGAACTCAACGAGAGCGTTTATCATGCTGTGTTTAAATAGAATTTGGCGACTTTTTACTAACTAAAATTTGTTAGCTAAATTGCCAAAATTTATCTTCTTTGATGTTAGCGATCGCTAGTTTCGTGGGCATCCTATAGGTGAGATAATTTTGTCTCAATTAAAGTTCCGATTTATATCCAATCAAAAGAATCCAGTGCCATCAAACATCATCACGTTCAATAATCCTCCTTCTGAAACGTCTGAGGATACGACTAAATTGCCTTTCACACTTGGGGATTTAAAAGCTGCAATTCCTGCGGAATGCTTTCAGCCCAATGTGACAAAATCACTTTTTTACTTTTTTCGTGACATCTTGATTATCGGTCTGCTTTATGCAGTTGCTTCTTACCTGGATTCTTGGCTTTTCTTTCCGATTTTCTGGCTAATGCAAGGAACGATGTTTTGGGCTTTGTTTGTAGTCGGGCATGACTGCGGACACCAATCTTTTTCTAAGCATAAATGGCTCAATGATTTGATTGGACATCTTTCTCACACACCAATACTTGTTCCTTATCATGGTTGGCGGATTAGTCACAGAACTCACCACAAAAATACTGGCAATATCGATAACGATGAAAGCTGGTATCCTGTGACGGAATCAGAATACAAAGAGATGCCTTTAGCACAAAAGATAGTCCGATATTATATTTTTCTATTGGCTTATCCTCTGTATTTATTTAAGCGTTCTCCTAATAAAGAAGGCTCTCACTTTTTGCCCAGCAGTCCGCTTTTCAAATCATCGGAAAAATGGGATGTTATCACTAGCACTGTCCTTTTGATTGGGACGGTAGGTTTGCTGGGTTTCCTCACCTACCAATGGGGTTGGATGTGGTTGCTGAAATATTACGCTGTGCCCTACCTTGTATTTATAGTTTGGCTAGATTTGGTGACATTCTTGCACCATACTGAGCCAGAGCTTCCCTGGTATCGTGGAGAAGATTGGACTTTCCTCAAAGGCGCAATTTCTAGTATTGACCGTGATTATGGTTTAGTTAATCATATCCATCACGATATTGGTACTCATGTTGCTCACCATATATTCCTTAACATCCCTCACTACAATTTGCTGAAGGCAACTGAGGCAATCAAACCAGTGATGGGTGAGTATTTCCACAAGGCGGAAGAACCAATTTGGAAGTCATTGTGGAATTCATGTATCAGCTGCCATTTTGTACCTGATACTGGTAGTAAAGTTTACTACACATCCAACAAGAAGTTAGCTAAAGGCTAAGACTAGTACCACTTTGCGTAATTCGTAATTACCATTGTGTGAGAGTTTTAGACAATTTACGCCATACTGTACTAGCCCTGTCAAGGTTACTTTTTTACCTTGACAGGGCTAGAGTGTTATTTATAGACTTTTGCAAGAAATCTAATGACTACAAGCTGCCTTGCTTTTGATGTTGTTCGCCATGATGGTTACAGCCAGCCTAGTGATTATGGTGTTGATGGCTATGATCTTTACCGTGGGAACAGTTTTGCAAATCTTGCTTCAGAAGCTTGTCGCTGATTTCTTGCAAGGATTCATCTACAGCTTGTAAGCCAATCCAAGCATCAATCTTTTGTACATCAAATCCTACCTCGCGCTGTTCGCCTACTTCTAGCAAAGGGCGGCGAATTAACAGTGGTTCTTTCAGCATCAGCGCCAAAGCGGTTTGTTCATCCACTTTTTCAGGAACTACCTCACCAGATTTTACCTTGGGGGCGGAAAGATTGAACCATTCGGCTACGGGGCGATCGCCAAAAAAGGAACGCAACCGTTCAACTGTCCAAGGTTCTTTTAGCAGATTCTGTGGTATCACCTCATGACCGGCAGCTGTTAGCAAAACTTTTTGCTTAACTCCACCTTTACAGCCTGGTTTGCTATAGAAAATTACCTTTGCCATTCAACTATCTCCTAATTACTCTTTTGCGCTAAAGCGCCAACTACGAACCGATGAAATCAAAAATTCCTCGCTTTATGGCTAACTAAGTCAAACTCAAACCTCTCATTTGGATCGGTTTCGCCATAAATATTGAAAGTCACAGTTGGTTCATCACCCACTGCTTCTACACTGTGAATTGCATCGGGAGTAAAGCTAATAATGTCTCCTGGGAAGAGAGTTATCTCTCCCGTTGCTTCGATTTTGTCCTGAAATTCTGGGCTATTGGTGCGTTGCCAAAAAGTATTTTTTTCCTGGCCTTTTAACACCGCCACTATTCCCCATGTCCCATGATTATGAATGTTTGAACGGGTTCCCGGTGCAAATGTTACTGTTTGCACAGTTAAGGGAAAACCCAATTCATCATATAGGAGTAAAACAGAGCTTCCCGTTTTGGGTGAAGGTTCTAACTTTTGACTTTGCACCCAGTAGGAATTTACCATTAAGCGCCTTACAAGCATCCGAATTTCTGGCAGACAATTGGTTTCATTGTCGCTGCTATTGAGAACATCTTCCACCTCAGTTAAAAACCGATAAAGGCGGTAATTTTCTCTCAATAAATCCCAGGCTCTTACAGATTTACAAGCTTGATGCTGACCGTCCCCTGTTAGCAGCCAATCCCTACCTTTCATAATTTTTAAATTGATAGTGGCGAAGATTGGATCACAATGATCGGTGAGACATTAGGAATGTTACCTACAGGCAGTTTAGTAGGTATGTTAATAGGAGGAATGATAGAGTTACTATCAGTACTTGCTCCTAATAAGGAATAGGATTTGGTAGATAACCAATTGTTCATGATTTTTCACAAAAAGGGCATTGGGCATTGGGCATCGGGCATTGGGCATTGGGCATTGGGTATTGGGCATTGCTATGGTTTTTCCCCTTGTCCCCTTGTCCCCTTGTCCCCCCACTCTTTTACAGAGAAGTGCATTGACTAATTAATCGTCTTCTTCTGCTGGACGTGTCAGAATATCCAGCAGAATACCAGAACCAAAATCATTCTTTTCGTCTATCTGTTTGACTCTGGTGCTGATTTCTTTGGCTTGCTCAATTTCTCCTAACTTTGCTAGCACTAATCCAGAAGCAGCATAAGCATTTAAGTACAATCGAATTTGTGGGTCTTCTTTGCGATTGACTAATATCGGCTGAAGTTGCTCCCAGTCATCAGGAAGTTTTTGTAGTTCTTTAATTTTATCTAATAATTTGACTGTTGTTTGTAATGCAAGAGAATAATTATTTTTATAATAGAAAAATCTATATGCTGCTACCAAGACATCTGTGTTTTCACCAGTCTGGTCTAAAGCTTGTTGAATATATTTTTCTGATTCTGATGTATTTTCCCAGCTTTTTGCAGCTAAAATTAATAGGTTTTTGATATCATCTGGAACCTGAAACCATGAGAATTTATTTGTATTAGCTTGCATAATGAACTCTTGGATAGTTAGGAGTTAGGAGTTAGGAGTTAGAAGTTAGAAGTTGTGAATTCTGAGTTAGAAGTTATAACTTATTAACTCCTCACTTCTCACTCCTCACTCCTAACTTTTGTTAAAACAAAGTCAGAACGTACACCAAAGTGAATAGAACAATCCAAATAATGTCTACGAAGTGCCAGTAAATTTCTGTCATTTCGATGAAAGTATGATTGGTTGCAGAATATTCACCAGGAAGACGCGATCGCCACAATGCACGTAATATCAATAACAGTCCCACAAAAACGTGCAAACCGTGGAACCCAGTCATGATATAAAAGCAGTTGGCGAAGACGTTGGTGGTCAAACCATACCCTAATGTTGAGTACTCATAAACCTGACCAGCCAAGAAAATTGCCCCCATGATTGCAGTAATGGCGTACCACAGTTGCATTCTCTTGACGTTATTCTTTTTAATCGCCGTATCACCAAAGTGAATCACGAAACTACTAGACACCAGAATAATGGTGTTAATCGTCGGTACAAGTAGTTCTACTTCGCTTCCTTCTGGAGGCCAAACGGCTGTACTGCTTCGGAAAAACAAATAGGTGGCAAAAAATCCCCCAAACATTAGGGATTCAGAAGCGAGGAACGTCAACAATCCCCAGACTCTTAAATCTGGATGTTCTTCGTGTCCTGCACTGTGTTCTTCGCTTGTGGTTGTAGCTATAGTCATAGATTTTTTGACAATACGATCTACTCTGTCTTGTTGTGGAAGTTTGAATAAAGAATGAAGTCTGAAGTGGCAAAATTTCCATTCTTTATCCAAAATTCTTGTTTAGCCAAACTCTTGACTTGTTCAGGAATTTTGAAAATTCCGAGTTTCGTGTTCTGAATTCGGGCGTCCGTTTATTGAATTCGGGCGTCCGTTTATTGAATTCGGGCGTTCGTTTATTGAATTCGGGCGTTCGTTTATTGAATTCGGGCGTTCGTTTAGGGACTTCCAGAAAATAAATTATCCAATTTACTCAGATCGTATTTTTCTTTCTCCCCTTGCCCCCTGCCCCCCTGCCTACACCAAGATAGGATATTTATTTTAGTTGGAAGTCCCTTATTGATTCGGGCGTTCGTGTTCCAAGCTTGAAGTTTTGGGTTCCAAGCTTGGAGTTTTGAGTTTTTAAATCTAATGACTAGAGGTTTCAGTGACTTTGAGTGCGATCGCATTACTCACTCTACTACCTAAGCACTAGCTTCTGGCGTCGCTGATGACTGTAATTCAGTTCTATGCTCCTGACCGTAGTCATAAGGGCCATGAGTTACAATCGGCAACACTTCCCAGTTTTCAATTGCAGGTGGTGAGCTAGTTGTCCATTCTAAAGTCAAAGCTTGCCAAGGATTATCACTAGCCAAAGGCCCTTTCAACCAACTGTAAATCATGTTGATGGCGAAAGGAATTACCGATATCGCCAAAACAAATGAACCAAAGGTACAAATTTGGTTGAGGTCGATAAATTGGGGGTCATACATTGCCACTCTTCGCGGCATTCCTTTTAAACCCAACTCGTGCATGGGTAAAAAGGTGAGATTCGTGCCGATGAAGGTAAGGGCAAAGTGAATGCGTGCCAAGTTTTCATTCAACATTCGTCCGGTCATTTTGGGGAACCAGTGATAAATACCGGCGTAAATGCCAAACACGGAACCGCCAAACAGAACGTAATGGAAATGTCCAACAACATAATATGTGTCGTGGACGTGAACATCAAAGGGGGCTGTTCCCATCGTCACACCGCTTAAGCCGCCCATGACAAACATGGACAACAAACCAATGGCGAAAAGCATCGCACCTGTGAAGCGGATTTTACCACCCCAAAGGGTAGCAACCCAGGCAAAAATCTTCACGCCAGTGGGAACTGCAACTATAAGAGTAGAGATGGTAAAAAACATCCGCATCCAACCGGGTGTGCCACTGGTAAACATATGGTGTACCCAGACGAACAAACCGACAACGCAGATGGCTACACTAGAATAAGCGATCGCTTTATAACCAAAGATTGGCTTGCGGGCGTGAACTGGAATTACCTCCGACATGATGCCGAAGATGGGCAGAATCATTAGATATACTGCCGGGTGAGAATAAAACCAGAATAAGTGTTGATAAATTACAACGTTACCGCCTGCATCTGGTTTAAAGAAAGAGGTGCCAAAGTTGAGGTCAAACAACAGCAGAACTAAACCGGCTGCTAATACAGGTGTGGAGAGAAGCGCCAGCAGAGAGGTTGCTAAGATTGCCCAGCAAAATAGGGGTACTTGATCCCATTTCATGCTAGGAACCTTCATCATCAAAATGGTGATTACAAAGTTCAGCGAACCCAAAATTGAAGAAGTTCCCACTAAGACGATCGCTAATATCCACATAGTTTGAGCGATTGGTGCTGTTACCAAGCTCAAAGGTGGGTAAGCTGTCCAACCAGATTGGGAACCACCGAAAATGAAACTACCTAAAATGAGCGCACCTGCTGGTGGATTTAACCAAAAAGCGATCGCGTTCAGTTTCGGAAACGCCATATCCCTAGCACCAACCATCAACGGCACTAAATAGTTACCAAATCCCCCAATGGCGCTAGGAACAATCCACAGGAAGATCATGATCGTCCCGTGATTGGTCATGAAAGCGTTATACAAATTGGGGTCGAGTACGTCTGCATCTGGTGTTGCTAATTCGACACGGAGAGCAACAGCCATCAGTCCGCCGATGAGATAGAAGACAAACGCTGTCACCAGGTATTGAATACCAATAACCTTGTGGTCAACATTAAATGTAAAATAGTCTTGCCATTTCCACGCCTTCGGATGGGAAGCGTGGCCAGCCACCATTTCCGGTTTCTTTCCTTCTGGTGGAGTATTTCGTGGAAATTCTACCTGTGTCATATATTTTTGTCCTTTGTCCTTTGTCATTTGTCATTTGTCTTTTGTCTTTTTGTCCTTTGTCATTTGTCTGTTGTCATTTGTCAGTTACCAATAACTAATGACTAATGACCAATGACCAATGACTAATGACTAATGACTCATGACTACTGACTCTAGAGTTGCTGCACTGATTCCCATATCATGGGTGTGGGGCGCGAGAAACTCTGATGTTGATAAGTTGGCTGGATTAACAGCAACAACTTGATTTAAGTTTTGTTGTTGAGCAATCTGGTTTTCTGTCCGCCAGTTATTATATTCTTCCGGTGTGTGGACAATTACCTGTGTCCGCATTGAACCGTGATAACCACCGCACAATTCAGCACAAACTACGGGATATGTACCTGGTTTGGTGGCGACAAATCGCAGTTCGGTAGGGATACCGGGAAGTGCATCTTGCTTCAGGCGGAAGTTTGGCACCCAAAATGAATGAATTACATCTTGTGCTGAAAGGTTGAGTTGGACATCAGCACCGACGGGTATGTGCAATTCCCCAGAGGTAATGCCACTATCAGGGTAATTAAATAACCAAGCGTATTGTATGCCTTTGACATCAACAACTAAATCGGCTGGTTTGTTTAGAGTTTGAGGAGACGCGCCAATACCGATTGTTGGGGCAATTGCTGGGGCAGTTGTTGCTTCAGTATCGCTTAATGTAGCTGCCAAAGCACTCCCCGGTATATGAGCAACATGAGCTGCTGAATGAGGATGACCAGCAGGCTCAAAGCCGCCCATTCGGTTAAAAACATCTACACTGTAAATGCCCAAACCGAGGACAATCACTGTGGGAATTGCTGTCCAAAAGATTTCTAAGGGAACGTTGCCTTCTATTGGCAAACCATCGGTATCATCACCGCGACGGTGACGAAACTTAACCAAAAAAACTACAATTGTTCCTTCTACCACCAAGAAGAGTGCGATCGCAATGGTAAGCATGACGTTGAAAAAACCGTCTACCAAAGGCGCTTGTAGCGATGCCTGCACCGGCATGAGAGTGTGGTTGTGACCGATCAAAATGCTGATTGCTGTAACTACTATCCCAGCAACCAGAGTCCATAATGAAACAGGAACTTGTTGCATACATGCTACCTGTGTAAACAGTCTTTTATTGGTACTGGGTATTGGGTACTGGGGATTGGGGATTAGGTATTAGATATTAGAAAAACTATTCTTTGTCTTCCTAGTCCCTATTCCCCAGTCCCAATTCCCTTTTCCCTTTTCACTTATTAACTTTCTAACGTGCAGCCATTAAAAATGGGGGAAACTTCCAGATTTTTTCCATATCTTTCCCCCAAAAAAATACAAACTATATTTCAACTCCTATGAAAAAGTTAGCCCCCTGCTTTCAAAAAAGCTCGTTGTTCCAAGAGGGCACTGTTGGCCTAATATTGATTAGGCTATATTAGCAGCAAGTTTAAATTTGTTAATAACTGACATTTTGCAATTTACGGATTTGTTTACTGGGAACTATTTATTAGTTGCAGTAAATACTTAGTATTCCCCTCAAGTTACCTTGCCTAGCGCATTTACGCTTTTTACAAACAGTGCCTCCTTGAATTAACAACAATTTGGACTAACTCTAAAAATTCTAATTATTTACTGCAACATGGGTGTAGCAATTTTTCGGGCAAATCCGCGAACACGCTTCACAACCAATACAGTTTTCTGGAGAAGTAACTGCCATTACTTTCCGTTCAATTTCGTCATCGTCTTCGTCGTCTACAAATTCACCTTCTTCATTGAGTGCCTTCAAACCTAGCACATTGTACCCGCAGACTTTAACACATCTGCCACAGCCGATACATTTATCTTTGTCAATTTCTTGAGCGAATTTTGGTGTCCAAGCTTTACCGCCAAACGTCAAACCTGTTAGTTGTGCCATTAATAATCCCTTGGCAATTTTGCCTATCAATCTGTTTGTGCATTAATCATCATCTTATCCTAATATTTTTATTTTTTATATTCAAAACTCACTTTTACTTGATAATAAACCGATAACTTTGAACACAATTAAAAATCATTTTTTAAATCAAAAATAAATGCAAATTATTGCCAATAATCATTATGAATGCTTAAGTTTACCTCGTTCCTATGCTCCGCATGGGAACGCATTCATTAAGTCTCTGACTCAATATCTGACTGGAGGCAGCAGCCGCTAATCAGCTATTCCCATGCAAAGTATAGAAAAAAGAGACGCATAAATTACAGGTTTAAAACCTACCCTCTTCGCTAAAGCCCGATCTAAACGCAAGGATATCGATAAAAGTGATGATATTATTTTTCAACTACTTTTAGCTTTAGACAAAGAAATGTAGATAAACAGTATGCATATATACAAAAATAAATGTTCATCAATTACATTTTGATATATGCAATATGTATTTTGCAAAGCAACAATTTGCAAGTCGATCTGATTCAACTATTTATATAAATGATGACAAAATAAATATTGGTTTTACATTTAAATCAATATAATGAATTTATGAAGGAAACATAATCAATTTATAAAGTAACTGTGATTTTTATGGCAGAAACCGAGCGTGTCTTAAATATTAAAATTATTAATAAATCAGATGAAGTCCAATCGCATCAAGCTTAAATATGTTCTCAAAACAATTTATGGTTAAAGCTAAAATGTTCATTCAATACCTAATTAAATGAATATTAAGATATCTTTCTAAGCTCTGTACGAACAAATTAATCATTTTTTTCATGAAATGTATAGTTAATAAATAAGTTTTGTCCGGCTCGGTTTAAAAGCCTTAAATAGCTTCCGATTGGATGCAAAGTCAAAATATGGATGTGGGGAGTGAATGGGCGAGAAAAATTATTCTCGCTAGAAAGATTATGTGCTAGCGAGTCATGAATAGACAGGACTCATCCAGGGGAGACCTGAGACAGACATCTCAACGATTAGAGTGGGAAAAGAGCCAAATGCCTTATACAATTCCTAACAACAGTTGCGTTGGATGTGACAACTGCCGCCCCCAATGTCCTACGGGTGCAATCAGAATAGAGGACAATGAATATTGGGTCGATCCTGGTCTTTGTAATAATTGTGAGGGCTTTTATTCAGAACCACAATGTGTAATAGCTTGTCCAACTAAGTCTCCCATTCCTTGGCAGGCGAAAAAGGGGAGATGCAAAGTTGAACCGAGAGATTCTACCAGTTTAGATTTGTTTTCTAACGGCAAGAATAATCCATTTGCTTCAGCGATCGCAATTTGGGAAGCTTGTAATGTATTAGCGCAGCGCACATCCCTACATTGGGAAACCGATGAAGAAGGGTACATCAGTTATAGCCGACAAGTCAATCAAGGCCGAGGTGCGATCGCTTTTCACATCCAAGATCCATTAAAAGTTAACGACAAGGCTACAGATATAGCAGCAATTGAAGGGCTTGATATCAGAGCCGCTTGCATACATCTAATTTTTGCAGCTTACGCTACAGCCTTAGATCAACCTTGGGAGCAAGAATTTGCGATCGATGAGCGACAAATCGAGAAATATTTGGGGATGGAGAAGCGCAAAGACTTAAGTAAAGCAGCCAAGCTAGCTTTAATGAAAAATCTTGTCCAGCAAGCTTGCTCCCTGACGATCTCCATTGACTGGCCGCAACAAGGCCGAATTAACGGATTTTCTCTTGTCGGTAGCCGCCTATGGCACTTAGTAGATATTCAGCACCACTTCCAGGAAGACAATCTCGGATGCAAATATCTGATTGGCCTAACTTTTAAAGTCAAAGCAGGTTTATGGGCGCAATATTTCTTAAACAAACAAGCGTGTAAAGAGCGAACTGCATTCTATCAATACGGCAGTCTCCCTAAAACGCTGCTAACCACAGTCATGAGTATTTGGCAGCAACATGAAGGCGCAGTCCGACTAATGTTGTGGTTGCTGTTTAAAACCAAAATGGGCAAGGAACAACGCATCACCATTCCTACCTTGCTGCGTATTGCTTACGGTGAGGAAAAAGTCGCCCTTGCATCCAGACAACGAGAAGAACGCAAACGTCTGCTGCGAACCTTTGAAAGCGATTTGGAAATTCTCAATCACTATGGAATGAAACCACTTTTCGATCCAGTTACTTACCCACCAGAAATTCAACCTTTGTGGGCGAAATTAATCGATCTTCCCGAAGATCCAGATGAAGCATTAGAATTTTGGACTAATGACGGTGGTGCTGAAACTCGCCTCACAGACACAGGTCCCCGTGGTAAATGGAATCTGCTAATGAATGCGCGGATTTTGGCTTTTGAACTGCCGCCAGAATGGGAACAGCAAATCTCAGAATCGGAAAAAAAGAAAACAAGAACTGCTAAAGCCAAAAAGAAGCCCAAAGCTACAAACGATTTGCTAGGCGAACAGATTTTGCAGGCGCGAAAAAATTTAAATCTTTCCCAAAGAGAATTGGCAAAACTTACAGGTAAAAGCCAAAGCTGGATTCGAGATATCGAAAATGGTCGTTTAAAAGCCAAATTAGAAGACCAAATACTGTTACGAAAAGTCTTAAATATGGCTTCATCTTGATTTGAAATTTAAACGCAGAAAGACGCAAAGATTTTATTACGAATTTGTATAGCGAATTAATTTGTAGCAAACTAAATTTAGTAATACTCTGCGTTCCTCTGCGCTTCTCTTGGCGTTCCTCTGCGTTTAAAAACTCTCTCTTTACTTCTGCGTACTATAACTCATTACCTTACTAGAGGTAATCCAAAAACTACCAACAGCATATTTAGTAACTACTAACTCTCGTGTCGCATTGCATGAACTTTTCAGTTGTTGAGTCTTCGTTTCATCTTTTACAAGTTTAGCCTGATAAGTATAGAGAGAACCACAAGGTTGTTCAAAACTAATTTCAGCTAAGATAGTATTATTGTCTAAACTTTGCTCTAAAATTTTGCCTGCAACTTTGTAATTAAACCAATCCCATCCTTTATAGAGAATTAACTCTCTTTCCAAAACCTGAAGTGCAGCAGGCAAAATTCCCCAGCCTCGATAGACTTGATGTAAGCATTGAATATCACCAGTACGAGTCAAAATCGATCTAAATGAATCTCGATCGAGACGACCGTAGTATCTTCCTTCTGGCAAGTCTATAACTGTTGGTGCAAACCGATGTCCACCAAAGTGCGATGATTTCCAAATTCGCACATTATCTAAGCACAAATCAGCTTTACTCGCTGTTATTTGGAAGTAAAAAGGAGCGCCATATCTCGCACAACACTTATCATGGCTGCCGTGGGTACAAACTAAAATATCTCTAGTTGTACTAGTTTCTACTTCCAAATTAGAATCG
Source organism: Nostoc sp. DedQUE05 (assembly GCF_034530955.1). Taxonomy (NCBI): domain Bacteria; kingdom Bacillati; phylum Cyanobacteriota; class Cyanophyceae; order Nostocales; family Nostocaceae; genus Nostoc; species Nostoc sp. DedQUE05. Next base: position 4,065 of record NZ_JAVRCB010000040.1, on the reverse strand, counting down.
ATACCCCATATCCATTTTTGGACAACTCCTGCTACTTGCTCAATATTTGCTAGCTGAAACTCCTGTTTATGGTATCCATTACTTAGCCCCTCTTCTTTTTGATAAATCAAAAGCGTAGTGTGATTTACCTTGTGTGATAAATCATTAGCAATTAGAAGAAATCTAATTGGCAGTTTTGCACGCTTCACTTCTTCTACCAAAATCCTCAAATTCTGAGGCACCCACTTGGAGTTAAAGGCTTCTGATGTCCAAGGTAAAGGACACTCAACTAAAATATAAGTTTGATAATTGGTGGCACTACCAATAACATCTTCTCCTACTTGCCGCGAATCATCAGAACAAAAAAAAGTGTTCATCTCGTTGTACTCATTAGCATATTTTTTGGACAAAAGGTATTACAAAATACAATTGTGTTCTTAGATACAATATCCTTAATTCAAGGAGATAAAAAAGAACAATATTCATTTCCGAGTTAAAACTAGGTAGCCACTTTATAACATCATTATCAATTGAGGTCTTCCCAGTTAATAAATTCTCCACAATAAAGATAAACAGTGTCAAGAGATATTTTTCCGTATGACTGGCGTTAATTTTGTATCTAGTTTTATTGTTATTTGGTATTTTATAATTTTTCACTTGCTGAAACTCGGCTTTTCTGAACTTACTTTCTTTGGTAAAATCAAATATATTAAACCTTGTACATAGGCAAAAAGCTACTTGGAGAATTACCAAGGATTAACTTGCTGATAATATCAATGTAGCTAATACTACAATCAAAAATATTGCTAGTAGTAAGATATTTTTCTAAAGTTTTGGTGAAATTATTTTCATAGCTAGTTACAAATCCTGTTTTTACATATAAAAATATAATTCTTTGTGTTTTCTGAAAAATGTATTTCTAAAGATAGATGTGGAATAGCTAGATATAGATTAGTAAAGTTATTCCTACTATCTACTTTTAATATATCTATCCATTCCAGAATATTGCAAATAATTCTCAATTAGATTAGAAAAATAAAAACACTGAAACTAGGGGTAAATGCTTTAGTGCCCTATACTTCATGCGTTACAAGTTAATGTTAAAACTTAATGACTAATCACTAGCCGCGTTACTGACATCAACATTAACAAACCTGTTATTTACCCTTTTATCTAATCTAACTTCCTGAAGCGTATGTCAGGGTTTGATTATATGCATCTGCTTTGACTGTAACTGAACTCAATAATAAATGCAAGTATTTGAGAATCTTTATAATTCCACGAGCCTTTGCTGCCTCTAGAAGGTTGACTAAATCAAGGGAAATGGGCATTTTATAGTGGAGATAGCTCACTTGAGGAAGTATTGATTCTTTCAATACAATAGATAAAGTTTTGCAATTGTGACAAATTGTTGCCAGTAGGGTAATCCGAATATCTGTGGCTATGGCGATCGCATATTTCTACTTTCATGCAGAATTGAATCATTTTTTACCACGGCATCACAAACAGGTGAGAATCTCTCATGTGTTTGAGGAAAAAGCCTCTATTAAAGACATGATTGAGTCGTTGGGTGTCCCTCATCCAGAGGTGGATTCTATAAATGTTAATGGTGAATATGTAAATTTTTCTTACATAGTTTCTGATGGAGACATTATCAATGTTTATCCAATTTCAGCTAGGAATGTTATTATACCAAGTATTTCTGTTTTGCCAGAACCGCTCAGTACTATTTGTTTTGTTGTAGATATTCATTTAGGCAAGCTTGCTACATCTCTACGACTTTTAGGCTTTGATACTTTGTACCGCAATGACTACGAGGATGAGAAATTAGCCGAAATATCCTCCAGTCAAGGGCGCATTCTCTTGACTCGTGATAAAGGACTATTAATGCGTAGTCTGGTAACGCATGGGTATTATGTTAGAAATACTAACCCTCAACAACAAATCATAGAAGTACTGCAACGCTTCGACTTATTTAAATTAATTGCACCATTTAAACGGTGTTTGCGTTGCAATGGATTATTAGAGTCTGTAGATAAGCAATCCATTATTGAACAAGTGCCAGAAAAGGTGCGATCGCAGATCGATCGATTCCAGCGTTGCCAAGACTGCGATCGCATTTATTGGAAAGGTTCACATTATGAACGATTACAACAGTTTATTGATGGAGTACTCAACTCACAAATAAATAAGTAACGATTTACCCAGCTGAAATATTCCCACTGATTATTTGACTACCCCCGATTCTGGGATCTTCATCTTCACGATTCAAATCATCAGGAGTGGGATTTTGCTTACTCTCTCCAGTAACTTCTTCTGGTTCAATGGGATCTGCCTCTTGAGCTTTATCAATATCAAGAGAGCGAGGAGGTTCTTTGGCGTGAGAGAAATCAATAAGTGGATCGGTTTGATCGGGAGTCATGAGTTGCTAAATAATAATGTAGTTTTTCTAGTGTTAAATGTATCTTGAGTGCAAACATCTTTCTTCAGAAAGAAACTACGTTGTGTGATGGTGTAATAAAAGGTGAGTGAATGACATTAATTTTAGCTCTCGATTTTGGCGGAACTAAGCTGGCAGCAGCAACAGTCAATATCGGTTCGAGAAAGTGGTTGCGTTATGAACGTTGTCTCTCGCCAGTAGGTGCAGATGCTAGCACTGACTTGGAAATTATGCGATCGCTCATTTACTCTCTGCTGCAAGACACAAAACCTGTTGCGATCGGTATTAGCTTTGGCGGCCCGGTTGATGCTTCCATAGGGATGGTGCGACTATCTCATCATGTGGCTGGATGGGAAAATATTCCTCTCAAAGCCTTGTTGGAAGAAGAGTTTGGCGTTCCTGTTGGTGTAGATAATGATGCCAATATTGCTGCTTTGGGCGAACACCGTTTTGGTGCGGGACAGGGATACGACAGCCTATTTTACATTACTGTCAGCACTGGCGTGGGTGGCGGTTGGATACTTAACGGCCAGCCTTGGCGGGGTGCTGGTGGGATGGCTGGCGAAATTGGACATATCGTTGTCGATCCGGCTGGGCCAGTTTGTTTGTGTGGGAAGCGGGGATGTGTCGAACGTTTGGCTTCGGGGCCTTATATGGCGCAAAATGCTAAGGAAATTTTGGAAAAAGAACCGCAGAGGCGCAAAGGACTTAGAGATGGAGAGATTTTGAGGGGTTTGGTGGGGGATAATTTAACGTTGTTGACGGGACAGTTGGTAAGTGAGGCGGCGGCGGCTGGTGATGATTTGGCGAAGGAAGTTTTACACAAGGCTGCTTGGGCGTTGGGTGTGGGTATTGGCAATGTGGCGAATCTGATGAATCCCCAGCGCTTTGTGTTGGGAGGCGGTGTGACGAAAGCGGGGGAGGATTTTTGGCGGATGGTGCGTCAGGTGGCGCGGGAGACGGCTTTGCCAGAAGTTGATTTTGAAATTGTGCCGGCGGTGCTGGGGGATGATGCGCCTTTATGGGGGGCGGTGGCGATCGCTTCTATGACAATCCCGAATTTGTAAATGGGCGAGGCGTGGAGCGAAATGCAAACAGAATTAGTTATTTTTGATTGTGATGGAGTGTTGGTAGACAGCGAAGGATTAGGTAATCGTGTTCTTGTGAAATTTGTCGCTGAATTTGGACTTGCAATGAAACTTGAAGAAGCTATTTTGTTATTTAAGGGTTGCAAAATGGCTGATTGTGTTGCTGTAATTGAGCATAGACTTGGAAAAAAGCTGCCACAAGATTTTGTAACTCAGCTTCGTACCCGTACTGCTGAGACATTCGAGCGTGAACTACGTCCTGTAGAAGGAATAGAAGCAGCTTTAGACAAGATTAATCTACCTATTTGCGTTGCTTCCAGTGGCCCACCGGAAAAAATTAAGTTAGCTTTGCGTGTAACTAACCTACTGCCTCGATTTGAAGGACTTATCTTTAGCTCATATCAAATTGAAAGCTGGAAACCAGCACCTGACTTGTTCTTATATGCGGCTAAAAAGATGGGAATTCAAGCTGCATCTTGCACTGTTGTAGAAGATAGCGTTTTGGGTGGACATCTTGTCATTGGTGTCAAGTTAAGGCAGATGCCCAAATGTCAAGTG
>NZ_JAVRCB010000039.1:0-84137 GCF_034530955.1 Nostoc sp. DedQUE05 | reverse complement strand
TCCGCGCTTGGATGGCTCCTCAAGATCAACCCCACGAACAATTTGTATTCCCTGAAGAAGTTCTACCTCGCGGTAACGCTCTCTAAGAATTCAAATTTGACCATGACCTCAGTTAGGGTTGTGGTTGGCGAAAATTGGCACACCCAGATAAAATAATCTCCTTGTAATCAACCAATAAAGTGTCAATTTTCACTATCTCTAGTAATCTCCCATCAAAAAGGTGGGAGATTTTTTATATATTGGTTAATATCTCTAAATTTATGTGTTATGTTGGATGAAGGTTATAAACCCAGAGTAAATTCTCTGCCCTTTTGAGACTAAGACCGCTTAGGCAACAAGGAGGTGATGCCCATGATAGAAAGTAGTATACACATGGGTCATCAGGTTGCAGTTAGCCGGCTGCGCGCCGGGGCTGTTCTCTAAAAGTTAGCCTTAGTTATCTTTGAGATACTAAGTTAGCTCAAGTAGCTAGGCAAGCTCGGAGTTCCTTCCGGCAGTCTGGTTGCAACCTGAAGACCCGCTAGACCGCTCTGACTTAGATCATCCGATCTAAATCAGGGCGGATAGTTTTTTATAAGTGATTTTTGTTTTATCAATGCTTACTTTTAAAAGAGAGATAGGGATGGCTGCCACGAACAAAGCCAACCTATTTAAGTTTTCTTAAAAAGCATAAATATCTTGGTTAAACCTTGGAGTTTGACCAAATATGAGAAATAGCGTTTATCTGCCAAGTCTGATTGAAATCTAGACACACGAATTCTGACTGAATTTATTCTCCCATATTTTCTGTGTGGAGAATAAAGGAGTTTGTCTTTGTCAGATCCAAAATGTTGTAACAAATATAAAAGTAGGAATTTCTTGATATGGCACAACTACTCACCGAAGCCCAAATTCAAGAACAGGCAAAGATTCTGTCAGATTGGACTATTCAAGATTCCAAGTTGCAGATTACCCGTACATTTAAAGATTTTATTGAAGCAATGGAGTTTGTCAATAAACTAGTTGAACCGGCTGAGTCAGCCCGACATCATCCAGATATAGAGATTTCCTACAATAAAGTAAAGATTACACTTACAACACATGATGTAGGCGGATTGACGCAGCCAGACTTTGATGTAGCACGGGTGATTTCCCAGATTAACTAAGTGATTTCTTTTAATATCTTGTACCAAACTATAAGAAGTCACTACAATATACGGTTTATATAGCCGAGCCAGTATGTTTTAACTGAGGTGAGATTTATACTAGGAGCGAGTGGAAGAAGCGATTTTCGCTCGCAAACTCTAAGTGTCTAAAGCTTCAGTAATTTAGCTTGTGTAGAGAGCGAATGACCCAAACTCTACTCCCTGCTTAGATATTTAGATAAGTATGTGTGACAGTTATTAAGGCGATCGCTCCAATATTGCCATCTAGATCGGATGTTTTATAATGTTATGATATAAAGATATGTTTTTGCATAAGTTAATCACATCAGTTTTTAACCCAAAGTTAATCGTTTATTAGCTTTGCAAAAACTAGAATTGTAGTAGAGACAATTATGCCTCATCCATAGGTTTCAATGAGATGTCGCATTTTCGAGAATTAGGTGTAACGAAACCAATTATCTAAACAAGGTGTGAGGAGTAAAGGAAAAATGTCTAATCTATTATGGAAATCCTTAGTGGTTAGCCCAGCAGTTTTGGGAGCAACATTGTTAGTTTCGGCAACAGCAATGGCGGCCCCAAGCAAAACCACAGAAGTATCACCAGCCAAGCAACTAGGTGTAACTGAAGTTGCCCAACAGCCAGAAATACTAGCTCAAACAACCATAGATCAAGTTAATCGCTACAGCAACGAAGGTAATCAAGGCAATTCTCAGTCTCAAGTAACATCGGTTTCTCAATTTTCCGATGTACAACCTACTGACTGGGCATTCCAAGCATTGCAGTCCTTGGTTGAGCGCTATGGTTGTATTGCAGGTTATCCGAATTCCACATATCGCGGTAATCGTGCTTTGACCCGTTATGAATTTGCTGCTGGTTTGAATGCCTGTTTGGATCGGGTTAACGAATTGATTGCCACAGCAACAGCTGACTTGGTGACAAAACAAGATTTAGCTACCTTACAACGGTTACAAGAAGAATTTTCCGCAGAATTGGCAACCCTACGCGGTCGCGTAGATTCTCTAGAAGCGCGGACTGCTGAATTGGAAGCTAATCAGTTTTCCACTACCACAAAACTAGTCGGTGAAGCCGTTTTCGCCGTTAGTGATGTATTTGGAGGTAACACTGGTGACGCTAACAATACTGTCTTCCAAGATCGGGTACGTTTAGACTTGCAAACCAGCTTCACTGGTAGAGATGTTTTGCATACACGTCTGGCAGCAGGTAATGCACAAGCCTTTTCAATAAGGGATGACGTTAATAATCCGATCGGTACTGCTGAAGGCACACAAACATATCAAGTTGGTATAGGCAATGGTAACAACAGTGTCAGAATTGACCGCTTGACTTATGAAGCTCCCATAGGCCCAGCCCAAGTTTACCTCGCAGCTAGTGGCGGTCGTCATAGCCAGTATGCTGCTGTCAACAATCCTTACTTTTTTGACAACACTGACGACGGTGGTAACGGCGCTTTATCTACCTTTGCTTCTGAAAGTCCCATCTATCGGATTGGTGGCGGTGCTGGTATAGCACTCAATGTACCCCTTGGTAAAGGTGGCGGTATCCTGGGAAATAGCTCAATCACTGCGGGTTACTTGGCATCACAAGCTAATAATCCTGGTCTTAGTACAGGCCTGACCAACGGTGACTATGCAGCTCTCGGACAGTTGAACTTTAGTGTTGGCGATCGCTTGGCTTTAGCTGCTACCTATGTCCACGCATATAGTGCCAGTGGTGCTTTATTTGACTCTGGTACAGACGGAACAACTGGAGCTTTTGATGTAGGTACTGGACAAGCTAACTTTTTAGGTAATGCAGCAGGTGTAACCCGATCTAACAGCAACTCCTACGGTGTGTCGGCTGCGTTTAGACCTAGCGACAAACTCTCCGTTAGTGGATTCGTCTCTTACCATGATGTTACAGGTGCAGGTGCAGGTGATGATTATCAAGCTTGGAGCTACGGTTTAGGGGTAGCCTTACCTGATTTCGGTAAAAAAGGTAACGTTTTAGGTGTTTTTGCTGGTGCAGAACCCTATTCCTTTAACCGCCCAGGTTTTGGTGGCAACAATGATATACCCTACCACTTTGAAGGCTTCTACAAGTATCGTGTGTCGGATAACATCTCTGTAACCCCTGGTGTAATCTGGTTGACCTCTCCTGGTCAAAATAGCGATAACGATGATGCTATTATCGGTACGCTCAGAACAACTTTCACCTTCTAGAGTGTTGATTATCTGCTGACAAATTTGAACTCTATTTATCCCCGCCATTAGGCGGGGTTTTTTGTTTTCGGTAATAATAATGGATAAACCCCAGTAGTTAACCGGAGTATAATAGAAAAGTTAGAAGTTATGAGTTATGGCGGGTTTGATATGAATAGACTAGAGTAATGCCTACTCTACAAGTGACTTACGCCGTGAGTAACTTTTTCTGAGCGAGCTTTTTGAGTAGAAGTTGGCGGTATAAAGCTACATATTGCGTAGTATCTTAACTCTACCAATTTGAGATTTTGAACTTTGGATTTGAGATTGAAGAAAAAATCTCAAATTCAAATTGAATGAGTTCTAACTCCTAACTCCTAATTCCTAACTAATTTTTACCCCTAACTTATTGCTGCTTGTGGAACTATCCTGTAAATCGGAATACGCAATTCTCGCCTTATTAGAGATGACCGCTCATTACGAAAGCGGCGAACCTCTGCAAATTCGACAAATTGCAGCACAACAAAATATACCCGATCGCTATCTGGAACAGCTACTAGCAACCTTGAGGCGTGGCGGTATAGTAAAGAGTCAACGTGGATCAAAAGGTGGCTATCTGTTAACGCGAGAACCCCGAAAAATCATCCTTTTTGAGATTTTGGAATGTTTAGAAGGCTTAGAGGCGCGGGCTGGCGAAGAAAACGTTAATTCCAAAAGCATAGACAGTTCAGTTATAGAAGAAATTTGGCAAGAAGCAAGTCGCGCGGCAAATTCAGTCTTGCAAAAATATACGCTCCAGGATCTTTGTGAAAAACGAGATTCGCGGCAGCAATTAGATATCATGTACTACATTTAGTCAAGAGTCATTTGTCATTAGTCATTGGTCATTTGTTGATGACTAATGACCAATAACAAATAATTAATAATCAAGGACTAATTTATGCGAATAGCTCGTAACATTACAGAACTTGTCGGTCGTACACCCCTAGTGCAGTTGAACCGGATTCCTCAAACAGAAGGATGTGTTGCAGAAATTGTGGTGAAACTGGAAAGTATGAACCCATCGGCATCAGTTAAAGACCGGATTGGGGTAAGTATGATTAACGCTGCCCAAGAGGAGGGGCTAATTACTCCTGGGAAGACAGTATTGGTAGAACCCACTTCTGGAAACACTGGTATTGCCCTAGCAATGGCAGCAGCAGCAAAGGGTTATCGATTAATTTTGACAATGCCAGAGACCATGAGTGGAGAGCGTCGGGCAATGTTGCGAGCTTATGGAGCAGAACTGGAACTAACACCAGGAATGGAAGGTATGAGTGGGGCAATTCAACGAGCGCAGCAAATAGTTAATACTACACCAAATACCTACATGTTACAGCAGTTCCGCAATCCAGCTAATGCAAAAGTGCATCGGGAAACTACAGCGCTTGAAATCTGGGAAGATACCGATGGACAAGTCGATATCATTGTGGCAGGAGTGGGTACAGGTGGTACGATCACTGGTGTAGCAGAAGTGATTAAAGCACGTAAGCCTAATTCTAAGGCGATCGCAGTTGAACCAGCCAATAGCCCAGTTTTATCTGGGGGACGACCAGGCCCCCACAAAATTCAGGGAATTGGTGCTGGGTTTATTCCCCAAGTACTCAAGATAAAATTAATTGATGAAGTGATTACCGTCACCGATGAAGATGCGATCGCCTACAGTCGGCGTTTGGCAAAAGAAGAAGGGCTACTATCTGGTATTTCCAGTGGAGCAGCTTTATGTGCAGCAATTCGCGTTGCTCAACGTCAAGAAAATCAGGGACGTTTAATTGTAATGATTCAGCCCAGTTTTGGTGAGAGGTATTTGAGTACACCGTTGTTCCAAGACCTAGAGGCAAGATTGGCGGCTAGCGTCAGTTAACGATACATTGAATTAATGGTCAATTCTAAGCACGTTTCTAACCATTACGAAACTCTCAAAGTTAGTCCAAGTGCAAGCCTTGCGGAGATTAAACAAGCTTATCGCCGCTTGGTTAAATTGTTTCATCCTGACAGTAATCAGGAAAGTGCCGATCGCGAGCAAATTATCCGCATCAATGCAGCTTATGAAGTCTTAGGCGACAATCAAAATCGCCGCAATTATGACCAAGAACTGCAAGATGACTCCCAAAAATTAAATAGCGATCGCCAACAGCGTACAGCATCAGCGCAAAAGCATTACCAGACAACACGAAAAACTGGACGCGATGTTGACGAGCAAGTTGAAGAATGGCTGCGCCAAGTTTATCAACCAGTAAATCGCTTGCTTTGTACGATTCTTTATTCGTTAGAAGAACAAATGGATCAATTAGCTGCCGATCCTTTTGATGATGAGTTGTTAGATGAATTTCAGGAATACTTAAAAACCTGTCGAGATGACCTCAAGCAGGCACAAACTACTTTTCGTTCCCTGCCAAATCCCCCTAGTTTAGCAAGAACAGCGGCTCACCTCTACTACAGTCTGGATCAAGTAGCAGATGGACTTGATGAATTAGGTTATTTTCCTTTGAACTACGATGAGCGTTATTTACACACAGGTCATGAACTATTCCGCATAGCTTCGAGATTACACTGTGAAGCACAAGCTTCTGTTACATAATTATTGGGCACTGGGCATTGGGCATTAGGTATAAGTCAATATCGCTAGATGTCAAAGGACAGATGACAAATGACTAATGATTAATGACACATAACTTAGGAATTAGTTTATGCTGGAAGCAGAAAAAGATTAAGAAATTTTAAATTCTGCTGATAGTGTACTCATGCAATGCATTGTTAATCGCCGCGCCCAGTTTGCAGCAAGTCATCGTTATTGGTTGCCAGAACTGAGTGAAGCCGAGAATATTGAGAAATTTGGTGCTGGTACTAGATTTCCGGGACACGGGCATAACTATGTCTTATTCATCTCCCTAGCTGGGGAATTAGATGACTATGGTATGGTGCTGAACTTGTCTGATGTGAAACACGTAATTCAACGAGAAGTTACCAGTCAATTGGACTTCTCTTATCTCAATGATGTGTGGGCAGAATTTCAACAAACTCTGCCTACCACTGAGAATATTGCACGGATTATCTGGCAGCGACTAGCACCGCACTTGCCTTTAGTCCGCGTGCAGTTATTTGAACATCCTGAACTTTGGGCAGATTATATGGGAAACGCAATGGAAGCCTACCTCACCATCAGTACTCACTTTAGCGCCGCCCATCGGCTAGCTCATCCTAAACTCAGTAACGAAGAAAACACGCTTGTTTATGGTAAGTGCGCTCGTCCCAACGGTCACGGACACAATTATCATCTAGAAGTTACCGTGAAAGGGGAAATTGATCCACGTACTGGGATGATTGTTGATTTAGGTGCCCTGAATAAAGTGGTAGAAGATTATGTGGTGGAGCCATTCGATCACACCTTTTTAAACAAAGATATTCCCTACTTTGCCGAAGTTGTGCCGACTGCTGAAAATATCGCACTTTACATTAGTAATTTACTGCGATCGCCTATTCAAGAATTGGGAGCTAAACTTTACAAAGTGAAACTGATTGAAAGTCCCAATAACTCCTGCGAAATCTACTGTACTGAATCTGAATCAAATTCAGTCAGCGCAGCCGCGAGTCAGCCAGTATTAGCAAACGTTTAGGTAATTGAAAATTTAGTTAGGCATAGGACATAGGGAACTGATATCATCCCAATGCCCAATGCCCAATACTTCGACTACGCTCAGTACAAGTGCCCAATGCCCACTTAAAAAAGTTTACTTACTAAGCAGTTAAAACCAGGTAGCAAAGGACTTGTCAATTCATCTTGATTAAATAAAGTAGCTGCTAACTTTAATACAGCCTGTTCGCGTCGATAAACCTCAACTTTTTTCTGTATAGAATCGCAAATCCAATATTCCTGAACTCCTTGTACCGAGTACAGCTTTAGCTTTGTTTCCTTGTCGCGTTTCTCGTTTTTTTCGCCGGGAGATAAAACTTCTACTACTAACTCTGGTGCGCCCGTGAGATGTCCAGCTTCATCTAGTAAGTTTTTTAAGCGTTCATGACTTGCCCATACCACATCAGGGATCACATTGTCCGAATCTGAGAAAATAATTCCAGGTGCGATCGCAGCTTTACCTAAACCAGTTTCATCTGACCAATTGTTAAGAGCTGTAACAATATTGCCACAACTTGATTGATGATCCCAACTAGGTGATTTGGTCACAAAGAGTTCTCCATCTATAATCTCATAGCGATTTCTGCGATCGCTAGCAAATAGCTCTAGGTCAGCAGTCGTCCAACGCACTGGAGTTGTTTGCATAGAAACCCCCTAGCCTTTTCCTAAATCATATTTTAAAAATACCGACGGCGGGCGGAATGTCGCAAATAGCGATAAATGCCCCACGCTAAAACTCCAAAAAAGAGATTTAGTAAAAAGCGGCTAAATATAAACCATAAAATATAAGTGTCAAAAAGCTTTGACGGACTCAAAGGACTAATTTTCCTGACTAAGAGAAACAGCCCAAAAATAGCATTTCCACCCAGCACGAGGGCAAACAGCACTAAACTCCTCTGCCAGTAACGGCGCTGGATTGTACGGTCACAAATCAGGGTAATTACAGGTTTACCTTGTACTTTTCGCAGTAATTGTTCCAGGCGCCAAAACATCCATAACAGAAAAGGAAATAAACCATAACTCAGGAAACGTAGAGGTAATGAGTAACCCCAAGCACTAGATAGAACATTCACTAGGGCATGACAGTTGACAGAATTTAGCCAAGCCCTAAAAATAAACTTTTTGTCGTGATTTAACCGATTTTTAGAGGAAATATAGGTTCCTAATGCATATCCCCAAGGTGCAGAGAACATAGCATGGACTGGCGTGCCGATAGTACGTTCAAAAACTGATGCTGTACCGTGGAAAAAGTAAATCCAGTTCTCTTCAGCAGTGAATCCCAAGGAAACGGCGATCGCGAAGAGGAAAACTGTAGAGTTAAATAATCGATACTTGCGTTGCAGATAGGAGATTGGGATAACAACCGCAGCCAACTTGCAGCCTTCTTCAATTGGGCCTATTTCCACAAGCTGCCGCAAGGCTGTACCAGGAAGCCAACGTTTCATCTGCTGCCAGTCTACAAACCAGTTGGCTATAATTTCAAAAACCCATTCGAGGCTAAGGGCTAAAAAACCAGATATTGCCCCAATGATAAAGAACATGAGTAACTTTAACAGAGGTGGGGCAAATGGCACTCGACAGTAGTAGTAGCCAAGCAGCAGCAAGGGTGGTATTACTGCCCACAACAATAGAGATAAATCAACCACTCACCTGAGCAATTACTGTACGGTGACGGTGGGTATTGTTGGTAATAGTGGGAGCTTGGAAACCCGCCTCAACAATAGCTTGCTCAATGTCCAAAGCAAAATATTCATCTAAATACGGTTCAGTACTTTTGAGCAAAGTCAAAATGTAGGCTGGCATTTTCTTGTAAACTTCAGATTTGGGATTCATATCCATAATTGCCAAGTAGCCACCCGGACGCAACACACGCCGCATTTCAGTTAAAATCTGTCGGGTTGCTGATTGGGGTAATTCGTGGCACATCAGGAAAATGGAAACTAAATCAAACGAGGCATCAGGTAGCCCAGTAGATTCAGCTTGGGCATGAAGCCAGTTAATTTTAGCTTGACGTTGCCCAGCGCGGTAATTGGCAACGGCTAAAAAGTAGGGAGATAAGTCTAAGCCTGTAATTTTGGTATGGGGATAAATTTCTTGTAGGGCAAAACTACTCAAGCCCACACTACATCCTACATCTAAGATGTCTTGCGGCTCATTGGGGATTTGACTTTTCAGGATATTGTGGTAACTTTGGCGCAGCATTGGATCGCCTTGCGCTTCTTCAGCGCTCTGCCAAATCTTAGCGTGGACAGCGTAAGCAGCAGGTTCTACCTCAAAAGCCGCTTGCCAACTGAGATTTCCGGTTTCGTAGGCATGGAATGAGGTGACGTAGTAATCGGGGTAGGAAAGCTGAGGATTTTGTACTTGAGCGAGATCGTCCTTCCAATCGCGCGCTTGTAATGTTTCGACTTCTTGCGTCCAAGGCACACCAATTCTCTCGGCACGTTTAATCATCATTTGTCTAGCTTGATGCTTGGCTAAGTTAGCTAAAGGCTGAATTGCCAGTATGCCATTCACCAAGCGGGAAGCTAAACCAGGATTAGTGTTTACAGCAGCAGTCATAAATTAGTTTGGATTTAACAGCCTTTTCTACTTATGACATACTTGCTAGACAGCAGTCTAGAAATGAATTGAATTGTATAACGGTAGTCTTCCTCCTTTGGCTTGCCCCAAGCAACAAATATTATAGAAAGTTTACATTTGGAGAACAGCAAAGTTCCGAGAAACTGTGAATTACGCCAGTTTAGAATTTATATTTTATTCAGAGAATTTTATTTAAGACTGGTAAAATTTTGATTCTTAGCAACATCTGTCTCAACAGAGATGGCAAAAAGCTGAGTGGCATTTATGAAGAAAATTACAAAAATTTCAGCTTATTGAGAGTCAAGTATGGCCAGAGCAAGAAGAAGAGCAAGTGGCTTTTTAAAAGATTTTCAAGAATTTATCCTTAAAGGCAATGTAGTTGACTTGGCGATCGCTGTGATCGTTGGTGGTGCTTTTGGCAAGATTGTCACTTCCTTTGTTGAAGATGTAATCATGCCATTGATTAATCCCTTGGTTAGTTTTGCTGGCACAGACTGGAGAACAATCGCCATTGGCCCGGGAATCAAAATTGGTCACTTTCTTGGCGCAATAGTTGACTTTGTAATCATTGCCTTAGTCTTATTTGTAGCAATTCGAGCCTTACAAAAATTCAAGAGACAAGAAGAAGTCGCCGATGAACCCCTAGCAGACCCTAACCTTGTAGCCCAAGAAAGATTGACTGGCGCGTTGGATAGACTCAACCAAACCTTGGAAACTCGGAATAATCAAGTTTTGTAGTGGGGAGTGGGAGAGCAGGGGAGCAGGAAAGAATAATCAATACGCAATACCCAATGCCCAATGCCCCATGCCCAATGCCCCATGCCCAATGCCCCATACCCAATGCCCTACTTTGCAGCAGGCTTAAGAGCTAATAACATTTCTAATTCACTAGTAGATTTATCAGGGCTAATAGCGGTAAAACCAACACCGCGAATAGAATTCAAAATGGTGAGGGTATCGGCGTTAGATGATACCAAACTATTGATCAGGGGCACAGTTTTAGTTTTGTCCATATCTAGGTAGAAATAGCCACCGTTGGGCTTTTGCAAAGAACCAGTCACGGCTTTGAAAGCGTCGCTAGTGTCAAGAGATGGATTTTTGCGATCGCTAACTGCGTCAGCAATGGGGCCACCAAGAGCTACAAATACAGTATCTTGATCTAGCCAACCATGTGCCAATAAAGCTCCTTGTCGGGGAATTTGCCATTCAGTTACATCTTTACCACCGATATTTCTATTGGCGACGTTGATTTGTTGGGTTTTGGCAAGGGTATCCAATTTTGTTAAAGTGGCTTCGGCAGTTTTGCGATCGCTAGTATCAAATACTAAAGCACCTCCAAAACCAACACTCGCTAATACTCCTTGATTTGATGGAATCGCACCAAAGGCGAATTCCCCATTCATCCAACCAAAAACATCCTTATCCAGGTCTATATTGACAGTTTTCAACTGTCCTCGCGCTTGTTCCAGAGCTTGCTTCATTTCTGGATAATCTTTTGACTGCTCTACTAGCACTTCCCAACCACGGCTGATGCCATTTCCGCTAATCAGAGCAAAGGTATCGGCAGGAAATTGCCCGACTATATTCCCAGGACTTGATTGATACTGAAATTTATTTAATTGTGGATCTAAATTAGCGATCGCTTTTACCCGCACTCCCGCATCATCAACTCCAACACCCGCTACCACAGATTTTATCTGCTTCAGTTGTGTCAGGGTTTGTGGCGGTAACTGCTTTGCCTGCGGATTTCCAGCAGTTAATTGCTGTATCATCTCAGCATAGTCTGGTACATAAATTTGGGCGAGGCTGTTTTTAACATCCACTCCTTTAAGAATGCTGCTAGCACCTTCTTTACTGGCAAAAGAAGACTGTCCCTTAAAGGTGTCAATTGCTTTTTCTACAGCTTGCTTTTCAGGGGCTAATACCAACTGACTATCATTTAAAACTACGCTATACGTTGGCTTGCCATTTTGTGTAGTTTCGACAATTTTTTGACCTTGATAGTCAGATTCCTGTAATTTCACCCCTTTTTGTGACTTCAATTTGTTAGCAAAATTCAAGGCGCTGAGTTTGTCCTTGATTCCCACCACTATCAGGATATTTGATTCCTGCTGTAAATTTGTTGGTACATTAGGTGCCCCAGAGGGTACCTTTAACTGTGCTGGTTTGACGGGATTTGGTGGCAATACAGCAATCATCACACCACCAGCCCAAGGCTTTATGTCTTGTTCATAAGAAACGTTACTGTCACTGAACATTTGCTTATTGAAATCTTCCAGACCTTTTGCCACTAACTTTTGTGCTTCTGGAGTGCCAAACTGCTGTAATTTTGCCCAGGCTTGAGAGTCAGTAGTAATATAAGTTGCCATCAGTGCTGTTGAAGGTACTACTTTAGCACTACCTAGAGCGTCTGATGTACCTACTGGTGAGCCTTTAAAGTACGTATAAGCCGCTATACTTCCTACGACAACGACGGCAGCACCAACAGCAGGAATGAGAAATTTTGATTTACTTTCAGGCATTTTGTTATCCTCTTTTGCTCAGATTGTCACCGAGATTTATACAAGTGTCACTGTAGAGTTTTCGGATTTATAATAATTTCCGCTAATCCATCGCTAGACTAACCCATGACAAAAGGATTCAGCAGCACGCTGATTGACAAGCTGCACATCTATCTCCTACTTGCAGACAATTATTGCTTTTGACATCCATTATTAATCGGATATTAATTATAAAGATTCTCAGTTAAACGTGACGTCTCAATCAGCAAACATCCAACTTAAAAGTGATTTTTCACTACAAATGGGTTTTTGCAAATTAAATACATAGCAATCCTATCTGATTTGTAAAAATTGCAAGGGTAAGATTCCCGACAACTCTTATGAAGTTGAGAATCTCAATTGTTTACGAATGATTTCAGATTGCTATCGCACTTGGATCTCACAGTTCATCTATGCAGCAAACAAGCTAGCGATGTCTACGACGGGCTATTCGGCGTCGCCAATTTGTTAAAGAGGTTAACAGGATTTGGGAAGCGCAACGTCAATCTACAAGCGTTCTCTCTGAGCGACTTTTACGGGCACTCGCCAATACAAGAGTTTTTACGGAGACAGAAATCGGTTATTGTACTCTCGCACAACTGGTATCCTGCATTTATGGTATTTACTGATAAAATTAGTAATCCTACAAATTAGTGGTCTAAAATTACTCTCAAAAATACTTCAACCAGATGAGGAGCGAATCTGCAAATGATATGCTGTTCATTTTAAACAAAATAGCGTGTTTAGCAGCAAGCTATCCTAAAGTTATAAAAATAATTAGGAGTATTTGTACTTAATGAGAATCTATCGAGGTGCAAGAGACTCTTGACTCAATACCAAATGCAGAATATCAGCAAAAGTAAATGCGGCAGGGATATGGAAAAAATTCCACGATCGGTTGCCGATCTTTGGAAATTCGGGTGAGATTAATTTCAATCTTCCAATCCCAAGGTGAGAAGTCACCTCCATAATGCCCTGTTGAGGGAAATACATCAGATACCGCTATTTTACTTAACTACATCCAACCAAGCCAGACTTTTCAGGATTACAAGGTCAGTAAGCATCAATGTCGCAGTCTTATTTTGATACAGATAATAACGGACACAAACCTTTTGAGTTACCGGGAGCAAGACCACACTACAACCCCGATCGCCCCGGACAGGTAGAGCATATTTTTCTCGATCTCAGCCTGGATATCCCCAAGCAAAGCTATCAGGGCAGTTGTAGCATTCGCCTCTTGCCAATCCGTAATGGTATTGATCGTTTGACATTGGATGCTGTCAATCTAAATATCGAGTCTGTGCAGGTGGACGAAGTGCCACAAAATTTTGACCATGACGGGGAACAGCTTTCTATTCAACTTTCTCAGGCAACCCAGATTGGTCAAGGCTTGCTGATTGCGATCGCTTACTCGGTGACAAAACCGCAACGCGGTATTTATTTTATTCAACCAGATAAGCACTACCCAAACAAGCCTACTCAAGTCTGGACTCAAGGGGAAGACGAAGACTCTCGCTTTTGGTTCCCCTGCTTTGACTATCCAGGACAACTGTCTACTTCGGAAATTCGTGTCCGCGTTCCCAACCCTCTCGTGGCGATTTCCAACGGCGAATTGATTAACACCACAGAAGATGGCGATCATAAAATCTACCATTGGTTACAGCAACAAGTTCATCCTACCTACTTGATGACTTTAGCAGTAGGTGATTTTGCTGAAATTCGAGATGAGTGGAACGGTAAAGCTGTCACCTACTATGTAGAAAAGGGACGGGAGGAAGATGCTAAACGCAGCATGGAAAAAACTCCCCGAATGATCGAATTTTTGAGCCAAAAGTATGGTTATCCATATCCTTTTCCGAAATACGCCCAAGTTTGCGTTGACGACTTCATCTTTGGTGGCATGGAAAACACTTCCACAACACTGTTAACAGACAGATGTTTGCTAGATGAACGCGCCGCCTTAGATAACCGCAACACTGAAAGTTTAGTCGTCCACGAACTCGCGCACCAGTGGTTTGGCGATCTGGTGGTGATTAAGCATTGGTCTCATGCTTGGATTAAAGAAGGGATGGCTTCTTACTCTGAGGTGATGTGGACAGAACAGGAATATAGTTTAGAAGAAGCAGCTTACTATCGTTTATTGGAAGCTCGTCGTTACTTAAGCGAAGATAGCAGTCGTTATCGCCGTCCAATGGTAACGCACGTTTACCGAGAAGCTATTGAACTTTACGATCGCCACATCTACGAAAAAGGATCTTGTGTCTATCACATGATTCGGGCCCAATTGGGAGATGAGTTATTTTGGCAAGCAATTCAAACATTTGTCCGAGATAATGCCCACAAAACCGTAGAAACAGTAGACTTACTCAGAGCGATTGAAAAGGCAACCGGACGTAATCTTTTGTTTCTGTTTGACCAATACGTTTATCGTGGTGGTCATCCCGATTTTAAAGTAGCTTACTCTTGGGATGGAGATGCTCATTTAGCAAAAATTACAGTCACTCAAACCCAAGCTGATGAAGGTAAAAATGGCAGTAAGGATTTATTTGATTTAAAAATACCTATTGGTTTTGGCTATACCCAACAAGAAAAAGTGAGGAGTGAGGAGTTAGGAGTTAAAAATAATTCCAAACTCATAACTCCTAACTCACAACTCAAAATTTTTACTGTCCGGGTGAATGAACGCGAACAAAGCTTCTACTTTCCTCTAGAAAATAAGCCCCAATTTATCAGCTTTGATGTTGGAAATAATTACCTAAAAACAGTAGCTTTGGAATATCCAATCGCGGAGTTAAAAGCACAGTTAGAATTCGATCCCGACCCAATTTCGCGTAGTTATGCAGCAGCAGCTTTGGCAAAAAAAGGTGGGTTAGAAGCGATCGTTGCACTGTCTGCATCGCTAAAAAATGACCCATTGTGGGGTGTGCGCGTGGAAGTGGCGAAACAACTAGCCCAAATCAATTTAGATCAAGCCTTTGATGGTTTAATTCCTGGGTTAAAAGATAAAAATGCTTACGTGCGACGAGCTGTAGTGGAAGCACTTACTCAATTCAAAACTGCTGAAAGCTATAAAGTTGTTAGAGGGTTAGTGCAAAAGGGCGATCCCAGTTATTACGTGGAAGCAGCAGCTTCTCGTGTTATCGGGGCGATCGCCTCATCAAACTTGGAAGAAAAACCCAAGGAAGACAAGGTATTAAAGCTGCTGAAAGGCGTTTTAGAAGAAAAGGCGGGTTGGAATGAAGTTGTGCGGAGTGGGGCTGTTGCTGGTTTAGCTGAATTCAAAACTTCGGAAGCAGCTTTAAATCTGCTGCTAGAATACACCAAACTCGGTGTGCCACAACCCCTACGTTTAGCTGCAATT
The DNA here is from genome assembly GCF_034530955.1 of Nostoc sp. DedQUE05. Taxonomy (NCBI): domain Bacteria; kingdom Bacillati; phylum Cyanobacteriota; class Cyanophyceae; order Nostocales; family Nostocaceae; genus Nostoc; species Nostoc sp. DedQUE05. The sequence goes on along the minus strand of NZ_JAVRCB010000039.1, from coordinate 68,637 downwards.
CGCGCTTTAGGAAAGATTTCTGTAGGTCAAAGTCCGGTTAATTTGGAACGGATTTTAGAAAAATTAACAGAACTAGCCAAAGAAAGCTTCTTCTTAACGCAAGTGTCGGTAGCAGCAGCATTAGGACAAATGGAAACACCTAAAGCAGCGGGGATTTTGCGATCGCTAGCTGAACAAACAGCTGATGGGCGTGTACGTCGCTCTGCTGAGGAAGAAATTTCCAAGGTGCAAAAGAACATTGGTTCGGAAAAAACCCTACGTCAACTGCGTGAAGATTTCGACCAACTCAAACAACAAAATCAGGAATTGAGAAGCCGTTTAGAAAACTTGGAGGCCAAATCTAAATAGCATTACATGATAATTAAAAGTCGGTAATTGGTAATTGTGACAAAACTACTACCAATTACCAATGTTTTAGTTGATGCTGTAATTTTATTTTCCACTTAAATCATAGGTATAAATAAACATAGTACTAAGATCCCCGACTTATGTTAAAAGTCGGGGATCTTTATATTGTAAGCGGTTACTGAGTTTCAATTTGCATATATAGGTACATATTTATATTTATATAAATTAAAGTTAAGAAAAGATAAAATCATCTAAAACTTGGATAAGTAGTTGTAGTTTTATAAAGTATAATTAAGAAAAAGATAAACAAATCTAGGCAGTAACAGATGCTAAAATCGCCTCGATCGCTACCCCAAAGGGTAGAGTTCTAGTTATTTTAGACAGAAGATTACCGCTATCCTGAACTTGCAACTAACTTGTAGGTCAGGAAAAAAACAATAATTGTAAATTTTTCAGTTGAAGAGGCAAAAAAAGGCGTGGGTCAGTATCAACCTGCTCAACTAAAACTCTATAATCCAGATGCGATCGCTCGCTACTATAGCTCCCGTCCTTGGTTAGCTTGGGGACGACTGCTGAGAATTATCTCCTCTTTTGCAGGATTTATATTCAATCTGAAGTGGGACGAGTGGCAAGATAAAGTTGAGCAAAACAAGGGTAAACGAGCTATCCAGTTGCGAGAACTGCTCACCCGCCTCGGCCCGACTTTTATTAAAGTTGGTCAAGCCCTCTCTACCAGACCTGACCTGATACGCAAAGACTTCTTAGAAGAACTGATCAAGTTACAAGACCAGTTACCACCTTTCGATAATGCGATCGCTTACCAGATTATCGAAACAGAACTAGGTCGTCCAATTCACGAAAGTTTTAGCGAACTCTCACCTCACCCAGTCGCTGCTGCTAGCTTGGGTCAGGTGTACCGGGGTCGTCTGGTTAGTGGTGAAGAAGTCGCCGTAAAGGTGCAACGCCCCAACTTACATCCGGTAATTACACGCGACCTATATCTAATGCGTTGGGCAGCAGGTTGGCTAGCTCCTTGGTTGCCTTTAAATCTCGGTCATGACCTAACTTTAATTGTGGACGAGTTTGGCACGAAGTTATTTGAAGAAATTGACTATATTAATGAAGGCCGCAACGCCGAGAAATTTGCTACCAACTTCCGCAACGACCCACAAGTTAAAGTTCCAGGAATTTACTGGCGTTATACCAACACCCACGTTTTAACCCTGGAGTGGATTGACGGCTTCAAGCTGACGGATACTCAAAGCATCCGCGAAGCAGGTTTAGATCCAGAAGCAATCATCCAAATTGGCGTTACATCAGGATTGCAACAGCTTTTAGAATATGGCTTCTTTCATGCTGACCCTCATCCTGGCAATTTGTTTGCTGTACCCGATGGTCGCATGGCTTATATTGACTTCGGCATGATGGATCAGTTGGAAGAAAGCACTAAAGAAACGCTGGTCGATGCACTAGTGCATTTGGTGAATAAAGACTATACCGACTTAGCCGAAGACTTTGTAAAATTAGGGTTTCTGACTCCAGACACGAATATTTGCCCGATAGTGCCAGCATTAGAAGCGGTGCTAGGAAACGCTATTGGTAAAAATGTCAAGGATTTTAACTTCAAAACTATTACCGATGAATTTTCGGAACTGATGTACGAATATCCTTTCCGAGTTCCGGCAAAGTTTGCCTTGATTATTCGTTCTCTAGTTACCCAAGAAGGTATTGCCCTTAGCCTTAACCCCGATTTCAAAATTGTGGAAGTGGGTTATCCCTATATAGCGCGGCGGTTGCTGACAGGGGAATCGCCGGAATTAAGACGACGATTATTGAATGTGTTGTTCAAAGATGGTAAATTTCAGTGGCAGCGGTTAGAGAATTTAATTGCGATCGCTCGTACCGATAACAACTTTGATGTATTGCCCACAGCGCAGATGGGGTTCCAATACTTAATGTCGGCAGAAGGCAAGTTTCTAAGGCGACAGTTGGTGCTTGCTCTCACCGAAGATGACCGCCTCCACACCGAAGATGTTCAACGCCTGTGGAATCTGGTTAAAGATGACTTAAAACCGGATCGTTTATTAAATGTAGCGATCGAGATTTTAACAGAATTATCCAGAGAAGGTGCAGCCGCTATTCTGCCAAAAGCAACATTACTTGGGTCTTTTGCTGAGAACCAGTCAACAAATAAAAAGTAAAAAATCTTTAATATAAATTAGGAGTTTTCATGTATTATTTTCCTGAGCAACCGCCTTACTTTCTCTTAGTTGTTGGCTTTTTGATAGCATTAACATCTGGTTTGGCATTATCTGGCACTTTGAAAGTAATTGTGCAGAACTGGCCAAGCGAGCGAGCAGAAAATACTCAGCCACGTTCCTCACTGAAACAATTACTTGTACCATTTATCGGCATAACAGGCGGTACTTGTTTATTTATGTCTTCAGGCTTAGAGATATTTGGCTTTCCCTCATCCTTGGCTTTAGGAGTCGGTCTACCAATTAGTCTATTTACTTGTTTGCTAGTTTGGTTGCAGTTGGGAAGTATGATGACCTTCATACAACGCGAAGGGATGCAATCTTTAGATTTAGATTCTTTTTCTTAGAAGAGGGTTAAATAGTAGGAAGCCTCACAAATATCTAAATTACCGTAAATACTCACCGCCAGCAATGATGCTCTACTAAAAATGAGATCGTTAACTAGTGGTGAATAATTATTTTTTACTGAAATTTCATCATTCCAATATTTAATTGCGTTAAAATTACCTTCCTAATTAGTGAGCAATAGATAAGCTAGAAAATAAAAAACATTTTGTCCACTTTTGCTTAATTAGTTAGTCATTTTATCCTTTAAATTACGATAATTAAGCTTAATATTGTTGACTTTTCGATTGAAAAAACTTGTAGTAGTCTTTTGCAAACGCATCAGCGGACTCTCACGCCTAAAGCTTTTGGGTCTTTGTTCTGGTGAGTTTAAATATCTATAATGCAAAAATATATCTCGATATGGAATATCGATATCTTCACCAGCGCAAAGTTGAGTAAAGTGTGGTGAACTTATACTCATATAGTGTAGATATGTCAGCCGCCGTCCTTGGTCGTAAAGGATGTTATCTACCACATCAAATTGAGAACTCCAATGGTTGCCAGTTGCCTGTTCGCAGTCATGAAAAGCAAAGTTATAATAGGAAATTCCACTTCTCAATACCATGTAGTTAAATAAAGATTGGTCAGGGCCTCCAAGAGCCATGACATCAGCTTCACTAACCTGTAATTTGTCGAGTAGGTTTGCTAATGTAGCTTGAGAAAAAATATGTTTTTTAGTAGCAAACCAACCTGCACAAAATATATGAGAATGCAATTTTTCTTGGTCAAAAATTTGCTGTATAAGTTCTGGTGAACCATCAAAAATATATTTCAATTCAGATTTATATTGAAAATCATTTGTTACCCAATCATATTTATCTAATTTTTCATATATATAGTCTATAGGCCCCATAAGGAGCGTATCTGCATCAAAATAAATAAATTTATCAAAGGGACCATCTAAACCACAAAGCTTACGATGCATTGGTAGACGATAAAGTTCTGGAAGCCCCCATTTTCGCCAAGTTTTTTGTGCCCTTGAGTGATTTTGCCAGACCTGGGTTGCAAAGTTATCCCAATAAGCTATAGAATCAGAATCTTCAAATAAAGTAACATTATCTCTAGATGCAATCTCTGCCTTTACTTTGTCTAACTGCTCATTATATGGAATTATACAAATAGGAATTTTCCTACCAGCATTAGCTTCCATACTATTGAGTAACGCCACTAATTGGTCATAGACAACATCATTGGCTAGAATATAAATACCATCAATCATTGGGATACTCCTAATATTAAGTACGCGCAGAAACAAAGGGAAATAAACGGCGAGTCAGTTTGGGAATGAAGGCAAATTTACCCTCATGCAGATAACGATAGTGTTCCCACAATTGCCAATAGGGACTACCAGTTTTCATCCGCGTACCAGCCCAGTGAAGATATTTGAGTCGTTGTCCTCGGTCATACAAGGCGTAATCTTGCTGTTGGAAATTTCGCGAACCAGCCCAACTACCAGGCCCTCCCCCAGGAATTTTTACGAGATTTCCACGTTTGGAAATTAATTTAAGAACAAGATAATTTAAAATTGGTTGGTCTGTAACTCCTTCAGAAAAATCGAAATATTCACGATGTGCGGCACACTCGCGCAAAGCTTCATCCATTTGTTGTTCGGTAATAGCTCCTTTTCTCGAAGCCCAAAAACCGCTATTGAAAACATCTTGAAGTTGGGCATCGGAAAAAATTTGCTGCTCTTTCACAAATGGGGAAAAAATATTTCGCAGCTTTTCATTAGCATGATGGTAATCACAGCAGAAGAAATCGACTTCTGAAAGTTTGTCTAAATTGTCGGCAATTTTTTCAAAAACGACAATATCCGTATCAATATAAATAAATTCATCTAAAGGCCCAAACCACGCCACCAATTTACGCATTTTGTTGGGTAAGGCAAGGAAATCTCGGTCAAAAATTTCGCCGATGCGTTTGGTAAATGTATCAATAAGTTCTAAATCTGGGAAAATTTGGACGTTGTGTAAGGTAGCAAGCTGTTCTGCTACCTTGTGATAATTTTCATTAAAAGGTATGAGATAAATGGTAACTTCTGGGTCATAGTAACGAATGCTATTGAGTAAAGCAATAGCATTATCGATAACGCGGTCATTGGCAACTATATAAATGCCCCTACTCATAAATTATCCTTGTTTAATTAACTTAAATTTTTGCAAAGCTCTGGTAAGTAAATTTGGTACTGGAGCGTCATTATAATTTTTAGGAGGACTGGTAAATACTGGACGCTTTTCTGGTTCGTGTAAGTAACGATAATAGAGAAATAACTCTCGATAGGGAAACTCAATATTTTCTCCCGCACAGACTGCTTGATTAATATTAGGAGGAATCCCAATGTAATGGAGATAAGTTAGTTGATTACCGCGATCGTAAAGAATATGTTCTCGTTCCTCGAAGTGTTTGGAGCTAGCAGAGCATCCTGTTTTTTCATTATCTGGCAATTGGCGAGCAAAGTTATAAATAGAAAAATTAGACCTCATTACCATGTAGTTGATTAATGGTTGTTCGCCAGCACCACCATACAAAATTTCTGACTCGCCATTTTGTAAATGTGATATTAGCCAATCTCTTTTTTCTGAGTCAAATAGCCCTTGTTTTGCACCATAAAAGCCTGAGCAAAATATTTCGTAATCAATGCGTTTTTGCTCAAAAACTTTTAGTAATTTGGGAGAATTAACATTATATATTTTACTAACGTCTGTAAATTGGAAATCGTAGACGACAAAATCATAACTATCTAGCTTTTCAAACACTGCTGCAAGTGACTTCATTACCAATGTGTCTGCATCTAAATAGATAAACTTCTCAAATGGCCCATCAAAAGCGCAAAAACGACGATGAGCGCCATAAAGACGGGATTTACTCCGATTCAATCGTTCTGGGGCTGCTGCAAGCATAAATTGATCCCAGCGATTGATCGATTCTCGATCGTCGTAAAGAAATACATTCGGGCGTTTAGCTATTTCATCAGCAATTCGTTGTGTCCGATCGTCAAAAGGATAGATACAAACAGGAGTTTCTGGGCCTAAGATAACATCAATACTATTGAGCAAAGCCACCAGTTGATCGAAAACATAATCATTGCCAAGGGTACAAATACCATTCATAATTTATGAGTGTTGATCGACAAAGTTTGATAACCAGTTAAGCAGGTTTAATTTGTGTAAAATGATTTGACGCGCTTCTGCGATCGCATCCTTGGCAGCATACCAAGCATCAGGTGTAGCTGTCACTTCTTGGATGTAGGCAATGCCTTTTTCATCTAAACTGGGCAACCGCAAAAAACTACCAGGCGGCAATAACTTATCAGCAGCCGGGCCGCCATAGTAAATTGGTAAACACCAAGCAAGTAAACTATCCCAAAGTTTCTCACTCACATACCAATTATTATCAGCATAATTTTCAATTGCCAGATTGTAATAGTATGGTGCCATGCCATACCATTTGTTACCTAGTTCTCCCGAACTGTTCGCCCATTCTGGTAAGTTACGCCCATACAAATCAAATTTCATGCCACTAGATTGCAAAGATTGTAAAAAATCTAAACGCTGGCGATGATTGGCTGTGCGGCTAATTCCCGAAGTAATCCAACTACATGGGGCAACTTTTGGGGGCGGCGGCATTTCATTTAAATCTTGAAATGAATTTGAGTGATACCAAATAGCAGGCATATAGTCAGGAATGGGAGCAAAATCATCGGGGCCAGAAACGTAGCCACAATACTTCTGGGCTTCTTGATAATTATGATTAGTTATTTTTAGAACTTCATCTAAAGGCGGTTCTCTGAGCAAATAAATAATCCGCTCTTTGTTAACGCCACGCAGTAAAGATTCAACATTTACTACTGGTTTTTGCTGCTGTTTGCGAAAACTATCTAACCAAGATTTTTGTGGCGGTGCTTGAGGAAAATCAAATTGATATAGCAACATAAAGTCTGGCTTTTCTGCCATTTTCAACATTTGAATATTGTTCCAAACACCAAAGTAGTGCGGAGTTTGTTGCCATAACCAATCTTTATTTTTAGCAAGGCCTGAATAGCTGCTAATCATGCCAACAGTTTTAATAGTCATAAATCGTATTTATTCGGTTATTTTTGTACCGTTACCCTAAAATTGGTGGACGTTGATCCTCTTCTACGTAGCTTAATATTTTGGTAATTCTATTTTCCCAAGAAAATTGCTGGGCAAAATCTATACTAGCTGCATAACCCTCTAATTTTCTGGGATAAGTTTCTAAAGTATGTTGAATAGACTCGGCAAGTTTATGCGGGTTATCTGGTGTACACCAACTGGCAATCAAAGGTGATGTTTTGAATTCCATTAAAGGTGGAATCTCAGTTGCAACTATAGGAGTGCCAGCAGCCATGTACTGAAAAAACTTAACTGGATTCGTGAAATCTGCTGATTTTCCAGCGCAGTGAGGATGAACCAAAATATCAGCTGCTTGAAACAAGCTGACTAATCGTTCTCGTGGAAGTATCCAGCCTAAGAATTTAACGTTTTCGACATTTTTATCTCTGGCTATTTGTTGATATGCTTGTACTTGTGCTTCTGTTCCTCCTGTGATGACAAACTGAATTTCTGGTAATTCTTTGGCGGAATCAATTAAGAGATCGACTCCTTTGAAAGGATACAAAGCGCCTGAATAGACAACTAACTGCTTACGTCCATTTATAAGCAATTCTTGCCGCCACCTTTCGGCTGATTCGGGCTGTCTGATTAAAAATGATTGATTGAATCCGTTATGTAGCCAAACTACTTTTTCTGGTGGCATTCCATTTTCTATTAGGCTTTGCCGGATGGGTTCTGACTGAGTTATGGCTATTTTAAAATAGGGACTGTGGACAATTTCTTGCTCAAATTTTCGGTCTTGAAAGTAGTGACGTTCATAAATTGTCGGAACTTTATTTTTGACTGCGGCTTTGACAAAGTTCCAATCTCGCGTGTGGACAACTTTAGTATGAGGTAGGATATGAACTGGTAAATAATATTTAGTTACAACTGTACTAGAGTTAGTAAATTTACCACCGATTCGATCGATAGGCCAAGGCATTGGCAATGCGGCAATTTTGAGTTTTTCTTGCACATCGTAAAATTCGATAAATTCTTTTCCGGGTCTTTTAGGTTGATAAGGATAAATTAACGATAGTAGATTAACAGAATAATTTTTTTTATCTGGATAAATTAAAACTGACGAGTAGCCTAAGTTAGCTGCGGCGTTAGCACAAAGAACATCATGAATTTCGTGTGCTGTGTCCGGCTTGAATGATAGCTCTCCGGTGTAGAAAATATATTGATTTTTCTTGGAAGAATTTACCATTTTTTTTGGGGATGATAAGTTTTTTAAGATTGGGGTATAAGTACTTTTGTTCCTGACATTAATTAAAATTAAACTTTATTTTCAAAAAGCTTTAAGACATCTAATAGGTAAATAGCAGATTGATAAGATTCTGCAATTAATATATTTTGTTTTTGGGGTTCGGATTCTAATTTATCGGCTAGCAAGTGTAGAGAGCTAATCAGAGGATAGAGACGCGTGCGAAACTCATCTGAGATATGACTAAAGTTTTGATACTGGTTATGTTCATCTTGATTTTGGTCTATATCTGACGATAACTGCCAGTTAATTTTCAGGTTAACTACATCGCTGAAGAGATCGATGGCGTTGAGAACTCTTAAGGCTGAGTTGTATGAGTGGTCAATTAATTCCTGGCGTTCTTGAGAATTGTCTACTAGATCGTCAACTAATAGTCCCAGGAAACCAATCATTGAATTAAGCCTTGTACGCAGTTCGTGAGAAATGCGATTAAAGCTGGGATTAGTTTTGGTGGAAACTTCAGTTTGAGCGGCAAATTGCATTGAGTAGAGGCGTGAGTAGTAACCCCCTTTTTGTAAAAGTGCTTCATGGGTTCCTACTTCTACCACCTGTCCTTGGTCTAATACGGCAATTTGATCGGCTTTTTGGACTGTGGAAAGGCGGTGAGCAATGACAAGGGTTGTCCGATCGCGACTTAAGTCGTCGAGTGCAGCTTGTACTAAACGTTCGGAAACAGTATCTAAAGCGCTGGTGGCTTCATCTAAAATCAAAATTTCTGGATTTTGCAGGAGGGCGCGAGCGATCGCTAATCTTTGCCTTTGTCCACCAGACAACATCACACCGCGATCGCCAATTTGACTGTCAAATCCTTGAGGTAATTTATCAATAAATTCATAAGCATTTGCTCGTTTGGCTGCTGAGATAATTTCATCTTCAGTAGCTTCCGGTCTTCCATAAGCAATGTTATTTCGCACCGAGTCATTAAAGAGAAATGTATCTTGACTGACAATTCCCATGTGCGATCTGAGAGATTTAATATCAAAATCACGCAGGTCTGTGCCATCGATAGAGATACTGCCAGATGTCGGATCGTAAAATCTGGGTAAGAGGTCAGCCAAGGTGGACTTACCTGCACCAGAACCACCTACCAAAGCAAGAGTTGTCGCACGGGGTAAAAATAAATTTACATCTTTGAGTACTAACTTTTCGTGACTGGGGTAGGCAAAGGAAAGTGAATTAAAACCTATTCCTTCTTTTAATTCTGTGTAGATTAGATTACCGTTTTTCATAAACGGCTTGCGATCGCGACTTAAAAACTCACTCACTATTTCTACGCTAGTAGCACTATTGGCAAAGCTACTACGAAGACTATTTAACTGAGAGACCAAAGGCAGCAGTCGCAGTAATACTAATAAATATGTCAGTAGTACCGTTGAAAGGAAAGAAACCTGGTTGGCAAAGAAAGTTTTACTCAAGAATACAATCAAAAGTAAGGCTATAACTCCCATCACCTCACTTATCGGCCCGATCGCTTGTGAGTTTATCTGAGATTGAAAATCTGCTTTCTCGCGATCGCGGATTAATTTAGTAATTTTTTGATATTCTCTGTCTTCATTGGCAGTTGACTTTACTAAACGAATTCCATTCAATGTTTCTAAAACACTGATGGAATAAGATGTAGACATTTCTGATAGTTGTTGACCAAATTTTTTCGCTCTACTAATTGTGTATTGATTGATTAATGTTATAAAACCCAATAAAATTGTTGCTGCGATGGTTAGCTGCCAAGAAATCGCTAATAATAAACCAACGAAAACTAAAATTGTAATTATTAAAATAATTAAATTGATAATACTCCCGATAGCGCTAGAAGTGCGGGCAGTTTCCGAACCAAGGCGATTAATAATATCGCCTACTTTCGTTTTTGAATAATAGTCTATATCAATATCTAGCAATAGCTCTAAGCTAGCTTCGCGAATATCCGCATTTAATCTCCGAGTGAAAACACTCGATGTTAAAATACTAAAATAACTAGATAAGTTTTTTAAGAAAATTATAAATATAATTATTCCAGCCATTCCCAAATTCCGAGAATTTTCGGGAAGATTGTCAAATGGAAACATTACAGCTTTGAGAATCGGAGGAAAACCAGTTAAATCTACTGGTTGTCCGACAATTCTCAAAATTACTGGCACAATCAAAGTTACACCGACACCATTAAATAAAGCACCAGAAAATCCCAACAGCATTGTTAGGATAATTAAACCTGGATAGGGTTTGGCGAATCTTAGTATTAGTTTTCTGGTAGACATTGGGTATTTTTATGCCAATTTAACTTAATTAATAATATTATTCACAACTGAGCAATTACTGATTTGAGCACAGAAGCCATAGCCTCGATGCTATAGTGTTCCACACATCTTTCTCTTGCCTTGATACCTTTCTGGTTTGCTGACTCTAAATTCTGAAAAATCAATTGAATTTGTTCAGCAATTTGCTCAGGACAACCAGGCTCGACTAAATAACCAGTATCACCTAAAAGTTGGGGAATATCTCCAACGCGTGTTGATAATACAGGTTTAGCCATTGCCATCCCATCTGTCAACTTCAAGGGAAATTGAGCGCGAGTTTCTGGAGTATCTCGCTGGGGAACAACTACAATGTGAGCAGCTGCTACCAAGTCAGGCATAACGTCGGCTGGATACTTAGGTAATTTGATAATCCAACGTCCCCACTTTTGTTGAAGTTGTTTATCATAATCATCATAAGGACTACCACCTACAATTACTAGTCTCAAGTCTGGTTGATTAAGTTTATCGAGCGCGATCAGAACATCTTCTAAACCTTTATAAGGTCTTGGCGCACCAGGAAACATTAAAATCCGATATTCAGATAAACCATAACGATTTCTACTAGACTCAGCATCATATTGAGCGGGATCGAATAAGGAAACATCTTTGCCATTCGGAACAAATGTACCACCAAAACGCTGCTGCAAAAATTTAGTATGCACTGTCACAGCATCAGCGTGACTTACCAAACCTTCCATCCATTTCACATATAAAGTATGATGAGGATTTTTGAGTGCGCCCTGTGGTTTCAACAAATCCCTAGCTAATTCTTTGGGTGTAGGATGATAATGCCAGTTATCACCGCCATGCCAGCTGAGTTCCCAATCATCTATATCTAAAATTAATGGCTTTCTAGTAAATATTTTCCTTAATAGTCCAACTCCAAAACTTGCTATTTGTGGTTTGATAGCATAAATTATATCGCCATTTATTTTTGGTAATAATTTTTGAATTTCTCCAAAAAACTCTGGAAAGTCTTTGCCTGGTAAGTTATAAACGTTGAATTTTGATGGTAAATTTAAATAGAAGTTATTTCCAAATAAAAAACCCATAATTTCAACTTCATATCCTAACTGATTAAGAGCTTTTGCTATCAAGTATGCACGCAGAATTGCTGCACTTGATAAATCGGAAACCAACAAGGATATTTTAGAAAATTTTTTCACTATTTTTATACTTATTTTTATTTAATTTTCCCAATATTTGTCAGATGTTGCTAAATCTGCAAATATTAATTTAATTTGTTTTGTCGGAGTTGAAGCAACTAAAGAAATTCGGTGTCAATCCATCAAGATATAAAGTTTTTCTGAGGAATTTTTAAGATTTCATGGTAAAGTGCCAACATCTCTGAAGCAACAGTATCCATTGTACGTACTGGCTGGATACCTTGACGTAACTTAGCTAGTAAATCGGCGTCTTTGGCTAAAGTTGCGATCGCTTGTGCCCATGCTTGGACATCTTTGGCTGGAACTAACCAACCATCAATGCCGTGATTGACTAACTCAGCAATCCCTCCTAAATTTGAACCTAGTACGGGAATGCCCATAGCTTGTGCTTCTAAAGCAACTATGGGGCCAGTTTCTAACCACTGCGACGGTATTGCTAGTATATCGAAACCTGCTAATGCATCTGGTACTGCTTCGCGTGAAAGTGGTTCAGCAATCCGAATCCGGCTGTCACGAGCAGCGATCGCGATAACTTTTTCCCGATTGGCAGCACCGTATTTTCCCGGATGAGTAGCATGAAGAATTAACTCTACAGGTATATCATTTGGTAGACTATGTACCGCTTCTACTAAAACTTGTACCCCTTTAGTTTCTTGCCAACGGCCCAAAAAGCCGATTTTTAATGTAGAGTTTTGTAGTTTATTTGATGTTACTTCACGTTTGAAAGTGTTAGCAACACCTTGCCGAGAGACAGTAAGTTTTTCGGGAGGAACATTGTTTGCAACAAAAGCATTGTATTGCCAATTACTTGTTACAACAATGCGATCGGCTAGTTTTGCTAATTGCATCAAATTGCGTCTATGTTGAGACACTAGGGTAGGAATACCAAGAGTTTTACCAAGCAGGCGTAGCTTGAAATTTTTAGAAGTAAGTAATTTTGTTTCTGCTGCGATGCCAACATCCAAGGGAACTTCACCTAAAGCCTTAAGCATCCAAGGCGATACTTGTTTTGCTACTCCCAAACATTGACTACAATTAACAGAGTCAATCAGCCCATTGCAAGGTTCTTCACCCCAGCGCATCATCGTACCACGCAGACATATAGGTTCAGGTATGTGGACGGTGACTACAGTAGCCATCCCTAACTGGCGGGCGAGAGCAAGATGATGTAAACCGCAGTCAAATCGCCATGAATGTTGATGGTATATATCGGCTCGATTGTTTTCTAGCCAATTAGCAAAAGTTTTAAAGCCGCCGTGGGGTAGCTGTTTGTGTACCTGTATCTTGCTGGGGTTAGGAAAAACAGGATAACGATAAACACAGATGCCATTGTATTCGTAAGTATCTTCCTCTGTACCTTGTTTAGGAGCAGCGACAATACTTTCGAGTCCATGTACTTGTAAGCCATGCAGTAGTGAATCTAAGTATACTTCAGCACCGGCTGATGAATCTGGAAAATACCAGCTAGTTGTATGGATTAGCTTCATTTATGAACCTGCAAATGAAAAATTGGAAAGCTCATCTTTTTTTCACCACGATTGATTGCTCTATTTAGTTGTTATTAACATCTATCTTTTATAAATAATCCAAGGTGAATCTATAAAATTCCGTATTATCCGTATTAATAGTTAATATGTATAAATAAAAATTTTTCGATAACTGATTTGGTGTTTTTGAGTAAAAAAGACAATTTAGGACAAAAAGAACAGAATAAATCTAACTTAGCTTTTACACTTCCTCCCAGAGAAATTTTACTGATATACCCAAATCATAATTTATAGTTACTTATCATATTTTTAAGTATTATTACGGTTGTGTATTATCATAGTATTTATGGACTTTCTCAACCTTTTCTGACTGAGATATTTAAGATTGTTGAAAAGTTCCAAAGTATTTACTTGAAAGGGAGATATTAAGTAATGCAAGTAATCAGGCTTGAGGCACTCTCAGATAATTACATATTTTTGCTGGTAGATCGCCAGAAACAAATTGCTGCGGTTGTCGATCCAGCAGAGGCTGAACCAGTACTAAAGCAACTTGCACAGTTAAAAGCTGAATTGGTAGCGATTTTCAACACACACCACCACAATGACCATGTAGGTGGCAATCAGAAATTAATAGAACACTTTCCGCAACTAACAGTCTACGGTGGCGTCGAAGATCGCGGGCGAATTCCGGGACAGCAGGTGTTTTTGCAACAAGGCGATCGCGTCCAGTTTGCAGATCGCACAGCTGAAGTTATTTTTGTTCCCGGACATACCCGCGCTCACATCGCTTACTACTTTCCCCCCGAAAAATCTGGTGAGACAGGCGATTTATTTTGCGGCGATACCTTATTTTCTGGCGGTTGCGGTCGCTTGTTTGAAGGAACACCAACCCAAATGGTAGATTCTTTAACTAAACTGCGCTCTTTACCAGATGATACGCGTATTTGGTGCGCCCACGAATACACTTTAGGAAATCTGCAATTTGCCCTCACTGTGGATGGCGACAATGCCGACTTACAAAGACGTTTCAACGAAGTGAAAACTTACCGTAGTCGAGGAGAAGCTACCATACCCTCGCTGCTGGGAATGGAGAAGCGAACTAATCCCTTTTTACGTTGGGATCAGCCATCATTACAATCAACCGTTAAAGGTAGCGATGGAGTGGAAACCTTTGCGCGGATACGGGAAATGAAAAATAACTTTTAGGTATTGGGCATTGGACGTTAGGAGTGCTGAGTGCTGAGTGCTGAGTTAGGAGTTAAAAGTTAAGAGTTAAGAGTTAAGAGTTTTGTTTATCTCCTTGTCTCCCTTGCCTCCCTTGTCTCCCTTGTCTCCCTTGTCTCCCCTGCTCCCCTGCTCCCATTCCTCCAACTTTCTAGCGCTAATAGTTGCGATCGCCCCCTTCCTTTCGCTAGGATCTGTAAGCTTTAGGGTATGGGCAAAGCTACTTGGGACAATATACTCATTTCAGGAGTTCTAAGTTCTGAAAAAACACTCGTTATTTAGGACTGTTTACTCAGCACTGGCTCAACGCCCTGCTACAGCTAACAGCCACTGTTTTAGTGAGCTATGCTGCTCAAACCCACCCAAATTAATCATATTTTACCGGAAAAACGAAAAACGATGGCGAAACGCGTGCAGTTAGTTTTAAATCAGGATATCAGCAAGCTGGGAAAATCTGGCGACTTAGTGGAAGTAGCTCCTGGCTACGCTCGTAACTATCTGATTCCCCAGAAATTGGCAACCAATGCCACTCCTGGTATTCTCAAGCAAGTAGAACGCCGTCGCGAGCAAGAGCGTCAACGGCAATTAGAACTCAGACAACAAGCTCTTGAGCAAAAAGAATCTTTAGAAAAAGTTGGCAGCTTGACAATTGCTAAACAAGTTGGTGAAAACGAAGCAATTTTCGGTACTATCACCACCCAAGATGTTGTAGATGCAATTAAGGCAGCCACCGGTCAAGAAATCGATCGGCGTGGAATTACCATCCCCGATATTAACCACCTTGGTACTTATCAAGCCGAAATTAAGCTGCATTCGGAAGTAGCGGCGCAAGTCGATATTCAAGTAGTAGCTAGTTAATCTCAAAAGAGGGACAAAGGGATAAGGGGGATGAGGGAGCAAGAGAAACTCCTAACTCTTGTACAGACGCGATTAATCGCGTCTCTAATCCTACACAGACGCGATTAATCGCGTCTCTAGCAAAATCTCAAAATAAAATCGTTTATGGCTGAAGAATTGAGTTTTCAAGGGCTAGGTAGCGATGCCAACGGCGGTCAACTACGCCTTCCACCACAAAATATTGAGGCGGAAGAAGCGATTTTGGGGGGTATTTTGCTAGATCCAGAAGCGATTAGTCGAGTTAGCGATCGCCTCCTTCCCGAAGCTTTTTACATTAGCGCTCACAAAGATATTTATCAAGCAGCTGTGAGGCTCCACACTCAAGGTAAACCCACAGACTTACTCTCTGTGACAAGTTGGCTGACCGACCATGAAATGCTAGCCCGGATAGGTGGTAGAAATAAATTAGCAACTCTGGTAGACCGTACAGTGTCAGCAGTTAACATCGACGCCTTAGCAGGGTTAGTCATGGAAAAATACCTGCGGCGACAATTAATTAAAGCTGGCAATGAAATTGTACATCTTGGTTACGAAACAGAAACCGAGTTACCACAAGTTTTAGATCGGGCAGAACAGAAAATCTTTGGCGTTACTCAAGAACGTCCCCAATCGGGTTTAGTTCACATTTCTGATACTCTAATTAATAATTTTCAGGATATTGAGGAGCGAAATCAAGGCATTTCCTTACCTGGGATTCCCTCCGGATTTTACGATTTAGATGCCATGACTAGCGGCTTTCAACGTTCTGATTTAATTATTGTCGCTGCTAGACCTGCAATGGGAAAGACAAGCTTTTCGATGAATATTGCACAATATATTGCCAATTACGAAATTATTATCAAGCGTGATAACATTGACGAGCGGAAGAAACTACCAGTTTGTATTTTCAGTTTGGAAATGTCAAAAGAGCAACTGACGCAACGGTTATTAGCTAGCGAAGCACAAATTGAAAGTAGTTATCTGCGGACTGGACGTCTGAGCCAAACACAGTGGGAACCTTTAAGCCGTGCTATTGGTATCCTTTCCGAGATGCCGATTTATATTGATGACACACCGAATATTACAGTTACACAAATGCGTAGTCAGGCAAGAAGACTGCAAGCAGAGCAAGGAACACTGGGTTTGATTGTAATAGATTACTTGCAATTGATGGAAGGAGCAGGTGATAATCGAGTTCAAGAATTATCAAAAATTACACGTCAACTCAAAGGTTTAGCGCGTGAATTATCTGTACCAGTTATTGCTTTATCTCAGTTGAGTCGAGGGGTAGAAGCACGCACTAACAAACGCCCGATGTTGTCAGATTTGAGAGAATCGGGTTCGATCGAACAGGACGCGGATTTAGTAATAATGTTGTACCGCGATGAATATTACTCTCCAGATACTCCCGATCGCGGGATTGCAGAAGTAATTGTAGCTAAACACCGCAATGGGCCAACAGGTACTATTAAAGTTTTATTCGATCCACTGTTTACAAAGTTTAAGAATTATGCTGGACAAAATAATTATTTAGCAGGTTCTAGTAATAACTATTTGCCAGGTTCAAATAACAATTATTTACCAGGTTCAAGAAGTTAAGTTGACCAAGTAATTATTAAGAAAATAGTTTGGTAGAGCATGGAGCATGGAATATTGTTAATTATCTCCATGCCCCAATCCCTATTTAACTCCCAGCAATTCCACTTCAAAAATTAGAGTGGCATTGGGTGGAATCACGCCACCAGCACCACGAGCACCATAGCCTAACTCAGAGGGGATGATTAACTGACGAAGACCGCCTACTTTCATAGTGCTAAGTCCTTCATCCCAACCTTTGATTACCTGTCCAGCACCAATTTTAAAGCTGAACGGTTGACCGCGATCGCGTGAACTATCAAACTTAGTACCATTTTCTAAAGTGCCGACATAGTGAACTTCAACCGTTTGTCCCGGTTTAGGAGTCGCCCCAGTCCCCTCTTTTAACTCCACATACTTTAATCCAGAGGGAGTGGTTACGGCATTAGCATCAGACATAGGATTACTCGCTATTAAGATATTGTTTTCAGTTACAGTTGTGGAGGCTGGCGGCGTTTGGGTTAACTCGGCAGCAATTGCAGTATTCTGTTTACTACTTACTTGCCCCACAATCAAAAGCGCAACACATACCAGCATGAAGGCCACGCTGAGGAAAATTGGTTTCAAAATCAGTTCTCCTTACTTAGGTATCCTGGCAAAAAGATTACCAACAGGACACATTTAGTTTAAATCAGAAAGGGCATTCTAACGCCAAAGCTTATTTTCTAAATCGCGTAATTGACGCTCTAAACGGTCAATTCTACCCCTCAGTTCGTCCACTTCTGACTGACGAGCCACCCCCAAATCCTGCATCATGTTTCGCATTTGCCGTTGCATTTGCACATCGAAGTTTCCCTGTTCCGACTTTAACTGCTGGGCAATATCATCTATTACCGCCTTGGCTTGCTCAGGATTGAGCTTACCGTCTTTGACTAAATCATCGCTGACTTGCCGCAGTTTTTCTGCGACTATAGACGTTGTGCCAAGACCCACCATCATTAGCTGTTGCAACCAGTTGTTGTTGTTGTCCATACTCCCTTCCTCTTATCTTATTAACCAGCCGACCCTTGCTCCTGAGTTTAGGCAATCAAGCTTCTTAAAGCGTAGTTATTCTAGCCTACAGCTCTATTTTGGCAAATTGGCAAGCACAAAGATAAGGATCAAAGGTCGTGATTATACAACTCCTCAAGTTTAAGGTTGCCCAGATTTATATATTTTGCAATGTCACAGGCAATTCCCTATAAATTACAAAGCTCACACTCACCCCTGGCGGTGAATGTGAGTAGTTCATGAGAAGATTTTATTTAGAAGGACGCACAAATTTGGATAACAGCGATCGCTAAATATCTGAGATTGATCGTTAAAGGAGAAGTTAAATTTGTGTACGCCATTTCTGAAAAGCGATCTCGTCATCCTCTGATTTACTCTGATAAACACTCCACCAATGAAAAAATAATCCTAACCCCCATCCTAATACTGGGAAAATAGCCCAAAAATAACTAGGACTAGTGATTAAATTTAAAAGAATGAGGAATAAATTCACCGCTACGAAAGAAACAAAGTGTGTCCAAAAGGCTCTGCGTCGGAAAGTATTAAATGTGTGTCGCGAACGTTCCTCTTCTTGTTGAACCAGCCACTTTTTTTCAGTTGCTTCCAAAATATTAGAAGAAATACCTAACTCAGATGCCATTTCTAAAAGCTGTTCTCGTGAAAATTCACCTTTGTCTTTACGAGTGAGTGCTTTTTGCAGGATTTGTTCTACATCTTCTGAATCGTAAGTCATTTTAATTACCTTATAAGTTTGTGTGTAAATGCGCCTTTGATTTCACGAAATTATCGATCGGCTTCGTTCAATTCAATTAGCAAATGTATCCACATTTGGCACCCAATACTTAGTGATATTCACAACACTATTATTTTCTCACAATTGATTTAGGGCTACTGTATTTGTCAATACCTCTATAATTGCTTTGGAGAGCGAGCTGTTACAGGATTAAGCCAAACTATTGTCATTATGGAGTAAAGGAGGCTGATAGCTCGATTCCAGATAAAGAGCCAACTACATGTTACTGCCTCAATGAGTAGAAATCGCTGAAATCACTCTTTTGAATTTCTGAAAATATTAAATTTAATGGAAGATTTAAAATATCAGCAGAGGTGTACGCTACCTAGTAGTCTGTCCCATTAGTTACGAGGGGTGAATAAGTTCGTAATAAGGACTTTAGTCCTGGATTTTTAAGCACGCTTTGTGCTTACTACAAACCCATAATATTTAATGGGACAGACCACTAATGGGAATGCGTCAATAGAGGACTCAATCAATGGGATATGTAATTGCTACTGCCAATATGAAAGGTGGTGTTGGTAAAACCACCCTCACTGTCAACTTAGCTACTTGTTTAGCTAAAAATCATGGCAAGCGGGTGCTTGTCCTTGATTTAGACAGCCAAATTAGTGCCACACTCAGTTTGATGTCGCCTTTAGATTTTGCCAAGCTTCGTAAACAAAGTAAGACATTTAGGTATCTGATAGACGAAGTTATCAATCCAGATCCCCAAGCAAAGTTTACAATTCAGGATATCATTCAATCCCAGGTTTGTAATCTTCCCGGACTAGATTTATTGCCGGGAGATATCGATTTATATGATGAATTTGTTGTTTCAGAAATGCTGCATCAGCAAGCAACTGCTTTGGGCGAACAAGACTTTGAAACGATTTGGAATCGCTTTGAAAGGGTCTTAATTAATAATATCTTAAAACCAGTACATCAAGAATATGATTTTATCCTTCTCGATTGCGCACCGGGCTATAATCTCTTGACTCGTAGCGCTTTAGCTGCCAGTGATTTCTACATACTTCCTGCAAAACCAGAACCATTATCTGTAGTGGGTATTCAACTGCTAGAAAGACGGATTGCCCAATTAAAAGATAGTCACGGACATGAAACCAAGATAGATATAAAAATGTTGGGAATTGTATTTAGTATGTCCAGTGCTAACCTGCTTACTGGCAGATACTATAAACAAGTAATGCACCGCGTTGTCGAAGATTTTGGTGTCGAAAAAATCTGTAAGGTACAAATACCAGTTGATGTCAATGTTGCTAAGGCTGTTGATAGTTTTATGCCAGCTGTTTTAATTGCTCCCCAATCAGCAGGTTCAAAAGCTTTCTTGCAATTAACTCAGGAGTTGTTGCAAAAGCTATAGCTCTAGTTAATTATTGATGAACAACACGATTTCCGATTTATTAAATTAGAGATATCAATGTAAAGACGTAACATTACTACGTCTTTACAAGGGTTTCAGGCAATGAATAATTGATTGTTGGAGATGTCTATGTCTATTAAGTAGGTCACAAATCTGAACCTTTCATTTTTTTAACGGTCTAAAGAAAGAAAATTTATACTTACTCAGTGAGAAACAAGCTATATGGAATAAATCTCAAATAACCAATTGAAAATTCTCTATTCCAGAAAGCTCTTTAGGCATAAGGTCAATCTAAAATCTAAAATCCCCAATTCAGTAACAAATAAGTTATCCTTTTTTAAAGTTCAGCAGTTATACGGAAGCTATAATTGGTGAGATTCAGCTATTGAGTGAAAAGGTCAGTAAATCTCACTAAGAAACAATGGTTAGTAACGATTCTGCACGGGCACAGAACAATGAGCACTTGCTAATGCGCCTACCACGGACTCTAAGTTATCTCGAAACCTGGGGCTTTGGGTTAACTGGTCATGTTGGATGGATTGGTACTGCCCCTATCATTCATGCAGCGTTAGGGCCGAAAGCTATCTTAGTTTGGTTTTTTGGCACGATTATCTCCTTTTTGCTTAACTTGCAGGTACAAAGTCTAGGTAGGCATTGGTCAGATGTTGCCGGAGGAACACCAAACTATACCACAAGGCTATTAAAGAAGTTTCCTGGCTTAGGCCGTTACGTAGCATTAGGATACTTTTTTAGCTGGGCAGCAGCACCTGCACTGTATGCAATTATTCTCACCAACTTAATTAAAGTCAATTTTGAAACATTAGGTATTTCTTGTCCAGAAACTTTCTTAAAAGTTTTATTTACAGCGATTCCATTTGTTTTAGCGTTCAGTGGCACCCGTGCTTTGGCGCTTCTACATTTATTTTTTGTATTTCCAGCGATTTTATTACTGTTATTGTTTTGTGTTCAAGGCGTATTATGGTTAGCCTTCTCATCTGCTAATTTAAATTTTCTCCCAACTAGCACCCATAGCCTGAGCTTTCAAGAATGGACAAAATGGTTTTTTCTAGCTAGCTATTCAATTTATGCTTGTGAAACCACTTCTTCTTTTGTTGCTGATAGCCGCCACCCATATAAAACTTTAAAGTTTTTAACCGTAGCTGCTTGGTTAATTCCTCCGGTGTTTCTAGGTGGTTCTTGGGTATTAATGCGTTCGGCTCCAAATTCAACAATAGGTGAGGATGCGTTTTTAAATCTAGTAGAAGCTTCTAAGCCTTTTTGGGGTGAATCTGCCCCTTTTCTAGTAACACTTCTGATTACTATATCTTGCCTTCTAAGTTCTGCTACAGCAGTTTCTAACTCTCCTCGGATATTATACCAGCTTGCCCTAGACAGACAGCTTTCTCCTATATTTGCATTAGTTTCCCGTCAAGGTGTTCTTGTTCCTGCTATTTTAGTTACCTTTCTACTCAGTTTGCTTTGTCTAAATTTGGGAAATATATCTCAACTTGTCACAGTAGCAGGCACTTGTTATCTCATGTCTATTATGGGTTTACATCTGGGATTATGGATGTGTCGTGGTAAACCACACGTATTATGGCCTTGGTGGTCGCTTGGTTTTTTCATGGTCGAAGCGGTAGTTCTAATAGTGGGAGGTTTAGCTTGGAACTGGAGAGATTTCTTAGTGGGATTATTATTACCCATTATTTTGACAATTGGAGATTTAGTTCTAAGACAGTTAAGATTTGCGCCATTACATCCAAATTGGTGGACACAGCGTTACGATACTAAGCCTAGTAGAAATAATCCAGATTTTGTAGTATTACAAGTGATTGTTTTAGTATCATTAATTTGTATTACTGCCACAATCAGTTGGGTTATTCGCGATTTTTTAGATAGATTTTCTAATCATCCTCAAAATTCCTTTCTAGCGATTTTATTAGTGACGCTTTCTTTTACAGGGGTTGCGATCGCTTGTTGGACAACCTTACCACAAATCATTGCTATTGATGAAGCACGCAAACAAGCAAGAAACCTATTTATCACTACTCTCGATACTGTTCCAGATACTGTTTTAGTATTAGATGAAGATGGGACAATTTCTCAGACAAATGCCGCTGCTGAAGAATTATTTCAAACAAGTGTTCAGCAGCTACTTGGGCGAAACTTAAATCAACTTCTAATATGCTATCGCGGCAAACCGGAGCAATGGTCTACTAGAAGCGAGCAAAGCTTGAAAATTAACCAAGGTTTGCGAATTGTTGAATCAACGATTTCCCAGCCATTTAATTCTTTGCTGCGGGAGTATATTGTTATTGTCCGTGATATCACTAAGCGGAAGCTAGCAGAGAAAGAATTAATCCAGTATCGTTATCAACTTGAGCAGTTGGTGCTAGAACGCACTATTGAACTTATTAGGGTTAATAAACAACTTCAACAAGATATTGTTAAACGTCAAGAAGCACAAGAACAATTACTGCACAATAGTCTTCATGATGGGCTAACTGGATTACCTAATCAACGGTTATTTATGGAGCGGGTGCAGCAGGCAATAGAACAGTCTAAAGAGCAAAATAATTATTTATTTGCCGTACTATTCTTAGACCTAGATCGCTTTAAAGTTGTTAATGACAGCCTTGGACATCTACTAGGAAATCAACTTCTGATTGCAATTTCTCATCGGCTTAAGTCAGTTCTGCGAGGCGAAGACATAGTAGCTCGTTTTGGCGGAGATGAGTTCACAATCTTAATTGAGGAAATTGAGGATATTAACACAGCGATACAGGTCGCCGAGCGAATTAAAAAGGTGCTAGCTTTGCCATTTCAATTAAATGAGCATCGGGTGTTTACCAATGTTAGTATTGGCATCGCTTTGAGTAGAGCAGATTATGAGCAAGCAGCACAGATTGTACGCGATGCTGATGTGGCAATGTATTGTGCCAAATCACTTGGTAAGGCACGTTATGAGGTTTTTGATCCAAAGATGCACGAGGGTGCAGCTTTGCTTTTAGAGTTAGAAACTGCTCTGCGAAATGCGCTGATCAAGCAAGAAGAATTTCGCCTTAATTACCAGCCAATTGTTTCTCTGACAACTGGCAAAATTATTGGATTTGAAGCACTGATACGTTGGTATCATCCAGAACGAGGACTTATTTCCCCTCAAGATTTTATTCCCCTAGCTGAGGAAACTGGAATGATTGTTAGTATCGGGCAATGGGTGCTTTATGAAGCCTGTCACCAAATGCAGAAATGGCATAAACAATTTCCTACCTCACAACCTTTGACGATGAGCGTAAATTTTTCTGGTAAACAAATCACACAACCCGATGTGTTTAAACAAGTTAAACATATTTTGCAGCAAACTGGACTGGAGCCATGCTGTTTGAAATTGGAGATTACTGAAAGCTTGTTGATGGATAATTTTGAATTAGCTACCACTGTGCTTTCCCAATTAACAGCACTGAATGTTGAAATGCACATGGATGATTTTGGGACTGGCTATTCATCCTTGAGTTATCTACATCGCCTACCAATCAAAACCATTAAGATTGACCGCTCTTTTGTTAGCAGTATAGGTAGTCGAGGAGAAAATTTAGAAATTATTCGAGCGATTGTGACATTAGCCCATAATTTAAATATGTCTGTAACAGCAGAAGGCATAGAAACTGTAAACCAATTAACACAATTGAAGGCTTTAGAATGTGATTATGGGCAAGGGTATTTTTTCTTACCACCTATGGAACGGTCTGAAGTAGAAATACTCCTTGCTGCTAACTTGTGCGGAAAAAACTTTTTAAAAAGATAAAATCTTGGGAGCAAATTCTTTTTAAAGAAACACTTTGTTAAACTGGGTGATTAATTTCACTTGGGAATCTATTCTTAGTGTAGTGTTGATTGTAGGTGGAAATTATCTACGTTATCAACTAATCCTTCTTCTAACAAAAGTTCGTTAACAAAAGTATCTATTTTGTGCCGATCGATATTTTGCATGACTATAATGTGTACCCAATTTTCATAAATCGCTAGCTGCCACTTTTTAATTAATCTTTGAGAAGGTTTTTGAAACACTACGGTATTGGAAAATTTATTGAGCATACATGGATATTCTCTGATTTTAAGTTGTTGGAAAAGATATTGAGCATTATCTATACAAGTCTTTGCTTCTTTGGCTAATCCATCATAACCTCTTGTTTTCATTGCATACCAAAGAATCAGAGGGGTATGACCGTTTCTAGAACCCAGAATGGTTGTATCTGATGAACCAATATATTCAATTGCTGTTTCAACTTTTTCTACCCATTTTTTCTTGGTTAAAACTACACCGCAAGGCAAGGGCGAACCAATGAATTTAGCAGAAATAGCTATACTATCTATCGGTTTTTGAAAGTTAACTTGTGGAGCGCCATCTAGAAAGGGTAATATTAATCCTGAAAGGGCGGCATCACAATGAATGTAGTAATCTTTAATTTGATTGCGCTCTAAAATTTCGAGAACTTTGTCTAAGTTATCAATTGCGCCTTTGACAGTAGTCCCAATATTCAAATTTACGATCGCAGGATAATTGCGATTTTCGCTAATCAGTTTTTCAAAATGTTCATAATTCATTTCTCCATTAATTTGTGAGTTAACAACATTGTGTTGAATGCGGAATAATTTTGCTGCTTTTGGTATGGAGTAATGAGAGTCTTGTGATGAGTAAAGAATACCATCAGGGTAGATTTCTCTTGCTAAGAACATTCCATATAAATTACCTTCAGTTCCGCCAGCAGTAACATAACCCCAAAACTGATTTTCTGGTATTTTATAAAGTTGGGCAAAAAAAGATAATACTTCTTGCTCAAACTTACGAGAATGGAGACCAAAATCTGGTTCAATATATGGATCTCCAGCATTATTTAACAGAAAATTGAAAAATTTACCGATCGCACTGTAATCACAACTTAAATTATATGGATAGCCTGTATGAAACTGCGATCGCTGTTCTATTTGCACCAGAAAATCAGCCAATTCCTTAGCAATTTTGTTTGACATATCTCTCTATCTCTTAAATTTTGATTGAGTTAATGGATGTTTTAAACCAGATTACACGTATTAATCCATACCTTTATTTTTTTTTAATAATAACCTAATTTATCGATTTAAGAGAAGATAATACAGTGAAAATACTGATAAATATTCAGTAATAATACCCAATTTTTTTTTGCTATAGTATATTACACTTGAAACTTCTGCATAATACGAAATAACTATAATACGTATTACGTAAAATATTCTTTCACTCGCTGACTGCAACCTGATTTAATTACATATTTAACTTTGTCCCAGTTGCGTAATTTCTGGGAATGACTAGGCTATACAGCGAAGTCCGCTTATGCGGACTTCATCGTGTTAAAAAGAGATTTCTATAAATTAAATATCGGTTATATAGAACGCTAAAAGGTTGTTTGAAAAGTAGTTACCTATGATTTTAGGCACTTGTTGATCCCCCCTAACCCCTCGATAAATTGGGGGGAACCGGAATTAAAGTCCCCCAATAAATTGGGGGATTTAGGGGGATTTGAAACGTTTTGCTACCAACAAGAGGACTTTTCAAACATCCTCTAATAGAGACTTAGCACTGCTCGTCTCTATATTCTTGCAGTTTCCAGTAGATGAGGTACAAAATGCAGGATTCACGCATCAAAAATCAAGAGTTTCTACTTCCTTGTTTCTGTCTTTTGCCTCAAATCCTGTAGTTTTGTACTTCATGTAAAAGAAAATTGCTGTCAGTGCATTTAGCCATTTGTAGTTTGCTAGTGCCGGGGAATTTTTGCTTTTAAAACTCTCCAGCTAAGGCTGCAACACACCGTTCGCAAATTAAGGGATGTTGTGCTGATTCTCCCACATGAATAGAGTAGTTCCAACAGCGATCGCATTTTTGCCCGTCTGCATTCGTTACTCCAATTCCCCAGTCTTCCGTCTGCGCTGTATATTTCAATCCTTGCAATCCTTCAGCAGAATCTAATAATTCCACCTGGGAAGTCAGCAATAAATACCGCAATTCGTCAATCCCGTTACCCTTAACCGGGTTAAAGGCTTTGATAGCATCGCCTAATTGTTTGTTAGGTATATGAATCAAAGCTTTCGCCTCCAGAGAAGAACCAATGAGTTTTTCTATCCTGGCTTGTTCCAACACTTTATTCACATCGGTGCGGAGTTGTCGCAGCGTTTCCCAAAATTCTGCTAACTCTGGATTACGCCATTTTTCCTCAACCTGCACCCAACCGGCTTCAAATACCGATTTGTAAGGTGTTTTGTATGGGAGATATTGCCAGATATCTTCGGCAGTGTGAGATAACACTGGTGCGATCGCTCGTGCTAAATTATCTATTGCTATCTTCAGCACCGTTTGACAACTGCGACGGCGGAAAGCATTCTTAGCACTGATGTACAGCCTATCTTTGGCCACATCTAAATAAAAGTTGGATAAATCCACTACGCAGAAATTCTGCACTGTTTGGAAGAAGCGGAAGAATTGGAAACTCTCAAAGGCAACGGTTACTTCCTCAAATACTTCGGTGATGCGGTGCAGCATATAACGGTCAAGTTCTGGCAATTCTTCAAAGGGAACTGCATCTTTTTCTGGGTCAAAATCATCCAAGCTACCCAACAAAAACCGCGCTGTATTGCGAATTTTGCCTCTAACATCATTCATCTGCTTAATGATGTTTTTGCCAATGCGAACATCGCCGGAGTAGTCAACCGATGATACCCACAATCGCAATACATCTGCACCGTAAGGCGGTTCTACTTTTTGATTTTTTCCGCCTTCAATGATTGTATTTGGGTCAACCACATTTCCTTCTGACTTACTCATCTTTCGCCCTTGTTCATCCAAAGCGAAGCCGTGAGTTAGTACAGTTTTATAAGGCGCAATGTCATTTACCGCTACACTAGTGAGCAAGCTGGATTGAAACCAACCGCGATGTTGGTCAGAACCTTCCAAATATATATCAGCAGGGTAGCGTAATGGACGCTGTTGGACGACGGCTGCCCAAGATGACCCAGAATCAAACCATACATCCATTGTGTCTGTACCCCGGCGGTACGACTTGCCATTATTACGATAAGATTCTGGTAATAATTCCTCAACTGAAAGTTCCCACCAAGCATCGGAACCTTTTTCTGCGATGATTCCTTGGACGTGGTTGATTGTTTCTTCGTTCAGCAGTGGTTCTCCCGTGGCTTCGTCGTAGAAAACGGGAATGGGTACACCCCAAACGCGTTGACGAGAGATACACCAATCGGAACGTTCTGCCACCATTGGCGTAATCCGATTTTCACCTTGGGCTGGAATCCATTTTACCGTGGCGATCGCCTTTAATGCTTCTTCCCGAAATCCTTCCACAGAGGCAAACCATTGTTCCGTGGCGCGGAAAATCGTTGGCTTCTTCGTCCGCCAATCATAAGGATATTTGTGGGGATATGGTTCTTCCTTCAACAAAGAACCAGCCGCAGCCAGTGCATCAATTACCGCTTGATTTCCATCACCCAGAACATTCAACCCTGCAAATTCTCCCGCTTCTTCGGTAAAATTGCCATTGTCATCCACTGGTGCAAGGATGGGCAAACCGTAACGCTGACCAACAATGTAGTCTTCTTGACCATGACCGGGAGCAGTATGTACCAACCCCGTACCTGATTCAGTTGTGATGTAATCGCCGCCGACAACAATCGGACTTTCGCGGTCATATAGAGGATGACGATAAGTAGTATGTTCTAAATCATTCCCCTTGAAGGTGGCTTTTACAGTTAACTCAACTCCTAAGGTTGAAGATAAACGTTCCACTAAATCAGCAGCAACGATGAGATAGCGGAACCTCACCGTTAACGGAGAGGGGGAAGAAACTTCCTCACTCCCCCTCCCTGCTTGCGGGGAGGGGGTTAGGGGGTGGGGTTCCACTTCCACCACTGCATAATTCAAATCTGCATTCACCGCCACAGCCAAATTCCCTGGAATTGTCCAAGGTGTAGTCGTCCAGATAGCCACACCCAAATCTGACTGATATTCCGCCAACAGTGGTTTTACAGTTTCCGCCAAACTTGTGATTGCAAAAGCTGCATAGATACTGCGGGAAACGTGACCTTCAGGATATTCCAACTCAGCTTCCGCCAAAGCGGTATGAGAACTCGGACTCCAGTGAACCGGCTTTAAACCGCGATAGATGTAACCTTTTAAGAACATCTGACCAAACACGCCAATTTGAGCCGCTTCATATTCCGGCTTCAGAGTTAGATAAGGGTTATCCCAATCACCCCAAATACCGTAACGTTTAAAATTTTGGCGCTGATCGTTTACCGTCGCTAGACCAAATTCTTTCGCTTTTTGCCGCAGTTGTAAAGACGTTAAGTTTTGCCGTTCTGCTGACTTCATATTCTGCAAAACTTTCAACTCAATCGGCAATCCGTGACAATCCCAACCAGGAACGTAGCGAACTTTACGCCCTTGTAACATTTGGTAGCGGTTAATAATATCTTTGAGAATTTTATTTAAGGCATGACCGATATGGAGCGAGCCATTAGCGTAGGGAGGCCCATCGTGGAGTATAAATAATTCGCCGGGGTTATTTTCAAAAAGGCGATCGTAAATTTTATTTTCTTCCCAAAATTTTTGGATTTCAGGCTCACGCTTGATCGCGTTTGCCCGCATATCAAAATTAGTCTTGGGTAGGTTTACAGTATCTTTGTAACTTCCTGATTCGGTCACAGTCTCATGCCTAAAATTAGGTGTGCAGGTTTTATTAATTATAGAAGATGGTATGAAAACCAAAATTCGCTATTTTAACCTGAGTTTGATAAGTATTATTTGACCTTCCCCCAGCCCCTCTCAGCTTCGGCTACCGTGCATACACAAGTCGAATTACCCCCCTTAATCCCCCCGATGTTTTGGGGGGAAATAGAAAATTTAGTTCCCTCCCCTTTATAAGGGGAGGGTTAGGGTGGGGTAAAACTGTCTCTTTGACGAAGAAAAAGACGGTTTTGCGTAGTAAAACCAGAGAGAAGTTTCTAGGCGATAAGCAGACTAATCAGGAATTTTGCGGAGATTGAGAGTTAACCAACAGAAAGTAGTATACTTTTCTGGGTTCGCCTAAAGCTATCAAAAAGTTTCGTTTAAAAATAAATAATTTTGGGGTTGCTCTAATGCTAAGTCCTGTAGTCACAGTCAGTATCTTTCAAAAACAACCCGACCCTAAAGTATTTTCAGCAGGTCAAGTCATCTTTGAAGAAGGACAGTCTGGTGATGAAATGTATGGAATTATCGAAGGAGAGGTCGATATATTAGTCAATGGCAAGATTGTAGAAACCGTTGGAACAGGCGAAATTTTTGGTGCAGGGGTACTTGTAGGAGTAAAAAGTAGAACTTACGCAGCTATTGCCAAGGTGGATACCAAGCTGGGTTTTCTTGATGAGCAAGGCTTTCTCTTTGCCGTTCAGGAAACACCTGTGTTTGCTCTACAGGTGATGAAAAGTTACTCGGAGCGTCTGAATCGCTTGCAACGTATGGTGTGAGGCAGAGGCAGGAGGATGCAGTAAGTAGCAAAGTGTTTTTCCAAGTAGCTTCTTTAACTTCTGCCTTTTTTAGTGTCAAGATGCAAGATTTACCGGAGTTAGCAATGGCGCGTAAACGCTTGATTATCGAAATGGGGATGGGAATCGATCAACACGGACAAGAACCAACAGTAGCAGCATCTAGGGCAGTACGTAATGCGATCGCTCACAATGCCTTACCTGGTGTTTGGGAGGTTGCAGGTTTAAGTCACCCCAATCAAATGATTATAGAAGTTCAGGTGGCAGTGCCATATCCAGAACAAGTTAGAGAAGAAGAAGTACTCGCTGTATTACCATTTGGGCGAAAAACCCTCACCGTAGAATCTGGGGGGATGATCGTTCAAGGGCGGGCGATTCCCGAACTCAACGATAAAAATGACGAAATGTTGATTGCGATCGCTGCTGTTACAGTTCTAATCGAAGATGAGTAGCTGAGGCAATCCTTCTATAAATCAGAAACTTATAAAAAAGTTATTAAGTGATTTGAGCGCCTACTTTATTTGTGCTGGCGCTATTTTTCATTGTCAAGTATATTTGCTGATTACTTTATCAAAAAGTTTTATTTCTTGCTAAAAATACCCGTTTACTTGCTCAAAATACTTAAATACTTTCTCAAAATGACCTTTGACTTACTCAAAATGCTTGAATGCTTTCTCATTTCGGTATTTTCAGCAAGCAAAATGACCTTTGACTTACTCAAAATGCTTAAATGCTTTCTCATTTCGGTATTTTCAGCAAGCAAAATGACCTTCGACTTACTCAAAATGCTTGAATGCTTTCTCATTTCGGTATTTTCAGCAAGCAAAATGACCTTTGACTTACTCAAACCCCAGTTTGCTTTCTCATTTGGGTGTTTTCCGCAAGCAAAACGATCTTTGATTTGCTCAAAATGCTTGAATGCTTTCTCATGGTTAATTTTTTAATTACCCTAGAAATGTTCTATCTATAGAACTAAAAATTTACTAATCCAAAAGTATAAAATAATATAAACCTGGAGAAAACTATGTCATTAGAAACAGAAACACTACAGGCGATACCACCAACTTCTACTTTTGAGAAACTAGAGGAAAAGCAAGAATTTAACTGGAGGCAATGCTGGTATCCCGTCACCTTCGTCAAAGACTTGCCTGCCAACCGCCCTCATAGCTTTTCCTTGTACGATGAACCTTTGGTTTTGTTTAAAGACAAAGATGGACAATTGATTTGTTTAGCAGATCGTTGTCCTCATCGTACAGCCAAACTTTCTGAAGGACAAATTATTGACGGCAAAATTGAGTGCTTATATCACGGTTGGCAGTTTGGCAGTAATGGTGAATGTCTGCACATTCCCCAATTACCAACAGATGTAAAAATTCCAGTCAATGCTTGCGTGCCATCTTTTAAAGTTGTGGAACGCCAAGGCATGATTTGGCTATGGGCTGGCGAAAAAGAAACTGCTGTTGATGAAATTATTCCAATTTTGCCAGATTTAGATAAGCCAGGATTTGTGTGTGCAGACTTTATATTGGATCTGCCTTATGACCAAACATATCTAGTCGAAAATGTCATCGATCCTGCTCATGTTGCTATTAGCCATAGTGGCACTAGGGGTGGTGGTAATCGGAAAAATGCCCAACCGCTAGAAATGGAAGTGCTAGAGAATTCGGTTCAGAGGGTTAAAGGCAGGTGGCGGGGAGCTAACAAATCAAATGAAGCCTGGAAATATATTGATTTTGTTGCTCCAAGTCTTGTGTTAAATACTGCTTATATTGAAAAAAAAGATTGGATATTTGGACTAGCTTTGTATTCAATTCCTTTAGGTAAAGGGCGATGTCGTCTTTTAGCTAGAGGTTATCGTAATTTCATGACTTGGGGAGTCAAGCTGAGGCCGCGCTGGCTCGATCACTTGAATACGAACAAAATATTGGAGCAGGATTTGCCTCTGATTGCGGGACAACAGGCAGAAATTGAGCGCTTAGGAAGAAGTATCAAAGAATTATATTTGCCGTTGAAAACATCTGACACATTAGTGATTGAATACCGCAAGTGGCTAGATAAGTTTGGCTCATCTTTGCCTTTTTATCAAGGCTATTCTACATTTAAAAATGTTGAGAATAGCGAATTGAATTCAAAGCCGATTTTGCTAGACAGATTTTCACGACACACACTTATTTGTAGTTCTTGCAATCGAGCTTATCAGGTGACAAATCGGGTCAAACAAGGTTGTATTGGGATAGCGATCGCTCTAGCTGCTGTAGCAATACTTGCAGATGATTCTAGAATCAAAATCGCAGCAATATCGGTTTCTATAGCAGCAATTGTCATCTCTGTTATGGCTCATACACTCAAAACTCACTTTGAGCATTCCTATACTCGTCACTAAAATAGGTACTGGGAACAGTTCGTAGTAAGGACTTTAGTCGAATGGCACGCTTGTAAAGCCCAAAGACTTATTGTATCCTTGTTCCCAGCCTGGGAACGAGTTCCGAGAGGCTCTTGTCAAGAAAGAGGAGGCGGAGCCTCTGAGAATGGTTTCCCAGCCTCCAGGCTGGGAACCAGTTGGGGCAAGGGCTGTATCTTAACTTAGTGCCATTCGACTAAAGTCCTTATTTTCTAAGCACTTTAGTGCTTACTACAAACTTTTCATTACTAGCTTAGACATTGTACTGCTATATGTGTGGTAAATTTTATCACCTTAAACGATTTACTTAAACCCCTTGTGTGGTTAAGTCGCGATCGAGTTAGTGGCTCTGCGCTAAAGTAAAAATATTGGGATAAAAATCTCTGGCAGTAAATTCAACTGAATCACTAATCTTTACCACTGCGGCGATCATGTCTCAAGAGCATAACGAATCACTCCAAATTCAAGAAATCACCAAACTCAAACCGAAACACTTTGCTGATTTAGTCAGATCGGCACAATTGGTTTTCGACCCCACAGCCGGAGTTTCGGGAAGACATATCACAGTTGACTGGGAACAATTTGGAATTCCCCGTGATGTAGCGGACAATCTTAAATCACTTGGTCAGCATTATCAGTATGCATCTCCTCACATCCCGGTTGAAGACATTTGGAGTAAATTAACTCCAGAAACTCGTATTTGGTTCGTTGAAAATAAAGATCGGTTGTGGCAGCTTGAAGAAGCTTTCCCAGCCCTTGACGAAGATTAAACGGCTGAACCATTGAAAGCAATACAAATTATTTGTAGGAGTACAGTATTGCTTAATGTGTCAACTTAGGCAATAAACCATAAGATGTAATCTAAGAACAACTTGATTGATGTTCTTAGATATACATCATAGCCAGAAACTCTCCCGAAGTAGAGATCCATAAAGTATTGTAGATATCGTTAGTCTGCAATCCCTGGCTCTGGATTTTGAAAAAATGTTACGACTTTATCATTTATTACTAGGTTCTATTTTGCTGGTGTCAATACCGGTGGTAGCCAAATTTTTTTTACCCCAATTTTCTCCACCCAAAGTAGTAAAACCTCCTACCGTTGCCAAACTTCTCAACTCTAATCAGGAAAATATCTGGCAGAAAATCCTGGGAAGTACTGCTGCTCCAACTAACTGGCAAATTTATCCCTGTGAAGGAAATGCACCCCTGTTGTGTGTCTCCTCCAAAGGAAAACGTTTGGGTACAGTTGAGATTAATATTTACCCATTAGCAAACAATGAGGATTTCCGAAAGAAACTCTTGGCAGCTCGTATTCCAACTGCTTCTCTAGTAGACTACCAAAGTCCTAAGTACCAAACCCAGTTATTACCAGTACTTAAGACTTGGGTTGCAGATCGCTACACTGCGTTTGCCAAAGATCGACAGGGTAAATATGGAAAACAAATTATTTTCTCAGCCTACCCACCGCAACCAGTAACCATTGGTAAGCTTCAGGGAATTCGCTATGGGTTCGTCGGACTTAAGCAGCAAGGTGAAGTACAAGAGCAACATATCGGTCATGTTGCCTTTGATGGCACTCAACTTTACGTAATTACTACTGCATTTGACACAGGTACGCAAACAGGTAAATTTGATAAACTAGAAAACTTGGCTATTTTTCAACCTTACTTGTATGCGATCGCCGCAGATTTGCATTTACCCCAATAGGGACTGGGTATTGGGTATTAGGAAATCTTGCTTCCTAATCTTTAGTCCCCAGTCCCCAGTCCCCATTAACCTAAATCTCAGCTACTGCGCGTTCAATCAAGCGATGTGCTAAAGTTTGCGTGCCAGTGTGCTCATAATAATTTGTTGCTACATCCAGGAATGCTGCAAGGTAGTCCAACTTGTCATCAGCAATATCAGTAAAACTTTGCAAGTTGTGGACAACCTTTTGCGGCGTTAAATTATTGGCGCTAACTAACCCACTCATCCAACCTTTCACAGAGTCAAAGCTTTCACCGATAAAGTTAAGTTTACTGCCAGCATTGCTCCCTGGAATCACATCTTTGATATTTTGGAAAGTTGAGTTTTGTTCTAACTCCTGTGGATTTGTTTGATTCAGCCCAGATATCGCTTTGCTGATAAAATCTGGGCCCAAAGGTATCAAACCATCAACGCAAACTAATGCCACCATGCGGATCAGCGACTCACCACTGTACTCTCCTAAAGAGGCGACAAAATCCCCAATACTGTCTCCCGGAATGCCGTTAATCTGACAGAAGGCTACTAACTCAGCCACTAATTTTAATGTCAGATCGATAGTTTGGGCTTTATCAGGTTTGGGAGTGACAGAGTTTAAAAAACCCAACAAAGGAATTTTTTCGCCGACTTTGTTAGCTAAAGCTGCTGCACCAAGCGCTTTATCTGTATTATCAACAGTTTGATATAACCACAAGGCTGTTTGGTATCCTTGGGATTTATCATTGAATAGATAAATCGCTCGTTCGCCAATTTGCTGAATTAAATCTTCGTCGTCTTCGCCAGTGACTTTCTTGATAGTATTAACAAAGCCAACGGTATTTTGCCACTCTCCAGGAGCAACAAAATCGAGAGACTTCAACATAGAAACAGTCAAGCCGCCAGTTGGCAATTGATCGACTAACTCAACAATCGATTTACTCACAAAAATCTCCTTATTTAGGTTTTATTATCTGAATGTTAGGAGTGCAAATCATTTCAGTCTAGCCAAACCATTAAGATTAAACTTCTCTAGCCAATCTTCGCGATCGCTAGCTGTAAATGACGGATCGCGAGAAAGTGCTTTTACTTGGTACTTGCCTACCAAAATTGCAGTTTGCGTTTTACCAACTTCTATTGCAGGATAACCGCCAATTTTTTTAGTGCTTTTCGAGAACTTTGCTGCTGCATTGGGTGTGCTAGTGGTATCAGAAATAGACAGCAACGCTATATCTTTACCGCCTTTTTTCAACTTCGCTTCCGCAAAGCCTTTTTTCTCTTGGGTATAGACGCGTTGGTAGCCATCACCAGCTTTTGGAAAAAGTTGATTAAATTCGCTACCCTGAGTTGCGGTTTTAGCTACCGATTGACCGCTTTTTTGTTGAGTGCTTTCTTTTTGTGCCTGGTCAAAACGTCCCGGTGTTTTTGGACTACAGGCTGTTGTCAGTAGTACCACCGACAGCAACAAAGCGGCTACTACCCTATGCCCACGGTGTAAAATCATTTTTGGCTTCTCCTTATACTTTAGCTTTCAGGCAATTATCTGCGCTGCTAGCAATTATTACCCGTAAAATTTACTTTTTGATAATTATTTCCTAAGTTCTCACCGATAAAGGCGATTTTGCACTTCAAAAAAGTAGGGGCGCAAGCCTTGCGCCCCTACCGCGTTGTCTATTTATCTGAAAATAGCTGTAACGTAGCAATTAACCCAATGCAAAAACGCCCCCCCTTTCGGGAGAGCGTCTTTTATTTATAGAAAATCGTGAAGAGCGTATCTCAGATTATGATTAACCGTTGATAGCAGGAGCGGTAAGAGCTACAGGAGCAGAATCACCAGCAGCCAAATCCAGAGGGAAGTTGTGAGCGTTACGCTCGTGCATTACTTCCATACCCAGGTTAGCGCGGTTGATTACATCCGCCCAAGTTGAAATCACACGACCTTCAGAATCAATGATTGATTGGTTGAAGTTGAAACCGTTCAAGTTGAACGCCATTGTGCTTACACCCAAGGCGGTGAACCAGATTCCGATTACAGGCCATGCTGCGAGGAAGAAGTGCAGCGAACGGCTGTTGTTGAAGGAAGCGTATTGGAAGATTAGACGACCGAAGTAGCCGTGGGCTGCAACGATGTTGTAGGTTTCTTCTTCTTGACCGAATTTGTAACCGTAGTTTTGAGACTCGGTTTCAGTTGTTTCACGAACCAAGGAAGAAGTTACCAAAGAACCGTGCATTGCACTGAACAAGCTTCCGCCGAATACACCTGCTACACCTAACTGGTGGAAGGGGTGCATCAAGATGTTGTGTTCTGCTTGGAACACGATCATGAAGTTGAAGGTTCCTGAGATACCCAAAGGCATACCGTCAGAGAATGAACCTTGTCCGATGGGGTATACCAAGAATACTGCACTTGCTGCTGCAACTGGTGCTGAATATGCTATAGCAATCCAAGGACGCATTCCTAAGCGGTAGGATAGTTCCCATTCACGACCCATGTAGCAGAATACGCCAATCAGGAAGTGGAAGATTACCAACTGGTAAGGACCGCCGTTGTACAACCACTCATCAAGAGAAGCTGCTTCCCAAATTGGGTAGAAGTGCAAACCGATGGCGTTGGAGGAAGGAACAACTGCACCGGAGATGATGTTGTTTCCGTAAATCAAGGAACCTGCTACTGGTTCGCGGATTCCATCGATGTCTACTGGAGGAGCAGCGATGAAGGCGATTACGAAGCAAGCGGTGGCGGCTAGCAAGGTGGGGATCATGACTACGCCGAACCAACCGATGTAGATCCGGTTATTGGTGCTGGTGATCCATTCGCAGAATCGATCCCATACATTGGCGCTTTGGCGCTGTTGTAAGGTTGTTGTCATTGTTTTATAAATGCGATTATTTGCAGATGAATTTAGGTAGGTTTGACTACCTGTTACACATATTAAAGAATTTATTGCGTTTTGTAAAGTACTTTCAGAAAAAATTTTCTCTTGGGATTTACGCACCCACAACAGGAAGTCCCCAATTTACTGAAAAAAGGGAGGCTCTGCACTTTTATCATCTAGGTGCGTTGCCCCCAAAACTCCCACACTTCTTTCTGGCAGTGAACCTTGGCGATCAATAGAAGAAATTTACTACCGATTAGCTATCAACGATTCTTCACGAATAGTTGATGGTAAGGGCGGGCGCAAGCAAAGATAAACAAGTGGGCCGAGTAGCAGGACAAACGCTACTGCCCAAAACACCTGGGGATTATTCCAGTGATGACGAGCCATATCATCGCCAAGGATTGTGGGGAATAAAAGACAAAAAAGGCAAAATGCCAAGCTCATGCCATTAATAAAGCGATCGCCTTGAAACTGCTGCACAAAATCTCCCCAGTCACCTAAGACAAACCCATAGGTGAGCAAGCCAACAGTACTTAAACTCAAAACAATCCCAAAAAAACGAGAATCTAG
The DNA here is from genome assembly GCF_034530955.1 of Nostoc sp. DedQUE05. Taxonomy (NCBI): domain Bacteria; kingdom Bacillati; phylum Cyanobacteriota; class Cyanophyceae; order Nostocales; family Nostocaceae; genus Nostoc; species Nostoc sp. DedQUE05. Next base: position 31,304 of record NZ_JAVRCB010000039.1, on the reverse strand, counting down.
CAGCTGTAAAAAAGTATCCTTTTGTCCAGAAAATTCTTGATTTTGTTCGCGAAAAGCCAAATATGGTAATAAACCAAGCACTCCCGATCCTACTGATGCCAAGGCAAAAGGCCAAAAAGGAATTCGTTGCATTCTGCCATCAATGAACAACAAACCACTGTAAATTAGTAACCAGATCCCGACTAAAGAAAACAAGGAAAGGATAATTGGATTTATGTCAAGCCACTGAAGAGTAAATATATTTTTCAGCAGAATTAGGGTTTCCTGTAAATGCAAGGGCGGTGCTAACAGTAAGATATAGGCGACAAATCCAAGCCATAGTAACCACAATGCAACTTTTCTATTCATCATTTTTAGATGGGTGCATTTAACATAATTACTAATTTATAGTTCGTATTTTTTGCGTCTAAATCCACCTTTTTGTAGAACGCTGCCCTTAGCTTGTTGAAAAATAGGAGTAAATATATACGTGATTTTTGTTTCAGTTGGGGACTAAATCTCCAACTGAAACTGTCTTTAATTAGGAATTAAAAAGTGCTTTAATTTGCAGCTGTTTGCTGACTGCGTATTGCCTCAACACCTACGTCTGGTAGAGGTGGACGTACACACAAATAAATCAATGGGCCTAATAGCGGTATCAACGCTATTAGCCAGAATATCTGTGGATTTTTCCAATCACGACGCGCCATATCATCCCCTAGGACAGCTGGAAATAATAGGCAAAGTAGACAGAAATCTAAACTCATCACATTGATGAAGCGGTTGGTTTGCCACTGTTGCACAAAATTACTCCAATCTCCTCCTCTTAAACCATAGACAGCTAGAATAACGGTGGCTACCATCAAGACAACCCCAGTCACACGAGAATCTAACAGCTTGAGCAAGGTATTCTTTTTACCGACAAATTTATTATTTGGTTCTCTAAAGGCTAAGTACGGCAACAATGCAAAAGCACCAACTCCGAAAGAGACAGTAGCAAACAGCCAAGCAGGTATTTTTTGTCCTCTACCATCAATAAAGACTACTGCGCTGTAAATAAGAGGCCAGATGCCCATGAGGTTGAATAATGCTATGACTAACGGGTTTATGCCTTGCCACTGCCCAATAGAAAGGTTTTTAATTAACTCGAATGTACCAGGTTGCTCAGGAGGTGCGAGAAAAAAACCATAGACAACAAATCCCAGCCACAGTAGACTAAAGGCAATTTTTCTAAGCATGAAAGATTTAAGTAGTATTAATTATTGATTTTGCCGTTACAAATACGGCTATGTGCTTGCTATGTGGTATTGTTTCCTCCCCTAGAGGCGTAGCGGCTTGTTCCTAAAGATTAACCGCTAATTAAGGATTGAAATAACTCAAAGCTTCTGAGAGATAATCAGCAGCAGATGCTACTACTGCGATCGCACTTTCATAATCTAGACGCGTTGGCCCCAAAACTCCTACACTTCCTACGGGTATCGAACCTCGGCGATAGTTAGAAGAAATCAAGGTGCAGGTGCGTATCGGTTCTAATGGATTTTCTGCGCCAATGCGAACCGTTACTTTTGGTTTTCCACCATCCTCTAGTTCTGGTTCTTCAAATATTAATCGCCACAGTTGGTCTTGTTCTTCTTCCAGCAGGTGGATAATTGTTTGTACTTGCTGTAACTGGGAAAATTCTGGCTGGCGCAAAACTTCTGACACACCCCGAACCATAATTTGGGTTGCAGTCGGTGCAAGAGTGCGACGAGTCAATTCGGCAACTGAGTTTTTCAAAAATTCCCCGTAGCGTTGGAATTCTTGATCTAGTTCGCTCCAGTTGAGGTGGCCTAACTCCAACAGACTTCGCCCCCGCAGGTGACTATTCAAAAAGTTAGAAACAATCTGCAACTCGCGATCTATTACCTCTGAATCCCGTTGGCTTTCTTCTGGTGTTAGCGACAAATCCATCAATTTAGAATGTGTCTCATAACCATCTGTCACCACAATCAGCATGATCCGTCCGGCTTCAATTTGCATTAATTGCAGATGTCGCAATAGCGCTGTGGTCGTTTGCGGTATAGTAATCAAGCTAATACAACCACTCAAGGTTGCTAAAATCTGCGCGGCTCCTTGCAGTAGGGTTTCTAAACTCCGATCTTGCCACTGTAGCTGCTTTTGCAATGCCACCTCTACTTCTCGCCCTAAAATTTCCGTAGCACTTTGTGGAAGCAAGCTCCGCGTAGCGTCTGTCTGCGACACGCTGCGCGACCGCAGAGAAGGTGTAATTAGCTGGTCAACATAAATGCGATACCCTGAATCTGAAGGTACACGTCCAGCAGAAGCGTGTGGTTGGTAGAGCAATCCAGACTTTTCTAAAACACCCATGACATTGCGAATTGTCGCCGAGCTTACACCCAGATCGTACTCCTCAACCAAAGCCTTTGAACCAACTGGCTCTGCCGTAGCTATGTAGTGACGTACCGTTGCCCAAAGTATATGCTGTTGTCGATTTGTTAACTGAACTTCCATTATGGTATGTTTTGCTGAAGGCAGATTTTAATCAAACTCTCAAGAAATTTGTGGATTTAATCGAAACAGAAAATATTAATAATTTATTAAGATATCAAATTATCTAACTATATTATGATAAGTATTTTTAAAGTTTATATACAAAGCATTTTTTAAGATTAGGGTTGAACTAGTAGCTCAATTTTTTTGCAAAAGCTGCTAGTTATAATGTACCCCTCCGATGCTTTTTTCTAACCGTACTTTTGCATAAATTTATGCTTGCAACAGTATTATTAGATACGTATTTTCTTCAGGGGTTACTGCCGAACTGTAATTTAGAGCAATCCAACATTTTTATGCAGATGTAGGTGATGCCCAAATTTCAAACTTTCCGGCAAGCCTTTAAATAGATGTACTTCTATGTTTAGCATAGCAAAATTCAGATGGAAGAGTAAGTTCCATCTGAATGATCTATCCGAGCATAAGCTAATACTGGGGAATTGAAGAGTCTACTAATTGGGAATAGGCATCAATACCACCCGAAATATTTTGCACATTTGTAAAACCTTGAGCAATCAACCACTGGCACATTTGGGCAGAGCGGATGCCGTGGTGGCATAACACCAAGGTTTCGGCTTCGGGATTGAAGAGGGTAGGTACTCGATCTCCCCATTCGGCAAATTGACTTAAAGGTAGGTTAACAAAGCCCTCAATGCTAGCGATCGCCAATTCTTCTGGTTCACGCACATCTACTAGCTGAATACTTACATCACTAGAAGAAAGACGTTGCGCCAGTTCTTCTACACTAATTTGGTTCATGGGTTGACTAAAAGAATTCCCGATAAACAGTCTTAATCCTATTTATGGTGACAGAAAATCTCTGCCTTTGCATGAGTATCCATTCTCAAGAAGGTTGATTAATTCTGCTAGGCTTTCTGCTTAAATGGCTGTAAACCGTCTTTTTTAATAGGTTTAATGTGAATAGGCAACGTTCATTTATCGGTTTTATCGTCGCTGGGGCGATCGCCCTGCTAGTAATTGCGATCGCAGGCTTTTACTGGTTTTTCGCTAAAAGTCCGGCTAACCTCATTGCTTCTAGCTCTGGGCCTGGTGCAGCCATATTCGTGTCGAAACTTTCTCCTGCAATGGTTTCATTATTGACCAATCCTGACCATTTGCAGGCGTTGGAGCGCGAAGAAGAACTATCTAAACTCAAAACCAGTTTATTCGCCAAGAGTGGCATAGATTACAAACAAGACATTCAACCCTGGTTAGGGGACGAAATTACATTAGCTATTACTACCTTAGATATCGATCGCGATCCAGAAAACGGACAGCAGCCAGGGTATCTATTAGCACTAGCAACCAAGCAATCGGAGAAAAGCCGCGAGTTTGTCGAGTTGTTGTTTTCCAAACGAGCCTTAGCTGGTGCAACCTTAGCTGTTGAACAATATAAAGGTGTAAAACTGATTTCTGACAATTCTCAACCAGAACAAGACTTGCTTGCTGGTGCTGTTGTCGGTGAAAACTTTGTCTTATTTGCCAACGATCTCAAAGTACTAAGAGATGCTATCAATAACGTCCAAGCGCCCGATCTGAATTTGACTAGCTCACCCGAATACCAAAAAGCTACCAAAGAACAGATCAAAGGAGGTTTAGCTGTAGCGTTCTTGAATCTTCCCATCGTCGCAAAATGGCAAGGGTTAGAGTTACCAGAACAACTTTATAACAGCCAAATCATATCTTTAGTGTTGAATCCAAAAGGATTGCTAGCAGAAACCAGCATTTTGACTTCATCGGAAATTGTCCCTCCATCTGCACCACTATCTAAACCTGTGGGAGCATTGCAGTATGTTCCAGCATCCGCAGGTTTAGCAATTTCCGGCTCGAATTTGAGTAATTTGGCTGACAGTGATTTAGCCAAACTCTGGAGACAAGCAACAGCAACTATATATGGTTCTGAGGAAGATGTGGTTTCTCGATTAGCAAAACCTTTGGCAGATGTCCAAAAACGCTGGGGTATAAATTTACCAAAAGATATTTTCAGTTGGGTACAAGGAGAATATGCCATAGCATTGTTACCGGCGAAAGAGCAAACAACTCCTCATTGGATTTTTGTAGTAGAAAAATCCGAGAGTGTGGAAAAAGGTGTTGCTCGATTAGATGCGATCGCCTCATCCAATGGACTCAGTATTAATTTCTTAACTATAGACAAGCAAAAAATATCTGCTTGGACAGAGTTAACCACAGCAACAAAAAAAAGTGATGTCAAAGAAGGAGAATCTTTCAGCATTGAAACAAAAGTGCGGGGATTGCACACAACTTTAGGAAATTACGAAATTTTCGCGTCTGACTTGGAGACGATCGATGAAATTCTCACAACCAAGGATAATTCCATAATTGACAATCCTAATTTCAAAGATAGTATCGCGGCAATTCCCCTACCAAACCAAGGTTATGTATATCTCGATTGGACAAAGAGCCAGAATTTGTTAGAGCGTCAAGTACCGATTCTCAAACTAGTGGAAGTTTTAGGTAAACCATTTTTTAACAACCTGCGATCGCTCACAGTCAGTAGTTATGGAACTGACACGCGATCGCTCAAAGGTGGCGTTTTCTTCAAACTCCATAATTCGTGAGATTTTCATAAAAGCTCAAAGTAGAGAAGGGAAAAAATTCTTTTCTCTTCTCTACTTTCTTGCATCATAATATTTATGTAGATATTCTGTAGCATTTGGTAATTAATGTCTTGATAGCAAAAATTTTCCACTATCAACGGGCGCGATTTAATGTTGCTGTCTAGATCCAGAAATAACCAAGCAATTAACAGTCCACTTTCAAAAACATCAACTGTGGCACATTTGATTGTGGCACAACCAACTGAAATTTCACTGGAATTTTTTTATTAGAATATGTATATATCACTACTTATTTAAAAGCCTGTTGGAGGGCTGCTATGAAATACTGTCGCCCTCGACTTCAGTTTCGCGGCGGTTGGCTGTTGGCTATACTTACCGCCATTACAGCTACCCCTGCAATCGCACAGACAGCAAACTTTGCCACTTTGAATTTATCAACAAACTTTGATTCAGCACAAGGAACAGTACAGGGGTTTACAGGTGGTTCTTACTCATTGTCTGCCATAAGTAACCGCGATCGCGATCAAAAAGCCTGTATTGGCTTTGCCGATCCCAAACCAGATCACATTATGGTTTTGGAAAAGGACTTTCCTCAGCTAACAATCCAAGTTGATAGCAACAACAACGACACCACTTTAATCATCCAAGGCCCAGATAAAACAACAATTCGTTGCGGCGATGATACTGGCAAAAGTAAAGATGCTAGCGTTAGCGATCGCGACTGGAAAAAGGGAACCTATCGGATTTGGGTAGGTACATTTAATCCTGGAGTCAAGCGTGATTATACTTTGAAAGTGGAGCAACAGTGAAGTAGAGAGTGCTGAGTTAGGAGTTAGGAGTTAAGTGATTAATAACTAATGCCCAATGCCCAATGCCCAATGCCCAATGCCCAATTTTTAGGTGTAACACCTGAGAGGATAATATGGGAGAGTAGCTTGTTGTGCTTTCCGAGGGTGCTATCTCGTGCTATCTATACTGCGTGCTGACTTTCGTATCATATTTGAACGTGACCCAGCTGCCCGTAACTGGTTGGAAGTTTTATTTTGTTACCCTGGTTTGCAAGCCTTGTTATTCCATAGGCTGGCTCACTGGCTGTATAGTGTTGGTCTTCCCTTTATTCCGCGCCTGATTTCTCACTTGGCTCGGTTTTTTACTGGAATTGAAATCCACCCTGGTGCAACAATTGGGCAAAGTGTGTTTATTGACCACGGGATGGGTGTAGTAATTGGTGAAACTGCGATCGTCGGAGACTATGCTCTAATTTATCAAGGTGTCACCCTTGGGGGTACTGGTAAAGAATGCGGCAAGCGCCATCCTACTGTGGGCGAAAACGTCGTAGTCGGAGCTGGAGCGAAGGTACTGGGTAATATCCAAATTGGCAATAATGTCCGTATTGGGGCTGGTTCTGTTGTTTTAAGAGATGTGCCTTCAGACTGTACTGTGGTAGGTGTGCCTGGGCGCATTATGTATCGTTCTGGAGTTCGGGTTTCACCTCTTGAACACAATAACTTACCAGATTCAGAAGCTCAAGTAATTCGTGCTTTAGTAGACCGGATTGAAGCGTTGGAAGAACAAATACAAACCCTTCAGCGCACCAATTCTTCAGAAAAAACTCCTGTTTTAGTGGGTAGTTTAGCAACGAAAGAGGATGAACTAACCCACGATCCTCGCTGGTGCAACCTCAAGGATAAGACCATCCAGGAATTTTTAGATGGTGCTGGCATTTAAAAAATTGAGAAGTTAAGAGTGAGGAGTGAGGAATAAAAAACTCCACGCCACTTGCAGGATGAAGTTTCCTATCGCTTTCAATAAAAATCATAAATGTCAGGTTTGCAGTTTCCAACTCCTAACTACTGTAGAAACGCCATTAATGGCGTCTCTACTCGAATATTTAAGGATTAATCGCTTGGCTAGACCACTCTTGCTGGTCATCACGGTGATAAAGACATCGATTTTGTGGTTCGCCGCGTAATTCTAAGTGATCTACCTGCACCGGATCGAGTAGCAGTAAACAAAAATTAGGCACTGGCTGCACGGGTTCGGGTGCTGGTGGTGCAAAAGCTCCTGGGTTTTCAACTCTGAGTTTACCAGGATGCGGCCAAGCAAACTGTAAACGCGCCGCATCACTCAATTCTTGCCACATTGCGATCCGCGCTGGCTGGAAAACCTGGTCAGAATCATCACCGCTTACTAGGGTTAAACAGCCAGCGATGCGGAATTGTTCTCGTGTATTGGGGAAATACCAGCAAACTTCTGCCCAAGGTTGTTGCTGTATTTGGTCGGCTTTGGCGCTACGGTTATCCGTGATAAATTTTAGCTGGTTTGTATTGTCCAGAAAGCCGCGAAAGACTAGGGTACGATTGGCGGGACGACCATTCGCTTGTAGCGTTGCTAGTTGCAAGTAACGAGCATAAACAAGGCTGCGGTTGCGATGGAGTGCATGAGCGATCGCACCTCGCCAAGGAGCAAGAGACATTATACAATTCTGTTGGTAATCTAACGTCAGGTATTCCTGAACATACTACCACTTCAATACTTCTGGTTGAGCGCTAGTGATTTTTAAAAGTTATCTAACGCCTAGAAGCTTTAAGATTTTGCTGCTGTAATATATATAAATTCTTAATATAAATAGTACCTAATAAGTTCCTTACCTGCTAATCGTGCTAATACGCTCAAAGCTGCTTTTCGTGTTTGTGATGTAGCTCCTCTAGTGAGTAATAAAGACATTGAACGTTATTATGTTAATTTATCGAAAGTTCGCAAGACAGAGGCAATTAATACTATTAAAACTCGCTTAAGTTTTCTGGAACCCGCCGAATTTTGCAGCCTTTTATTTACTGGACATCGGGGATGCGGTAAAAGTACAGAATTAAGGAAGATTCAGCAAGAATGAGAATCTCAATATAAAGTTATTTATATAGAAGCCGACGCTGAACTAGATATAGAGTTTGAACAAGACAAAAACGAGTTAGATTATAACGATGAGGGAATAACAGCAATTACGAGTTTAATTGAACAAAGAGTTGAAGTAGACGCAGTGTTTGAATCGCGTAAACTATTAGTAGATTTAGCAAAAGCAAGCGGCGGTCACATCCGTCAATTGATGCAAATAGCATCAAAAGCATTTATTACAGCAGCAACTCGTGAGCATGACAAAGTTACAGCTGATGATATCACTTATGCGATTAAGCAAGAGCAGTTTAATTTTGAGCGCAGTATATCAACAGAATACTATTCTGCTTTGGGTGCGGTATATGTCAATAAAGATGTTTCTAAAGATGAAATCGGCAGATTGATGCTGTTCAATCTTTGGGTTTTTGAATATAACGGCAAAAATCGCTGGAATTATGTTAATCCAGTTGTGAGGCAAATCCATGCTTTCCAAGAAGCAGTCAAATCAACCACAAGTAACCCCTGAGTTAAATTTAGAAAAAGAAACTTTTGTGCAAATAAATCAGCAGTCATTAGCGGAATTATTAACCTTTATTGACTTTGCTGATACTCAGTTAACGATTGGGTTCGTTGCTGTTAATTTTGCAGAAGATAGAAATACTTTAATTGAAATTCTCAATAACCATCCTCAATGTCATGATATTCAGTTTGAACTTCTCAATTTTGGCGACCCTAATTTGCGTTTTTTAAGGGATGAGATTATTCGTGATTTAAAAGGAATTCATTTAGAACCAGATAAAAAATTAGTTTTAATTATTATCGGTTCAGAAAAATCTATTGGTTTATCTGGAGAATATCCCCCTGTACTGCAAGATTTGAACTTTGTGCGAGACGCTTTTACTAGTAGTGTTCCTCACCCTATACTGATATTTCTGCCAGATCATGCTCTAACACGTTTAGCAAAATATGCCCCAGATTTTTGGGCATGGAGAAAAGGAGTATTTTATTTTCAAACAGTCCAGTCTACTCAAGAGTTGGCTATTGAAAAAACTATTCAGTCGGAGAGAATATTAGGAAGTTTAGATTTAGCAGAAAGGCAAGGGCGAATTGATTTACTTGAGCGCTTGCTAATGGAAGAATCAACTGATGTACGCACCCGCATTACTATTTTGCAGGAGTTAGGGGCAGCTTATAAGAGTATTGCTGAGGTAGAAAAAGCAGAATATTTTTTGCTAAAAGCTTTGAAGTTGACTGAAGAAGATGAAAATTTAGCAGGAATCAAAGCCAGCGTTCTCCACGAACTGGGTGACACTTATCATGATTTAGGAGAATGGGATAAAGCGGTGACATTGCACGAACTAGCAGGTATCTACACCAACAAAGGGGATGTGGATAAAGCGATCGCACTCTACAATCAGTCTTTGGAAATAACTGAACGCATTGGTGATGTCCAAACCAAAGCGGTGACATTGCACGAATTAGCAGGTATCTACGCCAATAAAGGGGATGTGGATGAAGCGATCGCACTCTACAAATGGACTTTGGAAATAACTGAACGCCTTGGTGATGTCCAAAGCAAAGCCGCGATGTTGAGCAATCTGGGAATTCTTTACGCTAACAAAGGGGAAGTGGATAAAGCGATCGCACTCTACAATCAGTCTTTGGAAATAACACAACGCATTGGAAATGTCCAAGGCAAAGCGGTGACGTTGAGCAATCTGGGAATTCTTTACGCTAACAAAGGGGAAGTAGATGAAGCGATCGCACTTTTCAATCAGTCTTTGGAAATAAATGAACGCATTGGTAATGTCCGAACTCAAGCAATGACTCTGCGGAGGTTAGGAGATTTGGCAGAACAGCAGGGTGAATACACTAAAGCGATATCCTATTTGCAACCAGCTTTAGAGATTTTGCAGCGATTGAAGTCACCGGATTCTGAAAGTGTGAGTGCAAGTCTTGATAGGGTAATGCGTAATTCGTAATTCGTAATTCGTAATTACAGGAGCGAAGGTTTTTTATCTCATGCAGAGGCGCACAGAAGAATGCGAGAGTGTGATTTAAGTGAATGAAAATTGCTGTAATGAGGCTTTGAACCCCATTAATGAGGCTTTGATACTCATTAATGAGTCTTTGAACCCCTTTAATGAGTTTTTACACCAATTCAATACAGTACTGCAAAAATCCACAACGAACCATGAAAAATATTTCTTCCCTACTTCCTTTTTCAAGTGAGAGAATCTGGATCTACGCCGAGCGATCGCAATCGTTCTGGTTTATTTCGTTAATGAATCTTGATAGTAATTTAAATGAGAGAATCAGAATCTATGCCGAGCGATGTCTACGACGGGCAACGCCTACGCACTTTTCAATCAGTCTTTGAAAATAACAGAACGCATTGGAGATGTGCAAGGCAAAGCAAATATCTCTACTCACTTTTTCCCTTGGCTCAGGAAAAAACTGCGAGATTTACTACCCAAGATACTAGAATTTAATTACCAATTAAAACATAATGTCTCATCGCCGCCGTTTTCGTGAGATGTGGCAAACCCTAGTTAGATTCTGATTCATCTGTTGAATATGGCTGTTTCCGAAAATAGAGAAGCATTTATTCCCTACACTCGCAGTGATATTATCAAACTTTGCTTACAAGACGGTCAGCTAGATAAAGCTGATGTCAAAAAATTTCAAGATTTCTGCCAAATCCTCATTGCATACTATCACTTTCGCTTCCACCAAACCTTAGAAGTTATCAAAGATAACTACGTACCTTTTAACCCTAATGCAGAGATTCAACCAATAACTCCACCAACATTCGAGCAATATGATGACATGGAGTTGAAAGTAGTTGAAGCCTTTGGGCATATTGTTGAAAGAGCTAATTATATTCTTTTGCCTGAATCGATTCTCAAACGAGCGCTGGCAACCAAATCTCTCATTGAATTGAAAACTCAAGTAAATTTTGAGGATTTTGACCGCTTGATCTGTTATTACCGGGGTGATAGTTCTAAGAAAATTTCGGTAAAAAAATTCTTCTTTTGGCAAGAAGAAAAGATGATTGATATTTTTGAACGGATTGTTTTATTAGTCAAGTTCAAAGAAGCAGCTTACTTTCGTGCGAAGAAAGACAAGATCCAAGAATTAAAATTCATTCCCGGTAAGATGTATGTTTACTTCTACAAAAATATTCCTAAACTAGATGTTGACTTAATCTTTCCCAATGTAAAAACAAGTATGACCTGGAAAGATCGGTTACTATTTGGAATTCCGGCGATTGGCGCGGCAATTCCTTTAATATTAAGAACATTGCCGAATTTATTATTAATAGTTGCTGCAATTTTACTAGTACTAAACGTTACTTTTTGGGTTGAATCATTAAATGTAGAGTTGGATAAGGTGAGAAATTTTATGCCCGTCTTGGTGGCAGCTTTATCATTAGCGATCGCTTTGGGTGGATTTGCCTTTACGCAATACACTAATTACAAAAATAAAAAAATTAAATTTCAAAAAATTGTCACTGATACGTTATTCTTCAAGAATTTAGCTAGCAATAATAGCGTTTTTCAAATGTTTCTGGAATTAGCAGAAGAAGAATGTAAAGAAATTATTCTGGCATATTATCACTTACTGACTAGCCCCACACCATTAACTCCTCAACAATTAGATTCTCGCATTGAAACTTGGATGGACAATAAATTAGGCACAAAGATTAACTTTGATATTCAAGGGCCTCTAAGCAATCTAGAAGATATTCGCGGCCAAGTAATTCAAAATAGCAAAACAACAGACAAAGTACCAGAAATCCCTTTACTAGCCTACGATCGCCAAGGAGCATGTCACGTTTTACCCTTAGATGAAGCGAAAGCAGTGATTGATTATGTTTGGGATAATGCTTTTCGATATAACGGGATAATTTTGTAGTTTAGTCTCTCGGTTATTTGTAAACATCAAGAGGCTCATATCCCCGAATTCTTGAAGAAGTTGGGGATATTTTGCTTATTGAGTATTAATTTTCCACTTGTTTGAGTTTTTGAAAAATTTCATCAAGTGGTGACTCAGATTCATCAGGACAAAATTCTAAAGCAAGTCTCACTTTTCCTTTTTTCCATCCCAAAGTACTAAATTGTAAAACTTCACAATTTAACCCTTGAGTATACAAATTTACTTCATCTGTTTCTTCTGCTCCAACATATTCCTTAATTGCTGTAATCAAATCGCGGACTTTAAAAGTTTTAGCAATATTTAACTTATTAAAAGTGTCCGGTTGTATAGACACAACTTCATCATGATTTAGGATCTCGAATCCATCTTCCATAAAAATCTCCTGTCAATCAATTTATATTTTCCAGAGATATAACAGTTCATCCGAAATAAAATGATGATTTTATAGATTTAGTGCTGGTCAAATAAAAATTTAGTAATAATTTGATGTCTGGTAAATTAGCCTATAATTCTCACCTTACCCCTCCCCAAAACATCGGCTACGGTGTACACACATCTTGCTAATGAAGCGCAAACCCTGGGTTTACCCCCCTTAATCCCCCCTTGCAAAGGGGGGAAATATCCGGTTCTCCCCCAATGCATCGGGGGAGTTAGAAGGGGTGAAAAGGACTTGTTGTGTATACACCGTAGCTTTACCAAGGGGAGGGTGCGCGGTAGCGCGGGTGAGGTAGTTTTATTTAAACGGTTCTTAGAAAAACCAACCGTAAGAATGCAAACCTTTACCCAAAAGATTCACACCGAGATAGCAAACCCAAACAACAAGCAAGCCAGCAGAGGCTAAAATTGCCGGACGGCGCCCTTGCCAACCGCGAGTAATTCTGGCGTGAAGGTAGGCAGCAAACACTAACCAGGTGATTAATGCCCAAGTTTCTTTCGGGTCCCAACTCCAGTAGGAACCCCAGGCTTCGTTAGCCCAAACGCCACCGGCAATAATGCCAATTGTCAGCAGGGGAAATCCTAGTCCGATGATGCGATAACTAATGTTGTCGAGGGTTTCGGCAAGGCTAAGGCGCTGGGGTGAAAGAGGTTCAGCAGATGCAACGGCTGGAGATTCAGGAGTAGTTACTAAATTCAAAACAGCCGTATTACTGTTACCGTTGCCATTGCTACTAGTTTCAAAACGAGCAAAGCCGTTATTTTCGACAGCAGGGGTTGGTGGTTGAGAAATTAGTTCAGTGGTTTTGTGCAAGCGGTAGCCGTTGCTGCGATAGCCACCAGTACCAACAGAACTACCTTGTAGTTGAATATTTTGACCGCGAGTGACAATTAAGAAAGCGATCGCTAATAACGAACCCACCATCAAAGCAGAATAACTCAGCATCATAACGCTGACATGCATCATCAGCCAATTTGACTTCAAGGCAGGTACTAAGGGTTCTGACGCTTGCATCTGGGATGGTAGTGTCATAGTAGCAAAAGCAGTAATAGCCATTGCTACCGGAGATGTCGCAACTCCTACTAAGCGGCTACGGCTACTATTTTCGGCAATCAGATGGACGGCGGTAATTCCCCAAGCTAAGAAAAACAGAGATTCATAGAGATTACTTAAGGGAAAGTAACCAGCTTCGATCCATCGTGCCCCTAGTAGAGTAGCTATACACAAATTTGCGATCGCCATCCCAGCTGTCCCCAAAGCGGCTAGATAAGGCAGATTTGGAAAAGCCGCTCCTCCCCAATACACCAGCATTGTCAGGAATAATATGGCAAAGGACGCATTGTCCAGCCAGTTCTGGAGTACAACCAAATTCATAAAGTCTTCTCTCCGTGAATAATTTAAAATATCGATTCTGACTGTTTTGATCCTATATGTTAAGAGAGGAATCGGGAATGGGGGATTGGGGATTGGGGATTGGGCATTGGGCATTGGGAGTTAGGAGTTAGGAGTTAGGAGTTAGGAGTTTTGTTTATCTCCTTGTCCCCTCACTCCCTCATTTCCCCGCTCCTCTGCCCCCCTGCTCCCTGCTCCCCTGCTTTCCTCTCTCCTCTATCTAACAGAGTTACTCTTACTATTTTCTGGACTAGGCAATGTAGTAGTGTTAGTAACTTTTTTCAGTTCGATAAAAATATCGTAACGGTTACTGCGATTGTCGCTGACAGCAGATGTCATCCCAATTGTGCGCGTTGCATCTAGCAAAGTTTCTTGATTGGGAATTAGAGTTGGTAAAGGGAAATTTTTCACAGTTCGTTCCACATCCAGAAAAAATTGACCGTTTGTCGGATTGGGTTCTGTAGGAACTGTTTGTTGGAAGGGAAGAGTGCCAGCTAGTGTGTAGTTAGGTTTGGGAACAATTTTATCGGTGATGGGAGCGCCCACTACCAAGAAAGCGACATCTCCATCTAACCAACCGTGGGTAGCAGTTAACGTACCATAAGGTGATACCCAGTTAACAACGGGTTGACCTGCAACTTTCCCCGGTTGCACTTGGAACTGGTATTGATTTTTCATCACTTCATCCAGCTTACTGATGGATGCTTCAGCTGATTTGCGTAGGCTTTGCCCGCCGTAGTCATCGCTTGTCTGTACCATGAACAGCAAACCCGCACGAAAATCATTTGGTGAACCTTCTTTTGGAGTAGCAGGAATTACTGATAAGGAAAACTCCCCTTTCATCCAACTAAGCAAATCCTTCTCTAAATCGAGATCGGTAAGAGATTTTATCCCACCTCTAATCTGTTCTGGTGCGATCGGTGATAAAGGATTTCCCTGAGATGTTAAAACATAGTCTCTCCACAACCTCTGTAAGTTACCGCCAGTAAGCATCATTAAGGTTTCGGCTGGTATGCGGCTTTGCATTTTCCCAGCTTTGTTTTCCACTGTCAGCACGCGTTGACTATTAGGGTTTAACCAAGAAACACCCTTAAAGCGGATTCCTTCTGACTCTAAAGTTATTGTCCCTGCTAAACCTTGGTTATTTTGCAGTTGAGCCAAAACTTGAGCAGGTAAAGGGCGGTTTGGAGAAGCCGCGGCTATTTTCGCTGCTGTTGGCACATTGATATAAAACTGTCCAAAGGGTTGGTAATTGGCAATTTTTGGGAAATTCTCAGCAAAGCCGCCTGTTGTAGCTAGGGATGTTTTATTTTTGTAAGCATCGATCGCTCGTTCTGTGGCTTTAGGACTATCAGTTATGACTAAAAAACGCCCATCTAATAATGCAACCGAGAAGTTTTGCCCTGCTTGTCCCTCACTTTGTTTAATGGCGATCCCTTGATAAGTGCGATCGCTCCATTTGCCTTGTTTAAGAATTTTGGGTTGTGCCAAAATAGTTTTGGCGATTTCTGAATTTTTTACTGGCAATACCATTACCATCGACTGCTGATCGCTAGCGGCATTTTCATTAGTGGTAACTGGTTTGGGTGCAGGTTTATTTCCTGTAGTTGGGGCAAGAATTGCGATCGCCACGTCATCGCCTACCCAAGGAGCGATATCTTTCTGGAAGTCGTAACCATTATTCGTCAGAAAGCGATCGCGTAACTGGACTAAATTTTTGTCCAGTTCTGTTTGGGTTTCTTTTGTCCCAAACTGCCGCAATTTCTGCCACTGCTGGGGATCTGTTGTTAAGGAAACCGCAAACAGGGCATCACCAGGAATAATATTTGCACCTACTAGCAAATCGCTAGAAGATATTTGTCTCTGGGCTAACAACCAGTAGCCCACACTCCCCGCACCAATCAATAACCCAGCAGCCGAGAGCGTCAGCACCAGAGACGGTTTCTTATTTTTCTTCATCTGAACAGACACAAGAGGCGGTGCCATTGAAACCTGTACCTTATACTTGCAAACTTATTACTTGCTTGATTAGTCAAGTACACCAACAGTATTACCCATTCTTTAGGGCAGTTAATTATATTCAATTTTTCTACCCTAGATGGTTGATGGTACTTCGATAATCAACTTTCCGTAGTCTTTTAAAAGCTATGTTTTTGGCTCAGTTACCATTTTTAACATGCTTTGTTGAATTTCGTAGGACGTTTCCCTGAGATTAATCCTCAGTCGGAAAGTTTCCACAAGTAAATCTGTTATTCCAAGCAATAAGCGAGAATATAACATTTTTTTCGGAGTTACAGAAATTATATATAATCAGAAAACTCTAGGTATTGTAATGGTTTTAGGGATTTCTCTCAATTCTCCTTAAAGTATTACCCCGCCCTAAGAACTCTATTTTTAGAGACCATTTATAAAGTAAATCTTTAGACGACAAGACGACGCAGCATGAGACGAGTCATAACAGCATAGATGGCAGCTTCACTCATTTCAGGGAGACGTTCATAATCCTTACTGAGACGACGGTACAGGTTTTACCAGCAATCATGTTCTCTCTACTACTCAACGTTTTGGCATGGTAGCGATCGCCTACTTATACTTGCAACTCAAATCCAGGTAGTATATCTTCTCCAGAAACAATCGCTGGCATTTGCACAACTTCTACAGGTTTTAAAAGTCTGTAAATTTCAACCTGGCGATCTTGAGGATTAATCAGCCAACCCAAACGCAGACCATTTTTAATGTATTCCTGCATTTTCTCTTGAATCGGTGCAAGGCGATCTGTCTCCGAACGCAGTTCAATCACAAAGTCGGGTACAAGTGGCGGAAATTTTTTTCGTTGTTCTGGTGTTAAAGCTTCCCACCGCTCTAATTTTACCCAAGCAGCATCAGGAGAACGTTTTGCACCGTTGGGAAGTATAAAGATAGTTGAAGAACTAAAAACTTTCCCTAATTTAGCTTGACGATTCCAAATTTCTAAATCAGCAATCAGTCCAGCTTCCTGATTTCCGCTTTCTCCTCCTACTGGTGGCACAATTATTAATTTTCCAGATGCGTTCATTTCCAGGCTTAGATCACGATTGGCAATACATAATTGATAAAATTGCTCATCGGTTAAATGAGCAATCGGTTCTAGATTTAGCACAACAGTATTCATTAAACCTTTCCTCGCGTCTTTATTGCTAACATCAGTAGGAAATTATTGCTTGTTGGAAGATTTATTGAAGTGTAATTTGAAACCCTCCTATACTTATACTTGCAACTCAAATCCAGGTAGTATATCTTCTCCAGAAACAATCGCTGGCATTTGCACAACTTCTACAGGTTTTAAAAGTCTGTAAATTTCAACCTGGCGATCTTGAGGATTAATCAGCCAACCCAAACGCAGACCATTTTTAATGTATTCCTGCATTTTCTCTTGAATCGGTGCAAGGCGATCTGTCTCCGAACGCAGTTCAATCACAAAGTCGGGTACAAGTGGCGGAAATTTTTTTCGTTGTTCTGGTGTTAAAGCTTCCCACCGCTCTAATTTTACCCAAGCAGCATCAGGAGAACGTTTTGCACCGTTGGGAAGTATAAAGATAGTTGAAGAACTAAAAACTTTCCCTAATTTAGCTTGACGATTCCAATTATTTAAGTCTGTAATTAAATCTGCTTCTTGATTTCCGCTTTCTCCTCCGACTGGTGGCACAATTATTAATTCTCCAGATGCGTTCATTTCCAGGCTGACATCACGATTGGCAATACACAATTGATAAAATTGCTCATCTGTTAAATGAACAATCGGTTCTAGATTTAGCACAACAGTATTCATTAAACCTTTCCTCGCATCTTTCTTGCTAACATCAGTAGGAAATTATTGCTTGTTGGAAGATTTGTTGAGGTGTAATTTGCAGCCCTTGAAATAATGAATCTTCTCAACTATCAGTACCGCGTTTGGTTTGGTGATATCACCTTCGGGAAGTGCGATAAATTCTTTGAGGGTGAGTTGGGTTTTGAGTTGAATCATAGTTGATCTTGAGGAATGACTCTATTTTAAAGAGGATGCGATCGCTAAACAACGGCAAACTATCACCGAAAACTCATTAGTTTAACGGTACTATTAGCAGAAGCGATCGCTGCAACAATAATTCAACGTTCCTTTGATAATTTCATTGGATGATTTCAGCTACTTAGTTTTACTCGATAGCGAGCGGCCTACATCATGGCTTCTTACTGATTTTTGGAATTTAATTGCATAGGCCCCAAATATTTGGTTAAATAAGGCGAAAAAACTTCATAAATTAATGTCAGTGGCTGCCCATGATGCCAAAACAAGTAGTGGCGACCCCAAAAAGGCCCAGTTACACCAAAACCTGATTCTAGTGCCAATGAGTCTCCGTAGTAAATTCCTCGAACATCTCGATACAATTCTGTGCGAAGACGAGCTAAACTTGCCCAAATTGGTAATGAACGGTTTTGTAAATACTCATCGACATGACTGGCTTCCCACCACGAAGTAGCATAGGCTAATCTTTGACCAGAAGCAGTACGCAGCCATACTTGTCGTCGTAATCGCGGTTCTGGGACAGCTTGGATTAACTCAGGAGCAGCATCCAAGTCCATGCCAATCAATGACATATCAATAACATCTACTTCTACAGGCTCACCTGTGAGCAATTCTAAGTGACGTGTTGGAGAGCCGTCACCCAAAAGCATTAGCTGCCATGCAGGTGCTAGCTGAGTGTGAGGTAAACTTTGTTGAATTATTTCCTCCCCTCCTTGCCAAATCGGAGTGAGGCGATGCCAAGCTGGTGGCAGTGTTAAGTTGTTTGTTGGCGGAAAAGAAATAGTCAATGCTTTTTACAAAACTTCACCTATTTCTATAAAAGCATAAAGGACTAGTACTTTGACAAGGCAACTTTACTTAATATCTAGTAAGCACTGAAGTGCTTCGGAAGCAAACTTAATATTTAAGGGTCAACAGTCTAAGGTTTTTTGACCTGTGACTATTGACCCTATGCTTAAACAAGCAAAAATGCGGATGGGGAGACTCGAACTCCCAAGGCAAAGCCACACGCACCTCAAGCGTGCGCGTATACCAATTCCGCCACATCCGCATGGTTTCTCTAAAAATAGACTATAGCATAAGAAAATAATTATAGTAAGGTGATATCTAAATTCAGTTGCTCAAAAAATAAATTTTCTCAAGGCGGTATCAGACTGACAGAAATTTAGCAGCTGTACAAGTGATATTGATTGAAAAGGGTAGAGCTACTGTGTTCGGCAGGGTGCGATCGCGTATCCGTCTGCGGTAGGTGGTGTCGACGACAGGCTATGACGCTCGATAGCGACGTAAGAGCATCTGACTCGCTATCGGCTTCGCAAAAGCCCAGCTTGGTAGTCTAGCCAAGACTTACAGCAGCAATGTTGTTAGTGTAGTAAGACCTGTAGAGGCAGCAAGCCTGCAATGTGCAAGCTTACTTAGAATCAGGGTGGCGAATCTCCTGCAATAATTTGAAATAATGTGGAAGCATTGTTTCAAGTTGGATCGGAGAAAATGTCAATCTACTGGTAATGATATCGAAACTAAAAAATGAAGTTTGACAAAATATTAATTGCCAATCGGGGAGAAATCGCCCTTCGCATTCTCCGCGCCTGTGAAGAAATGGGAATTGCCACAGTTGCGGTTCACTCCACCGTTGACCGTAATGCTCTCCACGTCCAACTTGCTGATGAAGCAGTTTGCATTGGCGAACCTGCTAGTGGTAAAAGTTATTTGAATATTCCCAATATTATTGCTGCTGCACTGACGCGCAATGCTACTGCTATTCATCCAGGTTATGGTTTTTTGGCAGAAAATGCTCGGTTTGCGGAAATCTGTGCCGACCATCATATTGCTTTTATCGGCCCAACTCCAGATGCTATGAGACGGATGGGCGATAAATCCACTGCCAAAGAAACCATGCAAAAAGCTGGAGTACCGACGGTACCAGGTAGTGAGGGATTGGTAGAATCCGAGCAAGAAGGATTAGGATTCGCCAAGGATATCGGCTATCCAGTGATGATCAAAGCTACAGCAGGTGGCGGTGGACGGGGTATGCGCCTAGTTCGTTCTGAAGACGAATTTGTCAAACTTTTTCTCGCAGCCCAAGGCGAAGCAGGAGCAGCTTTTGGGAATTCTGGCGTTTACATAGAAAAATTTATTGAACGTCCCCGCCACATCGAATTTCAAATTTTGGCGGATAACTATGGTAATGTCATCCACTTAGGCGAACGGGATTGCTCAATTCAGCGCCGGAATCAAAAGCTGTTAGAAGAAGCTCCTAGTCCGGCTCTCGACCAAGACCTACGTGAAAAAATGGGACAAGCTGCGATCAAAGCTGCCCAATTCATTAACTACAGTGGGGCGGGTACTATTGAGTTTCTCTTGGATAGATCCGGTAAATTCTACTTTATGGAAATGAACACCCGGATTCAGGTAGAACATCCTGTAACAGAAATGATTACTGGGATAGACTTAGTTGCCGAACAAATCCGCGTTGCTCAAGGTGAAAGACTCAAGCTTACCCAAGACCAAGTAGTATTACGAGGTCATGCGATCGAATGCCGAATCAACGCCGAAGATCCCGATCGTGACTTTCGCCCTTCTCCTGGACGGATTAGTAGCTATCTGCCTCCCGGAGGCCCTGGTGTGCGGATTGATTCCCACGTTTACACAGATTACCAAATCCCACCTTACTACGATTCTTTAATCGGCAAGTTAATCGTTTGGGCGCCAGACCGACCCACTGCTATTAACCGGATGAAACGCGCGCTGCGGGAATGTGCCATTACTGGATTACCTACCACCATTGGGTTTCATCAAAAAATTATGGAAACTCCGCAGTTTTTACAGGGTAATGTCTATACAAATTTTGTGCAGGAAATGAACGGGTAGGAAAGTAGGGAAGGAAAAAGGTTATAGGTTACAGGCGACAAGGTTATAACCTGTAACCTGTACCCTAATTAACACGAGATAGCATAGTCAACAATCCTTGTTGACCTAACAGGATTTCTCGCAGCAGGCTGAAGATACCAACCCAAATAATAGGTGTAATATCTACCCCACCTATAGGTTGCACCAGCTTTCGCAAAGGTATTAAAAATGGCTCAGTTGGCCAAGCTATTAAATTAAAGGGCAAACGATTCAAATCCACTTGCGGATACCAAGTGAGAATGATACGAAATATAAATAAGAATGTCATAACCCCTAACACAGGGCCAAGAATCCAAGCAGTCAGGTTAACACCAGTCATCGGTTTTAGGTACTATCTATCTGTAAAAAAAGAAAAACTTAGGCACAGGCAAGTTGCGCTTTGCATAGACATAGCTACAAAATTTTAAGCTTTGTAAAGCACTCCGATCGTTATTTTAACTAAATGCTGTCACTTCTTTCTGAAATAGAAAAGCGAACTCGCCCATGTGGTTAACTCAATAACTGGTGAAAGAAGTTACCAAGTTTGGCAGTTCAGAGTTAGAGGCTTCTCAAGAAAGTAATTCACTATTAAAATTAGGATGAAGTGTGTAAAAAAAGGTTGAGAAGTATGACGCCTTCTTTAGCAAATTTTCTTTGGAGCCTGCTATGGGGTACAGCAATTGTTGTAATACCCGCTACTGTTGGTCTAATTTTCATTAGCCAAAAAGATAAAATACAGCGTTCATAATGCTTATGAGAGTTAAATTAGCTCTCGTAATCGATTGTCTGTCAGCTATTTACTTAAATTGCACTAAAAGCAGCATAAACTGCGACTGGTGGCAGTTGTAGCTGACAGACATAGACGTTTTTACTTTTCGGTGAATAGCTTCAGAGCTTCTTTGCCAGAGGCTTTGAAGCTTCAATATATCGTGCCTAATTACAGTAGTGATTTTAATTGTGACTCGCTAACATAGATTTGATATTGGGAAAACAGCAATGATAAATTTTGGGCTGAACTCAGCCAGTTTTCTGGCTCAGGTAAATTTTGGGGCAAACTCAGCCAGTATTCTAGGAATTTTCCTGGCTGTGGCTGGGGCAGCACTGTATTTTCTCCGCACTGTGCGTCCGGAATTGTCACGGGATCAAGATATCTTTTTTGCTGCAGTCGGCTTACTTTGCGGCTTCATTCTCGTCTTTCAAGGATGGCGACTAGACCCGATTCTACAATTTGGTCAACTGCTTTTAGTTGGCACAACTGTGTTTTTTGCAGTTGAAAGTATTCGTCTGCGAAGTATAGCTACTCAGCAAGCAAAGCGCAACACTCCGATTGTGGACGAAGACCGACCGGTTAGCGATCGCTATTCGTACAATAATCGCAGAAACTATCAAGCTGAAATGGAGGCAGACTTAGATCCATTGCCTTATGAAGACGAGGAAGAACGCCCAGTGCGTCCCCGGATTCGCGGTAGCAGGGATGAGATTTCAACTCGTGATGACTACTATCAGGAACAACCTCCCCGTCGTACAGAACGCCGCAACAGCAGCACTAGTGAAAGACAGGCTCCATCTGATAGAACGCGCCGGCGGACTTCTGGGCGTCCTGTAAATCGCCCTTCTGAAAGCTTTGAAGAAGAGAACTGGGGTTCTTCATCTAGGCAAGTTGATGATTGGGAAAATTCGGGTGGGGAAGTTAGAAAACCTTCTCGCCGTAGTAATAACGGGTCACAGCGTCCCGAAAGTCGTGAAGATGATGTTTCTCCTAGACCGAGAAGGCGTCGTCCGCCCACTGACTCAACTTCTCGAAGACCGCGCGAAGATGATGATGCGATCCCAACCGATTATGTGCCATACAACCCAATTGAAAAACCAAATGAGGGGCCAGATAATCTAAGTGACTTTGATGACGATGTTTAAAACAGTTGGCGTGCAAGTAGGTTTAAAGGCGACGGAAAACAGTTGAGGTGGAAAAATTTACGCCTGCATTTTGGCTCCAAAGACCAATTCATTGGAGCCTGGTTTTTGGTTTAACAAGTTTGCTTGTATCTTGTGGTTCTAACGATATTCCCATAGGGCCTACTTCTCTTAACAGTCGCTACACCGAGGAGCAACCTGCTTTGAGTGGAAATGGACGCTTTTTAGCGTTTGTATCTAATCGGAATGGTAATCAGCAGCTACTAATGTACGATTTGGAGAGGCAACTGTTTATTAGTACACCGGGAATAAACCGACAGGAGACAATTGCCGAAAGTCCTAGTTTGAGCTACACCGGGCGTTATATTTCTTATCTTACTAGTGACCAGGGAAGACCAGTGGTAGCGCTTTACGATCGCGCTACGCAACAGTCGCAAATTGTCACACCAATTTATCGCGGCTGGGTCAGAAAACCAAATATTAGTCCAGATGGACGTTATGTTGTCTTTGAAACTGCTACTCGTGGTCAGTGGGATATTGAAGTCCTAGACCGGGGGCCAAATATTGAGTTAGATATTCCCAATGGTGCAACCGTAGGTTCACCTCCGTAGGAGTTAGGAGAGACGCGATTAATCGCGTCTGTACAGGAGTTAAAAGTTAGGAGTTAGGAGTTGTGAGACTATTGACTAATGACTAATGACTAAATTATATGAAACGTGTTTTTTTTATACCTATATTTTTCTGTTTAAGTTTATTGACTGGGTGTTTTGGCTACCCTCGGATTTTGAGTTATCCCTTTGATCCAGGGGGTCGAAGTCTTAATAGTTTAGCGTCGGAATTAAACCCCCAAATTTCTGGGAGATACATTGTTTTTATTACTGACCGACGCGGTAGCCAAGATGTTTATATGTTTGATACGGTAACTCGTGATTTGGTTGATTTGCCAGGTTTAAATTCCTTTGATGCGATCGCAAATCATCCTAGCGTTTCACAAGATGGTCGTTATATTGTATTTGCTGCTAGCCGCCAGGGGCGATCGGCTATTTTTCTCTACGACCGAGAAACACGCCAATCACGGAATTTGACCAACAACCTGCAAGCCGAAGTCCGCAACCCTACAATTAGTGCTGATGGTAGCAGGATTGCTTTTGAGTCTAGTAACAATGGTCAGTGGGATGTTTTAGTATATGACCGTTATGGACAGCCGTTGAATATACCTCAAGAACCGCGTTGAACTATAGTTAGGGGTTAGGAGTTAGGAGTTAAAATTCCTCACTCCTAACTCCTTAGGGACTTCCAATTAAAAAAATATTCCATTGCTTAGAAGGCAGGGGAGCAGGGGGCAGGGGGCAGGGGGAAAGAAAGTCGTGTTGATAGGGGTGAAATGGGATAATTTATTTTCTGGAAGTCCCTTACTCCTCCTTCCTCACCTTTAACTTTTGTTTTCTACTTGTTGAACAGATTCAATGAGCGATCGCACTTGTTCCGTACCCTCAGAAGATTCAAATGATAAAGGAAACTTACCCCGGAGGATCATCCGCAAACCGAGGGGTGCAAGACTGAGTAATCCTTTTAAATCCTGAAAATAATTACCAACTACTTGTAAACCAAATTGGCGTTCATCAATCCAACCACCTTCTTTAACTAAATCTATCAATACTTTCCGGTGACGAATTGAACGACTATCGCTGACTTGTTTTTGGGTGAGAATTTCTTGTTTAACTTTGGTGATTTGTTCTAATGGTGCAACTTCCATTGGACAAACAGAATCACAGTACAAACAACGGGTGCAACCCCATACGCCTTTAGTACCTTCGTTATAGCTTGCTAAACGATTTTCGGTATCGCTATCGCGGGAGTCTGCTACCATTCGGTAAGCTTTGGCAAGGGCATGGGGACCTACAAAGTCTGGATTAACTTCACGAGCGTTGCATTCAGAGTAACAAGCACCGCACATAATACAGTTACCAGTTTGATCGAGGCGCGATCGCTCTTGTGGTGTTTGCAAAAACTCTCTTTCTGGTACTTGTCGTGCTGCCGTACTCACATAAGGGGCAACTGCCTCTAGATTATTCCAAAAGCTGCTCATATCTACAACCAAATCTTTAATCACGGGCATATTGCCAAGAGGCGCGATCGTGATTTCAGCAATAGCATTTACTTTACTTTGAGATGATGGTATTTGTTGTAATCTGGCAAGTTCGCTCCCAACATTTTCTTTACAAGCTAAAGCCGAACGCCCATTAATTCGCATAGCACAGCTACCACAAATAGTATTGCGGCAATTTTTGCGAAATGCCAAAGTTCCATCTTGCTCCCACTTAATATGATTGAGGCAATCCAAGATTGTATTACCTGGTTCGGCCTCTACAATGTAGGTTTGCACAACAGGGGAGGAATTTTGTTGCTGTCGAATGACCTTAAAAATAACTTCCATAAATACTAACCAAAATTTTAAAATTACTTCACCAGCCTCAACAATCATGAGTCAAAGCAGCTAGTTGCGAAAAGTGAGTTATACTTTTTGCCCCTAATTCAAACCCTGGTGTTAATAGGCTGACGATTAAAGCGCGACTGATTCTAGTTTAAGGATAACCATTAAAATTTTACTTGTACTAGCGCTGTAGGCAAGATTTTTGTCAAATTCTAAGTTAAAACGCCAAAAATGTCATCGCAGCTTTGCATTGAATTTATCTGTTTGGCAATGTAAAGGAAAGAGAGTTTGCTTCAAAAGTAACTTCAGTTGATCTTTGATCTAGCGATCCTATCCAAATGAAATGCATCTGAAGTTAGCAACATGTCTTGATGTCAACTTTAGTCAAGCAGTCCTGACAGTAAAATTCCACCTTCGCCACCACTTGACAGAATTTTTTGATTATATAGAAGTCTGAAAGCCCATGTTTAATATATAGTAGTGGCAATCAAGCACTAAGCAGATGTTAAGAGATTTGTTCATCCCATAGACAGACGTGCAAAATCCTCTGGCCGCTTTTGACCTGAAGATAATAAACCGAGGAAAAATCCTCACCACTTTCAAATAAAAGTTAGAGTAGCGCGAAACCCGGAGGTGCATGACTTTTCACTTTTTGGCTTGCTCTCAATCAACAAAATATGCGATTGAACTCATTGGTCAAAATTGCTCGTCTCAATATATAAATTTTTATAAAAGCCAGATAGCAATGCTCGCGCTTGCAATAATAAAGGGTTAAGAAAATCGTCACTGCTTTTTTCAACTTTCAAGTCCAGGAATTTAAATAAAAATTTACCAGCAACTTTAATTCAAAATTAAACAACTATTTTGCTATTATTAGTCCATGCTAGTATTTAATATAAAATTACGAAGTAGCAAAACCAGAATCAATAGCCGTATCAGCGCGGTTACTACTGCTTTGTTGATTCGTAATGTAGAGACAAGAAAATTCGCGTCTCTATTGGTAGGACAAAAGGGTGTATGCCCGTAGGACTCTATTGAAATACTATGCTGTCCTAACCTTGAGAGGACGAGTGGAGAAAACTCTACTTGCTCATTGGCAAGAAAGGCAAGCACTGAAAGTGAAAAACCTGCAATTTTTTGGGTCTACGACTTATTTGCAGTAGAACCTAACCCCATTTGTAATGGTGGCTGAAAGTTACACCGCTACAGTAGCGCTAAAGAAGAAAATAGTTTTCTTTCTGATGGCGAATAATGGTTAAAAGTGCCGTAACATCACCAAAATTAATGTCTGTGGCAACTATGGCCTCTAGTTGGTTGTAGACAACCATATATAGAAGTGCTTTTGGCTCCTATCGGCAGGAATTCACCCGTTACACTAGGGTCTTCAGTAGCTCTATGCAAATGCTAAAAAATTAAATGCTGGCATGAGACTACATAGTTTATCAGTTTGGAGAGAGTAAGGAAAATTTGAGCATAATGACTGAAACTGCAACCGCGCCATTAACTGGAAAAGCACTACTTGCTAAAGTAAAAGAACTTTCCACATTACCACGCCGAGAAAGAGCTAAACAGTGCGGCTATTACACTGTTACTAAGAATAACCAAGTTCGTGTTAATCTCACCGATTTTTATGACGCTTTGCTATCTGCTAGGGGAATTCCTCTAAGTCCAGAAGCACCTAAAGATGGTCGTGGTCGCGAACCGACATATCGGGTTAGTGTCCATCAAAATGGTCAGATTGTAATTGGTGCTACATATACCAAAGCAATGGGCTTGAAGGCTGGAGATGAGTTTGAAATTAGGCTGGGATACAAACATATTCACCTGATTCAACTAGGTGAAAGCGATAAAAAACTAACCTCACAAGATATAGATTCTGACGAATCAGACGAAGATTTAGAAGACGAAGAGTAAATTTGCTGATGGTAAGGATAAGTTTCAGGTGATGATAACTTGTCCTTACCTCGACAGCAAATTGGTAGCCAGGTAAAAAATACGATTAGACCCCTTGCAGAATTCACCAAATTTAGTAGAGTCTTGATTAATCAGCAAGAAATCTATAATGCAAGAAGTCTATCGTGTTTTTTTGTTTATTTTGATAAATTTCTTTGAGTCTTCGGTCAACGCCTTACTGGCGTTTAGAGAAAATGCACCGCCACTAGTTATAGTGACGGCATTTTTTGTTTGCTGGATAGTTTGCTGGTTGCCAGTAGCAACAGTATCAGCAATATTGCTTAATTGGCAACCTTCTAAACCTTTACAGCCAGAGCAAAAAATGCCTTTATTGGTGTCACTTTACCTGTTAGCTCCCCCGATCCTCTGGGGAGTTGTTTGGTTGAGTAATAAATCTTTTTCAGATTACGGCTTTGTTGCCAATTTTTCAACTCTTAGTTTTTTAGCGCTAGGTTTTGGTTTGGGAGTGCTGAGTCTAGCTATTGTATTTAGTGGGCAATTCGGGTTAGGTTGGTGTTCTTTTGAAAAGTCTAATTTCAAATTACTACTACCCATATTGCTACCGATTTTCTTGATAGCGTTATTAGTCGGTGGGATAGAAGAATTAGTTTTTCGCGGTTTCCTGTTCACAGAATTAGCACAGGATTACCCAGTTTGGTTAGCAGCAGCAATTTCTAGCTTGATTTTTGCCTTGTTACACTTGGTTTGGGAGCAATGCGAAACTGCACCCCAACTTCCTGGATTATGGCTGATGGGAATGGTGCTGGTGTTAGCACGCTTTGCCTCTAGAGGTAATTTGGGTTTAGCTTGGGGATTGCACGCAGGATGGGTATGGGCGATCGCTACCATAGATACAGCACAACTAATTACTTACACTGGTAAAGCCTCTGACTGGTTCACAGGTAAAAATAAAAAACCCCTAGCTGGCTTGGCGGGAATTATTTGTGTATTGGGAACTGGAGTAATTATTTGGTTCAACTCTTAAGTATTGTAATTTCCCATAGAGAGATGTACGTTAACGCAGATCCCCGACTTCTCCAAAAAATCGGGGATCTAAATCCAACGATTTAGTAGGCACTATTCCACCCTACTAATCTTTATTTAGTGCTCAAAACTACTCAGACCTTCGGATTCTGTCAATTTCTCGTTGTAATTCTTCAATTTGGCGGCGTAAAATTTCTGTTTGATTTTCGGAAGATTCTGCTGAAACATTTACCGTTCCGGAAGCAGGCGATCGCTGATAATTTCCTCGGCGAATTTGCTGATATTCTTCGGATACAGCCCACGACCGTAAGTAATGCAAGCGTTCAACAGGGAAAGGATGACTCAACATCATACCCTGAGCGCCATTGTAGATTAAAAACTTATATATCTGATTCAGTCCATCCTCGTCCAATGCCTGATAATTTTCTGACTGCTTGATAAACTCTTGTAAACTACATTCATTGGCATATTTGTTACTACCGCCAGAAAGTTTCATCATCGTTGACATCACAGGATTCAAGTCATCCATTACTAGTAGTGCAGCGCGATCTGACGATAACTCGGCTTTGCGCCGCCATTCAAAAAAGGCGTAAATCAAGCCTTGGGTAACAATATTACCGATGCCGAAGGTCAATTCTCCCAATGCCGAAGCAGCACTCATCGCCCACATCGCCATTTGAATTAAAATAGTATGACCACATTTAATATGCCCCAGTTCATGGGCTAGCACCGTCCGAATCTCGGCTTCGTCTAGTAAGTCTAGTATCCCTGTATTTATGACTATGTAAGGATTTTCTTGCCCCAAGGCATAGCTATTTACTTGGGGATTTTGCGAGACAAACAGTGTTGGTTCTGGGTAAATGTCCAAATCTCGGACGCATTCCCGAAACATCTGGTAAATAGTGGAATATTGACGCGGCCCAACTTGGATGCTGTTACCCATTAGATAGACTAATTGAGGGCGTTCGTAGATAAATTCCACAAATTTACGAGCGATTAAATCAAATCCTGGCAAATTTCGTAAAGCTTGCTCCGCTTGGCGATCTAGTGGATGCCTGAAGGCTTCGCTGGAAATTCCTGTGTAAGTTGGCATAATTTAGGGTATTGGATGATTGGTCATTGGTCATTAGTCATTGGTCATTGGTCATTGGTCATTAGCAAAGGACAAAGGACAAAGGACAAATGACAAATGACAAATGACAAGATAATAGAAATGGGGCAATTGGAAGTAAAAATCACTTTGTATGGAATTGAAAGCGTGTGATTGAGGCAGAAGTTCATTTGTCACTACATAACTTTTTGCGATCGCAAGCGGGGTTCCCTTCCTGGCCCCATCATTTGACGATGGCACGGTTGGTAGCACGCGCCTTGCGCCTGGGACGTAGCGCCCTAATTCAAGTCGGGGCGGTTTGTGGCTATCAAGGGCGGTATCGTACTAGTTTTGTAGCATCAGCCCTGATGTGGCATGGCCCTGTAATTATTGTTGCTCAAGAAACAGTGCAGCAACTTCTGCTACGGGTTGAAATTCCCCGTCTACAGCAGTGGCTACCAACCAATAAATCGATTAGGACAGGTGATGCTTGGCCTGATGCCCAGTTCCAAGGGCTACTGCTGACCTCCCCAGAAGCTTGGTTAAAAGGACAGTTAACTGGTGGCTCACGCTTTCCCCAAGGCATTCCCACAATTATTGATGGGGTAGACGATCTTGAAGATTGGGTGCGTCATCAACTTACCCAAGATATTCAACCCGATGATTGGGATCAACTCATGCTAGCTTGTCCCAACCAAGCTGAGGCAATTCGTGAAGCACGGATACAACTAACACACGAACTTTTTCAGCATCCTGCTAATCCATATCAGTGCTATCTAATTTCCCAGCCAGAAATAGAAATTTTAAGCCGTCTCTATTCTGCTTTAGAGTCAGTACAAGCACTGCCAGAACCTTGGAAACAATTCTGGCAACAATTTCAAACCCTCAACGAAAATCTTTCCTCCCCTGCTCTCTTCTGGGCGACTATTGCCCATCGGCAAGGTTTATTTTCTTTGCACTACGCCCCAATGGAATTAGGGGAAATACTCTCGCCGATTTGGCAGCGACAACCAGTAGTTTTAATTGGCAGCGCTATCGAACCGGAAACTGAGGCTCCCCTTTTTCGCCAGCGCCTGGGTTTGGAAGATTTAACTTGCTTGAAGTTCTCTTCGGAGAGTCAAGCAGAAGCAATTCAACTGTATGTACCCTATAAGTTGCCCTTACCCAACACGCCAGAATTTCAAGCGGCATTTATTCACAAAGTCCGCACACTGGTTTGTCTAAGTGCGACAGCGCCAGGATTAACTGTTGTCTTGGTGGGGGATGTACCACTAAAGGCTCAAGTAGCGGCAATTCTGGCTTCAGAGTTTGGTTCGCGGGTGCAAGTAGAAAAAACTTGTTTAGATGAAAATGGTATTTTGATTAGCGGTTGGGAATTTTGGCGAGAACATCAACGAGTTTTGCCAGCACCCCATCTGTTAATCATTGCTACGTTGCCCCTACCATCTTTGGAAAATCCCTTGGTAGCTGGTAGGGTAGCTCTTTATAAGCGATCGCATCAAGATTGGTTCCGTTTATACTTGTTGCCAGCAGCTTTAAATGAATTACAACGGGCGATCGCTCCAGTACGAGAAAGTCAAGGGATTGTGGCTTTGCTTGATAGTCGTGTAGTTAACCGCAGCTACGGCGCTCAAATTCTCACAGCTTTAAGTCCTCTGGCACGCATTAACTATCTCGATCCCAGCCTGTTTTCCAATACCGATGAGGAAAATTCTGCTTAAAATTCAGTTACCAGTGACGCCACTTGACGGCAGTTGCTCCACTTGGTGAGCGAGTCCGGTCTTGTTGTTTCAACAAAGAGGAACTCGCGAACCCGAAGGGGGAGACCCCAAGACCGCACTGCCTTCTCCACTTGGGGAGACCCCAAGACCCTTCGGGTTCGGCAGTCTCCCAGACGCTCGTTCCTCGCTACCGCTACCGCTAGCACTAACGACGGAAACCGCCATCGCGCTTCGCGTCTCCCCTTGGGAGAAGACAGGGCTGCCTACCGCAGTGGCTCCCCAATGCCCAATTTAAATTTTGACGAAGCAAAGCGCGATCGCCTAAAAGCAAGCATTATTATCAGCTTATACAAGGTGATGCAATTCATCGCCTTTCGAGTAAGCATAATTCCTGGCAAAATAAATTTAGAACCTAAGTAGAATTTGAGTTGCTGATTATGGGTGAAGCAAAACGTCGTGTGCGATTCGTTGTTTAGTGAATCACGGTAATCAGTCCGTACATAACTAAACCAG
>NZ_JAVRCB010000038.1:0-85141 GCF_034530955.1 Nostoc sp. DedQUE05 | reverse complement strand
GATATAGCAGTTGCCAGGTAGATTAGGACATAATGACAAGCGTAAATCTCAGGAATAGCAAGGTTTTTACCTCCTGCCTCCTGCCTCACTTCTCTACGAGAGGCTGCGCCAACGACTACGCTCAGTGACCACCTGCCTCCTGCCTCCTGCTATACATCCGATAATTCAATTGCCAAAGAGCCATTATTTTTATGAATTACTTTGTAATCTACGACGGGAATTGTAATCTCTGCGTTACCCTAGTGCAATTGCTAGAAACCTTAGACCAAGGAAAGCTGTTTCGCTACAGTCCCATGCAAGATGAGCAGACAATTTTACAGTGGGGAATTTCAGCCCAAGATTGCGAACAGGGAATGATTTTAATTGATGGCAATGCCCCTCAAAGACGTTGGCAAGGCAGTAATGCAGCAGAAGAAATTGGGCGGTTATTGCCAGCAGGAAGTATATTTGTAGACGCTTATCGAGCATTACCGGGGATGAAATGGGCAGGCGATCGCTTTTACGAGCAAATCCGCGATAACCGCTACGCAATCTTTGGTAAACGTTCTAATACATATCAATCATCGTACTGTGCAGATGGTAGCTGCAAGCCAACTTAAGCTCAAATGCTTGCCCCACATACGCTTTACCCCACCCCAACCCCTCCCCTTGGCAAGGGGAGGGGCGGTTTTGGCTTTAGATAAAACCGGGGTGGGGTGACGCGGATATTGATGGTAAACGAGTGGATTTAATATCAGGTGATTATAGAGCTTTCACGTGAAGTTGACACCAATGCTTCTGCCCCCTGCCTCCTGCCTTCTGCCCCTTTGGTCATTAGACAGAGTTTATTTTAGTCAAAAATCCCCCTCCAGATGCTAGCAAAATGTCTGCTAGACCAACCATTATGCTATCTGGCGTCTTTGTAAACATTGTGCAATCAATGACATTTGCGATCGCGCCATACCATAATTTGGCACAACAAAGAATCTGACGGGAGGATACTGCGTGAAAATTGGTGCTCAATACTTAGGTAACGGAGAGTGTGAATTTACAGTTTGGTCTCCGCTATTAGATAGCGTCACGGTAAAAATTTTGACGCCAGAACAGCAGTTAATTCCCCTCAAGCCTCAATCTGAGGGATACTGGCACACGAAAGTCAACGATGTGTATCCGGGTACGCTTTATCGGTATGTCTTGAATGGCCAAGACAACTTTGCCGATCCGGCGTCGCAGTATCAACCGGAAGGGGTACATGGGCCGTCGCAAATTGTCGATCATGACTTTGAGTGGACTGATGAAGGATGGGCGGGCATTCCTGTAGAGTCGATGATTTTCTATGAAGTTCACGTTGGGACATTCACGCCGGAAGGAACTTTCACCGCCATTATTCCCCGTTTACCAGAACTGAGAGAACTGGGAATTAACGCCATTGAAATCATGCCGATCTCCCAGGTTCCGGGAGACACTCATATTGAAGCATCTCTGGCATACCGCAACTGGGGCTATGATGGCGTTTATCCTTATGCTGTCCAAAATTCCTATGGTAGTCCAGCCGAACTCAAGCAACTGGTAAATGCTTGCCATCAAAATAATATCGCCGTTGTGCTGGATGTGGTGTATAACCACTTTGGGCCGGAAGGCAACTATATGAGTCAGTTCGCGCCCTACTTTACTAAAACCTATAAAACGCCGTGGGGCGAAGCAATGAATTTCGATGATGCCCATAGTCAGGGTGTGCGAAATTATTTTATCGAAAATGCGCTTTACTGGTTGGGCGAATTTCACATTGATGCATTGCGGCTGGATGCCATTCAAGCAATTTATGACTTGGGAGCCAAGCATTTTTTATGGGAATTGGCGGAAGCAGTTCATCATTTCTCACAACAAGGACAAAGATGGAAACGCCATCTGATAGCCGAAAGTGACTTGAATAATCCGCGAATAATTCGTCCAGCAGAATTGGGTGGATATGGACTCGATGCTCAGTGGAGTGATGATTTTCACCACGCATTGCATACACTGTTGACAGGCGATCGCCAAGGATATTATCAAGATTTTGGGAAATGTGCCGATCTAGCAAAAGCTTATAGCGATACTTTTGTCTACGATTGGAAATACTCGCCCGATCGCAAACGATTTCATGGCTTATCTTGCCGCGATCGCCCTTTGTCACAGTTTACAGTCTGTATTCAGAATCACGATCAAATCGGCAATCAAATGAAAGGAGAACGCCTCGGCCAGAAAATCTCTTTTGAGGGATTGAAATTAGGTGCTGGGGCTGTGCTGCTATCGCCCAACTTACCCCTGTTGTTCATGGGAGAGGAATACGGCGAAACTGCACCCTTTATTTACTTTGTCAGTCACTCCGATCCAGATTTAATTCAAGCAGTTCGAGCCGGACGCAAACAAGAGTTTGAAGCATTTCACTTCGCAGACGATCCCCCAGATCCAGAATCATCAGAAACTTTCCTCAAGTCTAAACTTAATTGGGAATTACGCAATCAAGGAAAACACAAAATTCTCTGGGATTGGTATCGTCAGTTAATTAATTTACGGAAGACACATCCAGCCCTGCTCAACCAAGACCGCAATTTCATCGAAGCAACTAGCGATGAAGAGAAAGAGATAGTCATCGTGCGGCGTTGGTGCGAATCGAGTGAAATAATATTTGTGATGAATTTCAATTCGTCGGCAGTGACAGTAACTTTGCCGTTTGAGCAAAATGCTAATAAATTGTTGGACTCTGCTGATACCTCATGGTCTGGGCATGGTTCTGAAGCTGCTGAACATCTGTCTGCGGGCCAAGAAGTGAAATTGCAACCTACTAGTTTAGTACTCTATGAAAAAGGATGAGGGAGATAGTTAGAACTTAAAGTTTCAGCCTTATAACCTCAAGGTTCGAGCAAAAAGGCTTAATGTTTGAGCATAAAGGCTTAAGGTTCGAGCATAAAGGCTTAAGGTTCGAGCATAAAGGCTTAAGGTTCGAGCTAAAAGGTTGTTTGAATAATGGTTGGCTGCGATCTTAGGCACTTATCGATCTCCCCTAACCCCCCTTAAAATTTACCCCACCCTAACCCCCTTTAAAATTTACCCCACCCTAACCCTCCCCTTGTAAAGGGGAGGGAACTAGATTTTCTGTTTCCCCCCTTTACAAGGGGGGATTAAGGGGGGTAACACCTTTTTGCTACCGAGAAGAGGACTTTTCAAACATCCTCTAAACTCGACTTTATCCAAAATTAAGAACTTGCTTATCTTGATACGGCAAAAACCCTAGCTTTTTGGCAAAAACTTTTTCCATGTCACTGATTATCGGTTAAATCTAAAAAGTAAAACTACCGTCCCACAAAGGTTTCAGTGTCAGGTTTTGGGTTTCGTAAAAATGGATAAAGTCGAGCTAAAAGGTTCAACGTTTAACCTCAAAACCTCATCTTCCACCCTGCGGGAAGCTAAAGCTACATCCCCCTTACTCCCCACTCCTACTAAAAAAATATGCGAATTCCCACCGCCACTTATAGAATTCAGTTTACACCTCAGTTTGGCTTTGACAACGCCAAAGCGATCGCAGCTTATCTAGCAGATTTAGGTGTTTCCGATTTATATGCTTCCCCCATTTTCAAAGCACGATCCGGGAGTACGCACGGCTACGATATAGTAGATGCGACTCAACTTAACCCAGAACTGGGAACTAATGAGTCCTTTGATGCATTAGTTGCTGAAGTTCAATCCCTTGGTATGGGCTGGTTACAAGATATTGTGCCCAACCACATGGCCTATAGCAGCGAAAACGATTACTTGATGGACGTATTGGAACACGGCCCGGATTCCAGCTATACCGACTACTTCGATCTTTCTTGGAATGCTCCCTTTGGCGATCGCCAAGAGCGAATTCTGGCTCCTCTGCTGGGAGATTTCTATGGTACATCCCTGGAAAACGGACACATTCAACTGCAATACGAACAAAACGGTTTAACCGTCAACTATTACAGCTTAAAACTGCCACTGCGGCTAGAATCTTATACAAAATTTATCAGCCATAATTTAGGTAAACTCACGCGCACACTGGGACGCAATCATCCCGATTTTATTAAACTATTGGGGATTCTCTATATTCTCAAAAGTGTACCCTCAGAAGTTGCCGGAAAACAGCGACAAGACCAAATTGCATTTATTAAAGGATTGCTTTGGGAACTCTACACCACAAATGATACCATCCGCGAGTTTATTGACGAAAATCTCCAAACATTCAACGGAGAACCCGGTAATTCAGAAAGCTTTAACCTCCTAGATGAATTACTGAACGACCAGTTTTACCGCCTCGCCTTCTGGAAAGTTGGGGCGGAAGAAATGAATTACCGTCGTTTCTTTACTGTCAATGAACTGATTTCCGTTAAGGTTGAAGAAGTGCGGGTTTTTAATAATACCCACAGCCTAATTCAGAAACTAGTTGAAGAAGGCAAATTTACTGGTTTACGGATTGACCATATTGATGGACTTTATAACCCAATCCAGTATCTCGAAAGACTGCAAGAAAAGATGGGAGATGTTTATATCACCGTCGAGAAGATTTTAGAACTCACCGAAGAGTTGCCGGAAAACTGGGAAATAGAAGGTACGTCTGGATATGACTTTTTAAATTATGTAAATGGCGTATTTTGTCAAACGGAAAATGAATCATCCTTCGATAAAATTTACCAAAACTTTATCAGTTCCAGAGCAGATTATGCATCGGTAGTAAAAGATAAAAAGCACCTGATTTTAGAAAAGAATTTAGCAGGTGATATTGACAATCTGGCTCTTTTGTTAAAGAACGTTTCCAGCAAATATCGCTATGGCAATGATTTTACACTGAATGGATTAAAAAGAGCGATCGCCGAAGTTTTGACACTGTTCCCAATTTACCGCACCTACATTACGCCCGATGGAATTGGAGAAAGCGATCGCGCTACCATTCAAGAAGTAATTAGCCAAACCAAAGAACAAGTGCCACTGTTGCAGAATGAACTGACCTTTATTGAAAAGTTAATGCTGCTAGAGTTTGATAATTCTCTGACTCAAACAGAACGCGAACAGTGGATATATTTTGTCTTGCGAATGCAGCAATACAGCGGCCCGCTAATGGCCAAAGGCGTAGAAGATACCACATTATATGTTTACAATCGGTTGCTGTCGCTGAATGAAGTCGGCGGAAATCCCGGCCACTTTGGCATCGAATTAGCCAAATTCCATGCCTTTAACAAACAGCACCAAGCAACCTGGCCTCACACAATGAACACCACAGCCACCCACGACACCAAGCGCGGCGAAGATGTGCGGGCAAGGTTGAATGTCCTCTCAGAAATCCCCGATGAATGGGATCAGCAGGTAAATACCTGGAGTGCCATGAATCGAGGACATCGTAGCCATCGCCACGGGTTTGCGATGCCCGATCGCAACGACGAGTATTTTCTCTATCAAACCCTAGTAGGGGCGTTTCCCTTTGCCGAACACGAACATGCATCCTTCGTGGAACGGGTGAAAGACTATATAATAAAAGCAATACGAGAAGCGAAGGTGCATACAGCCTGGTTACGACCTGATAGTGAGTATGAAGAAGCTTGTACCTCCTTCATTGAGAAAGTACTCGATCCTGCTATATCCGGGGAATTTCTAGAAGCGTTTCGTCCATTTCAACAGCGAATTGCAGATTATGGGATATTCAATTCCCTTTCCCAAACTTTACTGAAGATTACCGCACCCGGCGTACCCGATTTATACCAGGGAACAGAACTTTGGGAACTGAGTTTAGTCGATCCAGATAATCGCCGTCCTGTGGATTTTGAACAGCGACGTACTTACTTAAGCGCCATCCGCGAACAGGTCAAAACAGACATTTTGGGACTAATTCAGGAGTTACTAAACGACAAAACAGACGGCAGAATCAAACTGTTTTTAACGGCTCAATTACTCCAAGCCAGAACAAACTATGTCTCATTATTCCAGGACGGCGATTATTTACCGTTAGAAGTTCAGGGAACCTACGCCAATCATATTATCGCCTTTGCACGGCGGGAGGGGAATCAAACAGCGATCGCGATCGCGCCCCGCTTTTTAACCAGCCTCATCCAGCCAGGAGACAATCCTTTAGGCGAGTCAGTTTGGCAAGATACGCACCTGCAACTACCCCCTGGAACTTCCCCCACTTGGAAAAACGTCCTAACTCAGCAACCCTTACAAACTACAGAAACCCTATCAATCGCAACAGCCCTTACCCATTTCCCAGTTGCCCTCTTAATTAGCACTGCCGAGTAAAAACAAAAATCTTGTCCCACGCAGAGAGAACCCTGTAAAACCTCAGCGTTCCTCTGCGCTTCCCTTGGCATAGATACGTAATCGAGTACTCAAATCACTCCCACCTGTAAAACCTCAGCGTTCCTCTGCGTTTCCCTTGGCGTTCCTTTGCGTTAAAAAAACAATTCTGTAATTATGACCCCAACACTTACCACAGCACAGATTGAAGCTGTGCGCCTCCACATTAAAAAAATGTGGAAAACTTTAACGCGATCGCACGAACACTTATTACAATCTGCCAAGGATACCAAACTAGACCATAAAAGAGAAACTCCCTGGATTGTCTACATTTCCCCTTCAGAAGATTGTCCCAACATTCAGACTGTATTGGAGCGATCGCTATCTCCAAAAGATATGCAACAGCTAGAAATTCGCACTTTGCCAGCAGAAGCAGAAGCGATTAAACAGCATGGGTTACTATACCTACCAGGGCCTTATGTCGTACCAGGTGGTCGCTTCAACGAAATGTATGGCTGGGACAGCTACTTTATATTGCTAGGACTTTTGCACGATGGAGAATTGGAGCTAGCACAAAGTCAAGTCGATCAATTGTTGTACCAAGTACAACATTACGGCATTATTCTCAACGCCAACCGGACTTATATGCTGTCGCGATCGCAGCCCCCTGTCCTGAGTATGATGGTCTTGGCGTTATTCCAGCACACCCAAGATGAAGAGTGGTTAAAAGCAACCGTACCTCTGTTAGAGCAATTTTATTATTACTGGGTAGTACCGCCCCACCTGAATGCTGCAACCGGCTTATCCAGATTTTATGCCTTTGGGGAAGGCCCAGCGCCAGAAGTTTTGTTTTCCGAGCGAGATGAAGAGGGAAAAAGCCACTACGATCGCGTCAAGGAATATTACCAAACCTTTGAGGTTGAAGATTACGATGTCAATCTTTACTACGATCGCGAAAATGACAAACTGACCAATCTATTTTACAAAAGCGATCGCACCATGCGCGAGTCTGGTTTTGATATCACCAACCGATTTGGCCCTTTTAGTGCTGATATTCTCCACTACGCTCCTGTGTGCCTCAATAGTTTCTTGTATCAGGTGGAACAAGACATGGCGCAAATTAAGCATATTCTGGGGAACGAACAATTGGAACAAAAATGGAGCAATCGCGCAGATATCCGCCGCGACCGGATCGATCAATTTCTCTGGGATGAAGAACAAGGATTATATTTCGACTATCATTTCCAGAATGGAAAACGCCGCCGCTACGAATTTGCTACCACGTTCTATCCTCTCTGGCTGGGAATTGCTTCTCCAACTCAAGCCAAACGCGTCGTAGAAAATCTCTCTTTGTTTGAAGCCCCAGGCGGAATTTTTACCAGTACTCGTGTCACCGGCAATCAGTGGGATGCTCCCCTTGGCTGGGCACCATTGACATTAGTTGCAGTCCTTGGACTTCACCGCTATGGGTATCATACAGAAGGCGATCGCATTGCCAACAAATTTTTAGCTATGGTAGTTAAAGAATTCGAGCGTCACAATACCCTAGTTGAGAAATATGATGTTGAACGCTGTTCTGCCAATGTTTCTGAAGAAATCTGTTTTGGATATAGTTCTAACGAAGTTGGTTTCGGCTGGACAAATGGAGCGATTCTGGAACTCTTAGCAATCGGCGATCGAAAAGTTTAAATAAAAGGGTGTGAGAAAAACCTCACGCCTTAAACTTACTTGCTTTTTTCAATGTCATTTTTTTGCCCACCATAGCAAACACCCTACAATGAATCTCCAAATATAAATGATTAAGTTTAGGCTTGTTTAGGGAATACTAAAACTGTCTATTACTTTTTGAATTTTAAATATGCTCCCAACCTTATGTGATACTTTCAGAAACTGCTCAAAAGAAACATGGGATATGCTTGCCAAAGGACGTGATTTAGATCATCAGATTGGAGAAGAAACTTTAACAGATATAAATATTCTTAAACTAAAATCTGAGAAAAAACTGGAAATTTATAATCATAAATTTACTAAACATAAAGAAGGATCAAACGGTGCAGATTGGGAGTGGTGGTTTACTGGTGCTAGCAATAAATGGATAGGTTTTCGAGTGCAAGCTAAAGTTGTAGATTTTAAAAACAATTCTTTCAATCATCTGTATTACTACAAAAAAACTAAAAGTAAAAATAAGGTATATCAATGCGATCTTCTTATAGAAAATGCTTCAAAAGAAAAGAATTCACCTATCCCTTTATATTGCTTTTACTCTAACTGGAATGACTCAAAATCTAGTAAAGAGTATCTAAAATACAACCCTATAGAAAAAGAAAATAGCTATGGTTGTTCCATTATTTCTGCTTTCATAATTCAACATTTACGGAGCAAAAAAAAAGAACCAAAACATCTTACAGATTTACTAAAATATATGCAGCCGTGGCATTCTTTAGTATGTTGTCATGGAGATAGCTCAGACGATTTACCAAGTAGAGTTTTGGAATCTTGGAGAAACTCTATTCTCCAAACTGAGAGTTTATTTCTCAAAAGATTTGACGTAAGTATTTCTCAAAAATTGAAGAGTATGCCAAATAATTATCAAAGAATTTATGATGATTTGCATCTAAGTGATGTGCCACCTAAACATGTACAACTACTGCTTAATAACGATTTAGTAGAGCTACCTGACTCCAATCTGGGACAGGTTACAATCATAAAAGAACGGAAGCAACTAACATATAGTAGATATGAGGGAGAACGTATACGAAAGGAGCTACTTGAACTACTTTAATATGTTGGGTGAAAGAATTACTTGGGAACTAGCAAGCACCAAATCATGAGGAATAATCACAATGGTTCAATCAGTCTCAAAAGTTCTAACCGTTGATGAATTTATTAGCCTTTACAGTGAGTGCGATCGCTATGAACTAATTGATGGTGAATTAATCGAGATGGAACCAACCGGGCCACACGAGCAAGTATCTGCATTGATTGGGCGAAAGCTGAATGTAGAAATCGATCGTCAGGATCTAAGCTACTTTATTCCCCATCGCTGTCTAATCAAACTCTTAGGAACAGAAACCGCTTTTCGTCCCGATGTGATTGTGTTAGACCAAACTCAATTAATTAATGAACCATTATGGCAACAACAACCTGTAATTACATCAGGAAACTCAATAAAACTGATTGCTGAAGTTGTCAGCACAAACTGGCAGAACGATTATGCCCGTAAAGCCGAAGACTACGCCCTGTTAGGAATTCCTGAATATTGGATTGTTGATTATTTAGGTATTGGTGGCAGAGAATATATTGGTAAACCCAAACAGCCAACGGTGACAATTTGCAGCCTAAGAGAGGATGAGTATCAAAAACAATTATTTCAAAACAACGATCGACTTATCTCTTTAATCTTTCCCAACTAGCAACTAACGGCACAACAAATATTTTCGGCTGGACAATCTGTTATTAAGTAGTTTATGTCAATCGCAACGCAACTATAGCAATCCTATTTGATTGCTTCTCCACCGAGAAAATCAGATCCCCGATTTATTGAAGAAGTCGGGGATCTTTTTGTTCATAAATATTTTTCACATACCGGATCGGCATCTACCAATTATCATCTCTATCTTCGTCGTAAGGCTCACCTGTAAAAGGTTGTACGCCAACAGCAGGATAAGCATCATCCGTAGGGCCAAAAATCCGCATTGCAGCTTCAGAAATATACTGGGTTATGTTCGCAATGATTTTGGAAATATCCATAATATTGGACTCCTTCTTTTTGAGTCGCTTTAATAGTGATGCTTATACTCTAATCCTAATACTCAAGCCTTGCTCATATTCTCAATATATTGAGAATATATGCAATGTTTATTCAGATAACTTTGCAATACTTTAGCTTGTCAAAAAGTCAAACTTTTCTCTTCGATTCTAATTGTAACATATTTGTTTCTTTCAACCCATTTGGAAAAAGAGCGAAGCAAAACAAACTTTCTCTGACTGGATATTATTTCCCTTGATTAGCCACCCGATTTAATTAACATTATTGCTAGCCATTACTATTAAAAAATATTAAGTATTTGATGAAGTTAGTATTAAGCTACCGATAAATCTACTGTTATACGGCAATCTCAGACAATATACTTGCAGGGAGTTGACATTATTTATGGTAAATATTACCATAAATAAAAGAAGCATCTTGTAAGGAAGCTCTTGCATGACCACTTTGCCAGATTTGGACTATGTATATAAACAGCAAAGCCAGCAGAACCCGGAACTTAACCTTTCTGCCGATGACTACAGCTTGCTGACCGACCTTTACCAGTTGACGATGGCAGCTTGTTACACAGGCGAAGGTATAGAACAACGACGGGCAAGCTTTGAATTGTCTGTCAGACGGTTGCCAGAGGGTTTTGGTTATTTAATTGCAATGGGGCTGACGCAGGCATTGGAATATTTAGCCAAAATCCGCTTTAGTTCCGCGCAAATTGCGGCATTACAGGCAACGGGAATTTTTGCTCACGCAGGCGATCGCTTTTGGTCGCTTTTAGCTGAGGGAAAGTTCACGGGTGATGTTTGGGCAGTACCAGAAGGGACAGCTGTGTTTGCCAATCAACCACTGTTGCGGGTGGAAGCACCCCTTTGGCAAGCGCAACTAGTAGAAACTTACCTGCTGAATACGATTAATTACCAGACTTTGATTGCCACAAAAGCAGCCCGGTTGCGGGATATAGCAGGGGAATCAGCAACACTTTTAGAATTTGGCACCAGACGAGCATTTAGTCCCCAAGGGTCTTTGTGGGCAGCACGGGCGGCGTTGGCGGGTGGGTTAGATTCCACTTCCAATGTGTTAGCAGCGCTACAACTGGGACAACAGCCAAGTGGTACGATGGCACACGCCTTAGTGATGGCATTGTCAGCAATAGAAGGCACTGAAGAACAAGCTTTTATTGCATTTCATCGCTATTTTCCGGGCGCGCCATTGCTGATTGATACTTACGATACCATTGCTGCTGCCCAGCGCTTGGCCGAAAAAGTAAATTCCGGGGAAATGCAATTAACAGGAGTGAGATTAGACTCAGGAGATTTAGTTACCTTATCAAAACAGGTGCGATCGCTCCTTCCCGGTGTGCCAATTTTTGCCAGTGGTGATTTGGATGAGTGGGAAATTGCCAGATTAAAAGCTGCTGGGGCGCAAATTGATGGTTACGGATTGGGGACGCGATTAGTTACAGGTTCGCCTGTCAATGGAGTTTATAAACTTGTAGACATTGATGGCATCCCAGTCATGAAGCAATCGAGTAGTAAAGTTACTTATCCAGGACGCAAGCAGATTTTTCGCTCGTTTACGGGAGGTAAGGTAAAAGCAGACAGGTTGGGACTCTTAGATGAAAGTTCCCTGGAAGAAGAACCTTTGTTGCAGTTGGTAGTGCAAGAAGGTGAACGGGTGCAGCCGTTGGAATCGTTGGCAACAATTCGTCAGCGTACCGCCGCCTCAGTTGCTAGTTTGCCACAGGAAACACGGCGTTTGCACGATCCTGTCTCGGTGCAGGTGGAAATTTCTGAGGGGTTATGGGTGTTGACGGAGGAGACTAAGAAACGAACCGCAAAGGACGCAAAGGACGCAAAGTAAGATGATGAGAGTTGCTTTGTTTGGTACTAGTGCTGATCCACCAACTGCTGGACATCAAAAAATTCTGAGTTGGTTGTCTGAGCGTTATGATTGGGTAGCGGTTTGGGCGGCGGATAATCCGTTTAAGTCTCATCAAACACCCTTGGAACATCGGGCGGCAATGTTGCGACTGTTGATTGCGGATATAGACACGCCACGGCACAATATTGCTTTGGAACAAGAATTGAGTAGTTTCAGAACGCTGGAAACAGTGGAAAAAGCCAAGCTTACTTGGGGTGAAGACGCTGAATTGACGTTGATCGTTGGTTCAGATTTACTGACTCAGCTACCACGTTGGTATCGCATTGAAGATTTGTTACAGGAAGTGCAACTACTGATTGTACCGCGACCCGGATATGTAATAGATGAGTCTAGTTCAGAGGTAGTGCAAAAGCTGGGAGGGAAAATTGCGATCGCTAGTCTGACCGGTCTAGATGTTTCCTCAACAGCGTACCGCGAACATAGAGATCCCCAAGCCCTCACAGCCCCTGTAGTTGCCTATATTAATCGAGAGCATTTGTACGAATGCCAGGACGTTCACCAAAAAAGATACCAACTCCGTTAAACCAACAACCTTTGGCCGATTTCAAGGTTGGTGTGGATAATGTAATTTTTTCTGTAGATACTGTACAAAATCGGCTGTTAGTTCTACTAGTAATGCGGCAGCAA
Organism: Nostoc sp. DedQUE05; assembly: GCF_034530955.1. Classification (NCBI taxonomy): domain Bacteria; kingdom Bacillati; phylum Cyanobacteriota; class Cyanophyceae; order Nostocales; family Nostocaceae; genus Nostoc; species Nostoc sp. DedQUE05. The sequence goes on along the minus strand of NZ_JAVRCB010000038.1, from coordinate 72,549 downwards.
GAACCATTTTTAAATCATTGGAGTCTTCCCGGTACTTTGGTACGTCCAGGAGAGTCTTTAGAAGATGCCGCTTATCGCATTATGGCGGAGAAAATTAAGGTCAATAATCTCTATTTAGAACAACTCTATACATTTGGCGGGCCACATCGCGATCCACGGGAAGCAACTGATAGTTATGGTGTGCGTTATTTATCAGTTAGTTACTTTGCCCTAGTGCGATTTGAAGAAGCCGAATTGATTGCCGATCGCATGACTGGCATCGCTTGGTATCCGGTCAAACAAGTGCCGCAATTAGCTTTTGACCATAACGAAATTCTGGCTTATGGGCATAGGCGGTTACGAAATAAATTAGAGTATAGCCCAGTGGCTTTTGAAGTCTTGCCAGAGATGTTCACATTGAATGATTTATATCAGTTATACGCCACAGTTTTAGGTGATAACTTTTCCGATTATTCTAATTTTAGAGCGCGTCTACTCAAGTTAGGTTTTTTATGCGATACCGGAATTAAGGTATCACGGGGTGCTGGTCGTCCGGCTAGCTTGTATAAGTTTGATGCGGAAGCTTTTGCTCCCTTAAAAGATAAACCTTTAGTGTTTATTTAATCAATCACTTTTCAGAGTCAAAAGTCCTGAGTAACCTATTTTGACCCTTGACTAATGACAAATGACCAATGACTAATAACAAATAATATGAAAATTGCGATCGCTCAAATTAATCCGACAATTGGTGATTTGCTTTTAAATGCCCAAAAAATCCTGGAGGCGGCACAACGAGCAGCATCTAGCGGTGCGCGTTTGTTGTTGACCCCAGAACTTTCTCTATGTGGCTATCCACCAAGAGATTTATTACTAAATCCTAGTTTTGTGGAAGCGATGGGCATCACTTTACAAAATTTGGCTGAGGATTTACCACCAAATTTAGCTGTGTTGGTAGGAACTGTTGAATCGAATATCAAAGCAGATATTAGTGGCGGTAAAAGTTTATTTAACAGCATGGCTTTGTTAGAAAATGGTACAGTCAAGCAAGTTTTTCACAAGCGACTTTTGCCTACTTACGATGTCTTTGATGAACGCCGTTATTTTGAAGAAGGCTTGCAAGCCAATTATTTCACTCTCGATAATATCCATATTGGCGTAACTATTTGCGAAGATTTATGGAACGATGAGGAATTCTGGGGCAAACGTAGTTATGCAGTAAATCCGATTGCTGACTTAGCAATTTTGGGTGTAGATTTGATTGTAAATTTGTCTGCTTCTCCCTACACGGCTGGTAAGCAACAGTTTCGTGAAACCATGCTTAGGCATAGTGCAATACGTTTTCAACAACCAATGATTTACGCTAATCAGGTTGGCGGAAATGACGATCTAATTTTTGATGGGCGTAGTTTTGCCTTAAATCGTCAAGGTGAAATTATCTGTCGCGCCCGTGGTTTTGACACTGATTTAGTAGTAGTAGAATTTGATGAAACGCTGCGTGATTTGCAGTTGGGTTCTGTAGAACCGATGTATGAATCGGAAGATGAAGAAATTTGGCAAGCTTTGGTTTTGGGTGTGCGAGATTACGCTCGTAAGTGCCGCTTTTCTAAAGTAGTGTTGGGTTTAAGTGGCGGGATTGACTCGGCCATAGTAGCTGCGATCGCCACGGCTGCACTTGGTAAAGAAAATGTCCTCGGTGTTCTCATGCCTTCCCCTTACAGTTCCGAGCATTCCATCAGTGATGCTGAAGCATTAGCCGAAAATTTGGGAATTAAAACTCATCTTTTACCAATTGGCGAGTTAATGCAAGGCTTCGATCGCACTTTAGATGATTTGTTTGCGGGTACGGAGTTTGGACTAGCTGAAGAAAATATCCAATCTCGGATTCGCGGTAATTTATTAATGGCGATCGCTAATAAATTTGGCTATCTGCTTTTATCTACCGGTAACAAGTCAGAAATGGCAGTTGGTTACTGTACTCTCTACGGCGATATGAATGGCGGTTTAGCAGTAATTGCAGATGTACCTAAAACCCGTGTGTATTCACTTTGCCATTGGTTAAATCGCCATAATGAAATCATTCCGCAAAACGTCTTGACTAAAGCACCCAGCGCCGAACTCAAACCAGGCCAAGTCGATCGAGACTCTCTACCGCCTTACGAAGTTTTGGACGATATTTTGCAACGCCTGATTCACAACCACCAATCAGCAGCACAAATTGTTGCAGCCGGTCACGATGCGGTAATTGTAAACCGAGTAATTCAAATGGTGGCGCGGGCTGAATTTAAACGGCGACAAGCACCCCCCGGTTTAAAAATTACCGATCGCGCCTTTGGAACCGGTTGGCGAATGCCAATTGCTAGTAACTGGGTTGGTATCAAAAATGCTTACCAGACTAAAACCACAGCTACACCTAACCTTAGTTTGTTGTGATGGACAAAATGCTCATCCACAAATCAAGTAATTAGTTATCAAACCTCTTCCTGTCTTGAACTTTTATTAAAGTCTGTCCTTCTCTGAGGCGAAGAGGGACAGGTTTTACATTCTTCGTTAAAAGTCGTGTGATTTATCCGTAAACGGTAATGATTTTGATTAATGGACGAGAGGGATAGCTACATTGAAGGTGAAATTGTCTAGTTAAAAGGGCGTAAATCTAGCTGTCGGAGACATTGCTCAACCTCTGAACTCGAACCATATTACCGAAAAAAATTTAATAGATGTCGCCAATAAATAGTTTTTTCTTCAGTGTAATATCTGTGAATTTTTGTGTGCTTAATCATAAATTAATAGTAAAAATTGTGACATCATCTTTTAGTCAAGAGTATAGTTTCAAACAACATCAATTTTAAAAATGATGTTTATACTTAGAAGTAAGTAAATGAAAGCAGGTGCATAATGAAACTACAAGATTTCTTGGGAAAAGATGAGAAATGGTCATTTGATGCGATCGCAGAAGATGCAGACTTGGCTCGTCAGATTCAGATATTGTTAATCGGCTTAGGTTTGCTGGAACCTCCAGCTGATGGTAAATTTGGCCCTGTTTCTGTCATATCTCTCAAAAAATTTCAAGAATTAATAAAGACTGAAGAGAGTGGTTTTTTAGGAGCAGTCACAGCCAAGAAACTAATCGAAACCAAAATAGACGATCTTCCTCAACCCCCCTTAAAACTAGGCAATGACATCGCTAGTAAGATTGTGAAATATATGTTAGCCAAAGGTTATCAAGTATTTACCAATCCCAAAGAATACAACATTGTTTATGTAGAGGGTATCAATGGAGACTGGACTCTCAACAGTGATACACCCAATCAATTTAACGATCGCCGGATTGTAATTGAAGTAGTAAATGGCGTTCCCAAAATCGTAGATCACTGGGAAGCTACTACAGAACCAGGGAAGTACTACACTTACAATCCGATGAATCCCAAAGGAGCAGCTAGGATTCAGTTTGGACAATACAAAGCTTGGGCTGTGGGTACTCACGGTACAGCCGAGCCTCATGAAGCATTAGTGCAAGTTGGAGATATAACAGTTTGTAGAGATTTCAACCAAGATTTTAAACGGACTGGCGACAAACTTGATACAGGTGATAATTTTTATGTGAATCAACACTACGGCTTTGATTTCCCCCGAAATGATATTCGCCTTGCTAGTGCAGGTTGTTTAGTGGGACGTAGCCGTGAGGGACATAGAGAGTTTATGGCAATTATTAAACAAGACCGACGTTATGTCGCTAATCGCAAATATACTTTTTACACTACCGTCATTCCTGGAGATGATTTACTGTAAACGTTTACAGGATGAGGTAATGATTATATTAGTAGCATTCATTAGACCTGCCTTGAAAATAAGGCAGGAGGCAGGAGGAAAAGACATTTTCATTGTTCCTTGTGAGCGCAGATCATGAAGTTTCTTGCAAAAATCCTTGAATCACGCCCTACAGTGTACACAACAAGTCTAAAATAGCTGAAAAACCCAAGGTTTTACCCCACCCTAACCCTCCCCTTATAAAGGGGAGCCACTGCGTTGGACGGGTTTCCCGGCTTGAAGCAAGTGGCGTGAGGGAACGAGATCAACGAGAAAACAATGGAAAATCAAGCTTTTTTCGACTTGTGTGTACACCGTAGGGATAAGGGGAGGGTTAGGGTGGGGTATTTTTGTACTTCATTAATTTACAATCTGCTGTATTGTTGTGATGCGAGATAAAGTAAGGTAGCACAGCTGGGCTACCTTACTTTGTCTAACTTTGTTCTTGTGGTTGCCCTATCTGTGCCGTCAATTTCTCTTTATCCTGCCTGCGTTTTTTGGCGTAAAGTTGAATAGTGACTGCCATCAAAATAATCATGGCGAAAATAGCCCAAGCAGCCATATCTGTAGGTAGATTATTCTTAAACACAGCCAACAAAACGATCGCTACTAACATAACTGTAGGCGCTTCATTTAAAGCACGTAATTGCTGACTATTCCAGCGACATTCATCTACTGCTAATTTCTTCATCAGCCGAGCGCAGTAATGATGATAGCCAATTAAAAGCGCCACAAACAGCAGTTTGATATGCAACCAACCCTCTTTTAAAACGTCCGGTTCAGTGGTTAATAAACCGATGGCCATTGCGATCGTCACAAACATTCCTGGGTTAGTGATGATAGAGTAAAGGCGCTTTTCCATAATTTGATACTGATTTTTCAGTATCGTTCGTGCTGGTTCAGGTTCTTCGTTCGCTTCAACGTGATAGATAAAAAGACGTACTAAGTAGAATAAACCAGCAAACCAAACTACAAATCCGACAATATGAAAGGCTTTAAACCATGAATAAGCCATGAATCATAATTTCCTTTACTTGTAATGGTAATAACAAAGTAGTCAGGAGCCAGAATTCAGAATTCAGAATATTCCACCTGAAAAAGGATGGACTTTTAACAAGAAATAACATTTGAATTCTGCCACTCAATCTTCTATTTAGTGGGCTACAATGATGATTTTGCATCCTCTACTAATTAATTCTGACTCCTGAATTTTGACATTCATTTTTATAATATCCATTTTTGCCAAAGCTATAGCAATCCTAAATCATTCGTAAGACAAAACCAAGAACAAATGACCAATTGACAAAGGACAGTCAACACCAAAATTCTCACAAATCAAATAGAATTGCTATATATTGTCAATGAGCATCTTTACGACGCACAAAGGGTAAAAGGTCTTGCAAAATCGTCTCGTGGTAGTGTTCTTGAGGATAATGTCCGACGTTATTAAGTTTTATTAATTCGGTATTTGGTACGGAATTGGCAAAGTTTTCGGCAATGTCTATAGGTAGCCAAGGGTCAATCATACCCCATTGAATCAGAATTGGTTGTTGCCATTCTTTAAAGCCAGTTTGGATTTCGGTCATGGCTGAATCAAGCTGTAAATTGCGAATACTTGCTAAGAGACTTCGACCAGACGAAGAAGCAGTTAAAAATGGTTTTCGATAAACATCTAAATCCTTGTCTCCTATGCGATAACGGCTTCCGCCTTCTAGCGTTCGATCGACTAATAAGGGGTCTTGGGTCATGACTTCACCTGCTAAAGGTAAACCCATTTGTTTAATTTTCCAGGGTAATTTAGCAGCAGTTGAAATTGGTGTATTTAAAATAGCTATATTGGCAATTTGTTCTGGATGACGCAAAGCATATTGTAGTCCTACAGAACCTAAAAAACCTTGGACAACTAAAGAAAAATGTTCAAGTTTTAAAGCTTTAATAAATCCTTCTAAAGCTGTGATAAAAGCATCGGGAGTGTAAGCAAAATCCCGTTTTTCTGGTTTGAAAGAATTGCCGTAACCAATCCAATCTGGAGCGATCGCTCTTGTCCCCTGATTCGCCAAAGCAGGTATAATATGACGCCAACTGTAACTTTGTGAAACTAAGCCGTGTAGCAATAACACAGGCGCTAAGTCACTTCTGCCGATTGGTAAAGATTCCCGATAAAACCATTCCAGTGAATCTACATTGATTTTATGTTCTTTTATTGACACGCTATTTTCCTATATTGGGCATTGGGAATTGGGCATTGGGCATTGGGCATTGGGCATGGAGAAGAGACAAGGTAGACGAAGAAGAGGGGGGAGACAAGGGAGAGACTTGTTCAATAATTCCCCCTTGTCCCCCTTGTCCCCCTTGTCCCCTTGTCCCCTTGTCCCCTTGTCTCCTCTGCTCCCCTGCTCCCCTGCTCCCTCATTCCCCAGTCCCCATTCCCTGAGAAATAATCATCTCACGAATCGCATAAGCTGTAGCGGGTGCTAATAAAACGCCGTTGCGATAGTGTCCGGTAGCTAGGAGGACGTTACTAAACCCTGGTAGCTTACCAATAACTGGGGCTGGGCGACCTTCAGGGCGGGGACGTAAACCCGACCAAGTGCGGAGAATATTTGCTGTGGCTAATTCTGGACAAAATGCGATCGCTTGTTCTCTAAGAGATTTCAGCAGTTCTTGATTTGGCGGTATCTCATCGCTATTGCTGGGAAATTCCACTGTTGCGCCTACCCAATAATCTCCACCGCCCACAGGAACAATATGGACATCATTACCCGTTATCGCTGGCTGGAAGTCGGGATTTCCTAATGGATGCCCCACACGCATTTGCAAGGCTTGCCCAAGTACGGGGCGGATATCAATTATCTGATTTAATTTTGCTGTTAGTGGGGTTGAACCTAACCCTGCTGCAATTACAAACCAATCAGCGGTTATTTTTCCTTCTGTAGTCTCTAGTTGATGGCAAAATTCAGGTGTTGAGGTTGGGGCATCCAAAACAGTCACACCAAATTTGAAAGTTACACCATTTTGCTGGGCAGCTTCAACTAAAGCCAATGTCAGGGCAGTTGGATCGAGCTGGCGGTCTTGCAAAGAATAGACAGCGCCAGTAATTTTTTCGTTATTAATTTGAGGACAGATATTCTGGAGTTTAGCCGTGTCCCAAATTTCTAAATTCCAGCCTTGAGAGTGGCGAATTTCTACTAACTTTTCCCATGCTGACATCCCCTCTAGGGAGGAATCAGATAAAAGCATCAGAATTCCCTGACGATTAAAAGGAATTTTGCGACCTGTTAAAGCTTCGAGTTCAGGAATCAAGGTTTCATAGCGTTGGATGCTAGTTTGCCGCATCTGCCAAGCCTTGCCCTTGATTTTTTGGCTGATTGCGCCCATCAAAACGCCAAGTGCAGCGCCCGTGGAAGCTTGTGCTGGTGGTTGGCGATCGCAAACTGTAATTTTCAGCCCTTTTACTAAACTCAGTTCGTAAGCGATCGCAGCCCCAACTACACCACAACCGATAATAACTACATGACTCATTGCTGTTTTGAGGCAAAAATCGAGAGATGTGGGAGATGAGGGAATAGGGGGAGAAATTTTTTCTCTCCTTCATCCTCCTCATCCCCCTTTGCTCATCTTACCTTGGGCTTAACTTGCCTCTGCTTCACTGCTGGTATTAGGAAGCAAGTCGAAGAATTTGTCAATCTCTGCAAAAGCATCTTGGGATTGATTCAAGGCAACTAGAGGATTGCCTGCACTAGTAGCTTTATCAAGCTTAACCAAGTCATTAAACAAATCTCGTGTTATTTGACGTGCTTTGGGTTGGTCATTGGGTAGAAGGTTGGAAGTGACATAAGTCAGGTTCAGCCTTGCTTCTGTCATGGGCCCATGTATAAAGTTACGCACATTGATCCAATCACCTCTTTTAATCAGGGTTGTTAACTCTTGTGAGCGATCGCGCACAGCCTGAATTTCAGGAACATAAGCCTGAATTTTTTCAAGTTGTACTGCTGTGTAAGTCGGAGGTGCTACCGCAACACCAGGGCCACCACAACTAATCAGGAATGTGGCCAATAATACTAGGAAAAATGAAAAAATCGAGCGTTGACGCACCATATATTGAACTTAATTGCTTTTGGTTTACCGATTAACAGTGTCATTTTAGATCGCTAGCGGAGTTAATCGTTCTTGTCAGCCAAGGATTTTGCAGAAAATCTTGATATTTTCTTCAAAGAACAGAGTTTCATCTGCTTTGGAGTAATTTTTAAGTACAATTACTTAATAGGTGTTAGGCAGTCCCAACAAGAAGCGATTTTTGGCTTCTGTTAGTAACGAGGATTGTTAGGAAAATATGATTTAGAGTTGCTAAATCTCAAAGGTCTTGATAAGCTGAAACACCAATAATATAAGCCTTCTGGCGGTTTTTATGTCTTCACATCCTTGAAGATGGCGACGCAATATAGGAGTGTTTTTTAGTGAACGCAGCTGAACAGGCAACGAACCTTGAACTCGCCAGCAACATTGCCACGGTAGTTAATTTGTTCAAATTTGAGTTTCCTGATGCCAAATCCGATCTCAAACCCTGGAAAAATGACCCGGAAACTAGGGAGTTAGTCGATCCAGATTCTATAGATATTGGCTTTCACTTTCCTGGTATTAGCAAATCTTGGCGAAGTCGCAGTATTTTAATTCAAATCCGATTTTATCAAGATCCCATCAATAATTCCCGGCGTGCGATCGGCGTGGAGGTGGCGGGATTCGATCATCGTGGTGAGGCGTGGCGACTTTCTACGGTAGAAAACTGGAGTGTTGTCGGCGCATCTTCGCCTTCTGGTGAAATCGAGGAAAAGCTCAAGCAGATTTGCCGACAGATTTTAGAAGTTTTTAATAAACCAAGTGAATAAAATCAACAATGACAGCACAACTAGAAGTTGTTGCTGCTTTTGAATTACAGCAGATTGCAAGTTAATGAAGTACAAAAATACCCCTCCCTAACCTCCCCTTGGAAAGAGGAGGGAACTAGATTGGGAATTTTCCCCCAATACATCGGAGGGATTAAGGGGGGTAAAAGATGTACTTCATTTAGATGCAAACTGCTGTAATTTTAGAGGATGTCTGAGAAGTATTAAATATTTCGCTTGATCCCCCCTAGCCCCCCTTAAAAAGGGGGGAACCGGAATCAAAGTCCCCCAATTTATTGGGGGATTTAGGGGGATCTACAAGTCTCAAATACAACACCAAAAAGTTTTCAGACATCCTCTTAGAATTACTAAACATCCTCTCAAATTATCTTTAGAGAACTACAAATTTTTGTACGAGAAAAGAATAAGTGCATCTGCCAAACTAACCAAGATTTTACCCGCCAGGCTCCCATTGAAAGGTGTTCTGTAGATGATAGAGATAAGTCAGAGCTATGTTGATCGTAGTGTAACCATTTGGCTGGTAAGTGTCCCATCGGTGTCATCGGGGACAATTTAAAAGTTAGTTGCTCATAGTCTAACCAGTTTCCCTCTTTTCGCCAACCAAGGCGATCGCCTAGTCGCTTTTCTGTTTCATAATCTACTTGACCACCCATTTCACTCCAGATAGTTTGCTGAACACTGAAACCGAAATAACCATAACTATATTGTTCCCAAAGTTCATCAATGGTATGGATGTCTTGACAACAAAAATTATCAATATCTTCCTTATAAACTTCATTCCAATAATTCTTCTTCATGGCTTTTAGCATTAATTTAGCTGTTTCAATGTCAGCTTCTTTCCACTTATGCTGCGATAGGAGATATCGCAATTGGGTATAATCAATATCTTTATTGCTAAAAAATTCTTTTGTCAATGTAAGATTGTTATCAGTCAGTTTCATCAATTCTGTTTCTTCAACATTAGATAGAGAAACTGTAGAGACAAAATCTACTTCTGCTATTCCTAGCATTTTTCTTTGATCGGTAAGTTGCTTAGATATATAGTTAGCTATTAAATCAATACCCTTGTCTAAAAAGACAAAATTTTCGCTCGAATCTAAATTATAAATTTGCCAATCTAATAATTTAGATTGAATAAAAGCATCTTTTAATCTAGTTTTTTTATCATAACTTGTCACCATAAAATCGAGAAAAGTTTCAGAAATTATCTTGGCTTCTTCAAGGTTAAATAAATTTGACTGATACTTTAAAATATTATCCCCTAAATTTTTAATATCTCCGACAGTTGCATAAAAATATTCATCTATTTTTACGAATTCATCGATTAAAGATTGAAAAGGACTAAAGTAATCTTGTAAAGAATTCTCAAAATTGATTGCTGTTTGGGCAATTTTTGCTATTTCTTGACGAATTTTATAGGCTTTACTTTGATACTCATAAAGCTCTTGATAGGTATCTAAATCTTCAACTATTTGCTGAACAATTTCTTTTTGTTTTTTTAAATCTTCTGCAAGTTTTTTAATTCCTTCACTAAGCAAGCTAATTTTTTCTAACATCAAAAAATAAGCATTACTTAATAATAAAACTGCTTTAAAGTTTTCTTCTTTCTCCCATCTTAGTTCATTAAGTATTTGGGGATTTTTATAATTCTTTAGCTCTATCTTGCTTCTTTCATCTTCTAAATTTTTTATTGTCAAATATTTCTGTTTGAATAATTCCTTCAAATCATTAATTAAGTTTAACAAAAAATTGTGATAACTATCTTTATAACTGTTTAGAAAGACAATAATCTGATTGTAGTCTTTAATAAATAATTGAATTTCATCAAAAATCTCTCCCTGACTAATTTTTTCTTTTCGCTTAATTATTCCTCCAAGTTTATGATGATATCGAACACCTTCTTTAATTAATCTTTGACGTTCTCTAATTTTTTTTTGAACCGTTTCTATACCGTGATTTTTGAGAATTGGTAATTGATAAGTTCGCTCGTAGATTGAAATACCTTTATAAGTAATTAGTTGTCTTTGCTGTTTAGTTAACATGACCTTAATTTTCACAAACATTAATAGTTATTAAGTTATTACCCATTTCAACACATTGGGGTTTTTGTCATAGCGATAGGTAAAACCATCTTTGGTAGTAATGGATTTACCAAGGCTAGCTTTACTTCTGATAGTGTTAATGGGAGAGTTTGTTAATGTCTGCATTTCTTTATGAGAAAGTCCTACAATTGTGTCTATCTCTATCGATATTTCTGGTTGGCTTTGGGATTGATTATCGGGTAAAATATCTATTGTAGTTTCAGGATTTACGGAACTATTAGTGACAATTTCTTTTGCTTTTTGCAGCCGATAATCTTGCACAGTCAAAAGTTGCCAACTGGAATCTTGTGAAAGTTCCAAAACCCATTGATGATAGTTAAATAGACTTTCTCGGTGTCCAACACTGATAAAAGTTGTTTTTGTTTCTTGCAACTGTTGATATAAATTGCCTTCATTATTCAAATCCAAAGCGCTAGTTGCTTCATCTAATATCGTGAAGCTAGGGTTAGTAACTAATAATCGTGCAAAAGCCAGACGTTGTTGTTCTCCCAGCGATAATATATTCTCCCAAGGAACTTCTGTATCAAAGCCTTCAACTCGATTTAACAAGTTTTGCAGATTTACTTGTTGTAAAATGTCTTTGAGTTCTGGGTCGGTCATTTGACGATTTGTATTAGGATATATTAACTGTTCGCGCAAAGTTCCTAAGATTATGTAAGGACGTTGGGGTAAAAATAAAACTTCTTCTAGGGGAGGTCGCACCAGGCGACCAGTTCCCGCATTCCACAAACCAGCGATCGCTCTCAATAGAGAACTTTTACCTCGACCACTAGGGCCAATAATTAATAAACCTTCACCTGGTTGAATAGACACTGACAAGTCTTCAACAATCACCTGCTCATAGTTTGGCGTTTGTAAGGTGACATGCTCAAAAGCAAGATGGTTTTCTTCTATTGTTTTAATCGTACTAACGTTCTCTGGTTGTTTGGTAACAGCTTCTAAGGCATCTGAAAATTCAGATAAACGCTCAACATAACTAGAAAATCGTCCTGAATTCCCAAATTCTCTAATTAATGTTGCCATAGCATTGGCAAACGAATTACAAGCTATACTGGCTTGAACAACTTCTCCAAAATCAGCTTGACCACTCATATATATAGGTGCGAGTACCAAATATGGGAATATTTGGATAGCAGATTTATATGCTCCGTCAAATAGTTCTTGATTGTTCTCCCAATTAATCTTGCGTTCGATATTTTTTAGGAGATTAATAAATCTTCGTTGAATTATATTAGATTCTTGATTTTCTCCCTGGAAAAAAGCTATTGATTCGGCATGATTACGAACATGAGTCAGACAATAATTGTATTCTGCTTTCAGTTCTAATTCCTCTTGATTAATTTTATTCAATTGTTGACCCAAATAAACAGCAATCAAATTGCCTACAATCGTATAAACAACCAGAACAGTTGCAATAAATTGGGAAATTGACCAAATGATTACTAAAAAAGTCGTCATTTCCAGCACTTTTTCTAGAAAAATAGCTGAAAACGAGAGAGCATTACTGGTAATGGGTTCTATTTCTTGAGATATTCGTTGATCTGGATTATCAACATCGGATCTAAAGTTGATTCTATAATAGGCACGATTGCTAAAATATTTTGATAATGTATGATTATTTAACCATTTGTACCAATCAAGAGCAATTTTTTTTCTAACAAGTTTAGAAAATCCGCTTAATAGTGTTATGCAGATCAGAGCAGCGCTGAAAACTACTATCGTCTTAATAAAGTTAGGATAATCTTTCTCTTCAATTACATCGGTTATATAGCGAGTAACAAAGCTATTAAAAGCCGTTACACCCACTAGTGCGATTATTAATAAAATCAGGAGAATGAGCATCCCCCATATCCGAATCACGTCTGAAAATGCTCTTTCCCCTGACTTTGTTGGATACCAGTAAGGGCCAGCGATCGCTCTGACGCTCTGCCAAAATTTATTAAAATCCGAAGGAGAAGGATCGTTCATTAAGGATCGATCGCGAGAAACTTTAGTTTGCATATTCTAAAATAAACTGAACATATTTTTGGGATTGAAATATAGAAAAATTCAATGATTAAACAACATAAGCAGGATTTACGCAAAATTATAAAAAACTAACTGCAAATGACATAAATTCAATAGGTCTCAAAGAGATATTGGGTAAGTTATAACAGGATTGAATGTATATCATAAATTTTGAATATAGATATAAATTATGAACTCAATTAACAATTAGCTATTTCAAAAAATAGCTAATTTAAAACATCAAAGAATAATTTGAAACTAGTAGAACTTTTAATCAACTTTCACTATGCAACGCTAAATTTAGGATACCAAAGAAACTGCATCATTCTTGCTAGAAGGTGTATCAGTAGCGATCGCAACTGCATTACTAACATTAGGGAGTTCATCTTCCACAAACCGTAGGCGAGGGTACAAATAGGCAATAGAGGTTTCTAAAATGGTCAAGACTCCCATAATAATCAGTAGAAGTCCCATACCACGACCAGACCCAACACCGATGATTTGTCCGATGCTTCCCGCCAAATAACCATCAGTAGCCATTAAAGGTTCAAAAACCTTCTCAGCTAAAGGCCCAATCGTAATGTAGCCTAGAGGTAAAGCAGCCGCTTCAATCGCGCCTTTGATCGCAAAAACTCTACCTTGCACACTAGGTTCTACTTTTTTTTGCATGACAGCTTGCGTGGAACTGGAAACGATCGGTTGTGTCAAAGAGAATAAGAAAATGCTAGCAGTGAAGATGACAAGAGAGGGTTGCAAACCGGCGGCGATAATAAATACACCATTTAACAGCATACACCCGTATATTGCATAGATGTTGCGTTCTAGTCCTCCCCAGATACTCACGAGCAAGCCGCCTGCTAGAATAGCAATGCCAAATAGTGAAAGAATAGTTCCCAGAACGCTTACTGAAACGAAATTCAACACTAGCGGAACAGTAATGACATTAATACCTCCCACAAGATAAAGACTGGAAGCTGAGAATAAAATTAGTCCCAGCAGTCCGGGTCGAGCGGTCAAATATGTAAATCCGTAAGTTGCTTCACTGAGAAATGAACTTTTTGCAGTTGTAACAACACTTGTGTTGACTTGCGGGAACCGAACCAGCATCAGGGAGACAACAGCGATAGACACACTGGTTACGTGAAGCAAAATAATCCCTTGGAAATGAACAATGCTTAGTAGAATACCTCCGAGAGTTGGTGCAATGATTATGGAAATGCCATACATCAGACTCATCAGACCGTTAGCACGATTGAGGTGCTGTTTTGGCACAAGTAAGACTGTTGATGCTGTATAAGCTGGCATGTGAAAAGCCATGAAAACAGCAGTGAAGGTATTGGCTAAGTAAATATGCCAAACTTCCAACCGACCCATGACAAATAAAACGCCGATCGCGATCGTTCCCAAACACGCCAAGACATCAGCGAAAATCATCGTCTTTCGGCGATCCCACCTATCTACCAAAGGCCCAGCTATCGGGGAAATTAAGATTAGCGGTAAAGTATTAAACAGGGAAATTAAAGCAAACTGGGTGACTGAGCCAGTGCGATTGTAAACCCAAATATCTAAGGCAAAGGCAGTGGTACTGGAACCAATCAAAGCGATCAACTGTCCTATCCAAACAACGAGAAACAGCCGCATTTCTCGCAAAGCAGTCAGTCTTGTTTTTTCTATCATCTGTACGTTTGACATCATAATCTGGTATTTTCTAGCTTTTTACTGTCTAAATCTTTTAATTACGAATTACGAATTACGAATTACGAATTACGAATTACGCACGGCATTGAGAATTATGCTTTTGAAATAGTAAACCAAGGTCACTCAGGCGGCATTCGGGATTATTAATTAGTAGCTCAAGCAACACTAGAAACTGAGTTACCACACGGCTAATAGTAGTAGCATCAAACAAATCTATTTTGTAGCACCATTTTCCTTCAATACTTCCTAATGTTGTTTGTTGAAGATAAATATCCCAATCAAATTCTGCTGTTTTACTTTCAATTGACCAGGGATGAACAGTTAAATTTGCCAGTTGTAAATCTGATGGAGGCAAGAAGTTAAACATTACTTGATATAGCAAAGAGTGGCTTGGTTCTCGTTTTGGCTGTAGTGCTTCTACTAACTTCACGAAGGGAATTTGCTGGCGATCGCAGGCTGCTAAAAAACATCCACGCACCTGATATAGCAATTCACTCAGACTTGGATTGCCCCCCAAATATGTACGTATTGGTAGTGTGTTAATAAAGCATCCAATAAGTCCTTTTGTTTCTACTTGCTGGCGATTGGCAAAAGGAGCGCCCACGATAATATCTGACTGTCCGGTGTAATAGAACAGCACTATTTTGAAGGCTGTTAGTAGAGTCACGAATAGAGTTACATTGTGCTGTTGGCTCAAATGTTTAAGAGCATTTGTTAGGCTTTTAGAAATAATGAAAGTTTGACTTGCACCTTGAAAAGTTCGCACTGGTAAGCGCGGGCGATCGCTAGGTAACTTTAGTAAAAGTGTACTATTACTTAGTTGCTGTTTCCAGTAGTCAAGCTCAGACACGAAAGCCGGACGAGCAACCCACTGCTGTTGCCAATGGGCAAAGTCAGCATATTGAATGGGTAAATCGGGAAGTGGTGAGGGCTGACCATGACAAAATGCTGCGTATAATTTTGTTAGCTCCTGTAAAAACACACCCACAGACCAACCATCAAAAACCAGATGATGGATAGTTATTATGAGTAAATGCTCGGCATCAGAGAGCCGCAGCAGTTTAATGCGTAACAATGGGCTTTGTTCTAAATCGAAAGGCTGGTTTTTTTCCTCAGTTACAAATCTTTGAGCCAGAGCCTTTCGCTCAGTTTTAGATTCAGAAAGTTTTCGCAAATCTATCACTGAAAATGGTAGGATAGGCTCCTGAATAATTTTCTGAACAACTTGTCTATCCGTAATAGTAAAAGTAGTTCGCAAAGCTTCGTGACGACGGACAATTTCCACGAGGCTTTGCACCAAGGCATTGACGTTGAGTAAACCCGTCAAGCGATAAGCCAGGGGAATATTGTAGACGGGAATGCCCGGATTTAATTGAGCTAATATCCAAAACTCAAGCTGAGTCAAAGAGATTGGCAACTCTTTTGTATTCCGAGGTACTGGTTTGAGAGATGGAGTCAACTCATTTTGACAATTAGGCAAAGGGGAAAAAGGGGATAAGAAAGAATGATTATTTCTCCCCCGCTCCCCTGCTCCCCTGCTCCCCCGCTCCCCTGCCTCTTTTTGGCGGTATTCTGAAATCTGCCGATCTAGTTCGACTATTGTCGGGTAATCAAACAGCCAGCTTATGGGTAACTCCATCTTGAAGGTTTCTCGCAACCGAGCAATGACTTGCATTGCTGATAAAGAATGCCCTCCTAATGCAAAAAAGTTGTCATGGATACCAACTTGTTCCAACTCTAAAACATCGCTCCAGATTCCTGCCAGAACCTCTTCACTCGCAGTACGGGGTGGGATCAAGTCTGTAGAGATGTTACGTTCCCTACTCATAGGTATTGGTAAAGCGCGGCGGTCTGTTTTGCCACTGCTGGTTAAAGGTAGAGCATCCAGCAACTTGACAAAAGCGGAAGGCAGCATATATTCTGGTAGCTTTTGTTTGAGGTAACAAAGCAGTTCGCTGGTATCTAGGTGCTGTTTGGGGACAATGTAGGCGACTAGACACTTGTTCCCCGATCGCTCAACTCTTGCAATAACTACTGCTTCTCTTACCTGTGGGTGCGCGGCGAGTACGGTTTCAATTTCTCCTAGTTCAATGCGAAAGCCCCGCACCTTTACTTGATTGTCAATACGACCGAGAAATTCGATGTTGCCATCAGGTAAATAGCGAGCGCGATCGCCTGTTTTATACAAACGACTTCCATCCTTGGTAATGAATTTCTCAGCAGTCAATTCCGGGGAATTAATATAACTTCTGGCGATCGCCACGCCGCCAATATACAGTTCTCCGGGAACTCCAATCGGTAATGGTTGCAGATTGCAGTCAAGAATGTAGATTTGCGTATTTGCGATCGCCCGACCAATGGGCGGAAGTGGCGACCAATTGCTGACAGCATTGTTTAGAGTAAAACTTGTTACTACATGGCTCTCCGTCGGGCCGTACTGATTTTGCAGCGTACAATCAGGAAGCTCTCTAAAAAAGTTGACTAAAACAGGAGTAACTTGTAACTGTTCTCCTGCCGTGATAATTTGACGCAAAGATGCAGGATAGGATTGAGAAATAGAAGCGGCATGAGCTAATTGCTGAAGGGCGACGAAGGGCAAAAACAGTCTTTCTACCTTTTCTTGGGCAATTAATTGTAATAATGCGAACCCATCCTTTTGTACTTCTTCGGCGATTAAAACTAAGGTTTTGCCGTTACACCAGGTAGAGAAAATTTCTTGAAAAGAGACATCGAAACTGATAGAAGCAAATTGCAAAGTTTTGGCACAACTAAAAGCACTTTCTTCTATTTGCCAATGTAAAAGGTTCGCCAAAGAACGGTGACTCATGGCTACACCTTTGGGTTTGCCGGTTGAGCCTGAAGTATAAATAACATAAGCCAAGTTCTCTGGTGTTACTTTACTAACAGGATTCTCCTCGCTGTTTTGGCAGAAATCTGATTTATCTAAACAAACTACTGTTAATGGTAGCTGGGATAAGGCATTGGATGAATCTGTAAGTAACACCGACGCTTGAGAATCACTCAACATATAATTTAAGCGTTCTTGGGGCGATCGCGGATCTAAGGGTACGTAAGCACCACCAGCTTTGAGGATTGCCAACAGTCCTACTGCGATCGATAAAGAACGCTCAACGCAAATCCCTACCCGCACTTCTGGCCCTACCCCAAGTTTTTGTAGGTGGTGTGCTAACTTGTTAGCCTGACAATTTAACTGTTGGTAAGTCAGTAGTTGGGATTGGAAAGAGACTGCTACCGCATCCGGTGTTCGTTCTACCTGTTCTTCAAACAACCGAGCGATACATTTTTGAGGATAATCTGTTTGGGTATCATTCCATACCAAAAGTTGTTGCTGCTCGGCAGCAGTTAGCATAGGTATCTCGCTTACTGTCTGCTCGATATTAGCGCCCATACCCTCTAATAAAGTCACAAGATGCCCCATCATCCGGTGAATCGTTTCCCCATCAAAGCGGCTACCATCATAAAGAATGCGTAGGGATAACTCTTGTCCCGGTACAGCGATGACTGTAAGCGGATAATTAGTTTGTTCAATGACTCGCCGTTTAGTAATCTGGATGCTGCTACCTGGATTTGATAAAAACGTATCTTGTGGATAGTTCTCAAACACCACGATGCTTTCAAACAAAGGTAATTCTGGGGGAATTTCACTAATAGCCTGAATTTTGACTAACGGACACCAAGAATATTGCGATCGCTCTACCTGTTGAGTCTGCAATTGCCTCAGCCATTGCCATAAAGGAGTCGCTGTTGGGACTTTTACCCTTACTGGTAGAGTATTAATGAATAGTCCCACCATAGATTCCACCCCCGATAAAGTGGGAGGACGGCCGGACACAGTTGCGCCAAATATCAGCTCAGACTCATCAGTGTAGCGACTGAGTAAAATTGCCCAAGCTGCTTGTACGAAAGTTGAAACTGTCAGATGATATTGCTGTGCTTGGGACTGTAAAGCAGCAGTTATGGGCAACGATAAACAGTAGTGCTGTTCGTGGTAGGTTTTTAGTTGTGGAGAATTTTGCACCTCACCCCGATTTAGTAGCAAACGGGTAGGACTAGTAAATCCTTGGAGTTGTTGCCGCCAAAAAGCTTCTGCTGCTCTCAAATCTTGTTGTTGTAACCAATTTATGTAATTTTGGTAAGGAGGAGGAGTATTTAAATATAAATATTTGCCTTTAAGTAAAGCATTGTAAAAAGTAAAAACCTCTTTGCAGAGAATCGGCCAACTCCAGCCATCAATCAGCAAGTGATGAAAGCTCCAGATAAATTCGTAAGTATCATCAGCAACTCGAATTAACGTGAAGCGCATGAGTGGAGCTTTGTCAAGAACAAAGCCTTGGACTCGATCTGCTTGTAAGAAAGCTTCTAGGCGCTCTTGTTGTTCTTTTGCAGATAAGGAACGCCAATCATAGTTCTGCCAAGGTAACTCTACTTGCTTACATACTACCTGGAGAGGCTTTTCCTGCTTTTCCCAAACCACAAGAGTACGCAGAACTGGGTGACGCTTCAATACTCGCACACAAGCCTGCTGAAGTACTGTAATATCTAGATTTCCAGAGAGCGTGAGACAGAACTGCTCAAGATATACTCCTGATTCTGGCTCGTGCAGAGTATGAAAAAGCATACCCTCCTGCATAGGAGAAAGAGGGTAAATAGATTCAATATTTTTATTTTTAATTATTTGCAGTTTGCTCATATAAGGCTATTATTTTATGTTTGAAAAGATAGGTACGCCTCTTTATCCAATTTTTATTGTTCGCCATATGATATTTAATTTCCTACGCTCAACTTATGAAATCAGATTTATTTATATAACTAGGAAGAATCGCCAAATAATACTCCATCTTTTTGCCCTAAATACTTATAAGCTATTTGACTATTTAATTATTGAAATTGTCTCCTAATATCTTCTTTTTCTTTCGGCAAGAGAAGTAGATCGTCAATTAAAACATTTGGCAGCATTGATACTAATTTACATATTGTTTTATTATCAGATAAAAAGCTCAAAAATTTTTGATAGTTTGACCAATAACTATCATCTAACTTTATAAATCTAGCTAAAACTCTTTCATTTAAATTATTTATAAGTAAAAGCATCTCGATCGTTTTCCCTGAAGGAGACACATTTATTTTTGCACCATAGTCAACTTTATAATCACTTTTATTGTTGAATTGATTAATGACTCCTAAAAAATCAGCAAAAATATGATTTTTTGTATTTGATTTTGCAAACAGTCGAACAATCATATTGTCATATCCAAATATATCTGCCCAATTCTCTAATATTTGATAATAGTTAAAGATATATTGATATTCATTAAATAACTCTTTCCTACGCTACATGCTCCTAGTTTGACCATGTAACAGTAAGAGGATTCTAAAAAATCATCTTGTTTTCTTAGATATATAACTACCTTAATTTCGTATTCTTTTAACAAATCTTTTATTTTTGCAAGTGTTTCAGGTTGATAAAAGATTTCAAAAGAAGTAAAAGCTTCTGCGGAAATTATCACATTTTTAGGGTTAATAAAGTCTATTTCTGTTTTCAGTTCTTCCCAAATTGACATTGAAAGTGTATTATCCTTGTCTTCCAAACCCATTAAACAATGGGCTAAAGTATTATGACAGTAACGGTTAACTATTTCTTTGGCATTATGTTTTATACCAGACATAGGATACAAATAACCGTTTTCTAAAAATTTATCCCTATTGTTAAACAATGCTTTTTGTAGACAAGTTGTTCCGGTCTTGGGCATTCCAATGTGTAAGTAAATTGTTGTCATATCTCTCTAATCGATGGCGTAATTTAAAAGGTATTTTTTATAAAAGTTGAGCGATCGCACACTAAAACTGAAAGTATACAAAGGGTTGAGGACTAATTGCTGTCATCCGAAATATTGTTGAAACCAACACCCCAAATAAAACAGCAAAACTCCAATTAGGAATTTTACGCCACCAATCAGCAAACCAACCCTTATAAGCCGCCCAGTGGAGGATAATTAAAGGTACAAAAATCCATGCAATTTGGAGATTTAGGTTTTCATAACCAAGAGAATTAAAGAATAAAAATGATTTTTCTATTTTTACAGCACTGCTGAGATCGTTACTCCGAAAGAAGATTGCAGAGGCACAAAACCAATACAATGTTAGGGGGATACCTAGCATCTTTCTCAATGGTACTAATTCCTTATAGGGAGCAATCCGAGATGACCATTGCTTGTGAACAACTAAGGCGATTCCATTTAATCCACCCCAAACTACAAAATGCCAAGCAGCCCCATGCCACAGTCCTGATAAAAGCATCAAAATGAGAAGATTTCTATAGCCAAACAGCTCTGTGCGTTCAGCTTTTGGCCGCTTTCTCATTAAAGGAATATAAACATAGTCTCGCAACCAACTGTAGAGAGTTATGTGCCAACGTTGCCATAAATCAGTGATATTACCGGAAAGGTAGGGAAAATTAAAGTTTAAAGGTAGTTTGTATCCAAGTAAACCGGCTGAAGCGATCGCCATATCAGAATAACCAGAAAAATCGCAGTATATCTGGATGACGAAAGAAATAACAGCAATCCAACAACTCAAGAAAGTATAATTTTCTGGATTCGTGAAATACTGTTCTACTAAAGGCGAAAGATTATCCGAAATGCAGGCTTTCTTAAAATACCCCACGAAAAAAAGCATTAAACATCCTCGAAAATCAACCTCGCTTAAGTTTTTTGGGGTTAGCAGTTGAGGTAAAAAGGTAGATGCACGGACAATTGGCCCTGCAACCAGTTGAGGGAAAAAAGTTACAAATAGAGAAAAATCCCAAAAACTTCTAACAGGCTTTAGTTTACCTAAATACGCATCAAGGGAATAACTCAGAGTTTGAAACGTGTAAAAACTAATGCCTGCTGGCAGAATAATTTTAAGGGTTGTAAGGCTTATAGGTAAACCCAAAAAAGCTAATAAGTTTGCAGCAGACTCAGTGAAGAAGTTATAGTACTTAAAAAACCCTAATATTCCTAGATTTGCTACTAAACTAAGTACCAACCATGCTTGGCGCTGTTGCTGATTGATTGGCTTATTCAGCAAAGCATCCCAATTTCCAAAACTTGTAGCTTTTCTCTTATCTACTATATCGCTTATTGAGGTTACTGGTTCTGATACAGAGCGATCGTTTTGGAAATCATTAATCTGTGGTCTAGACAGCATTAAACCCACAAAGTAATCAATGACTGTCGATAGCAAGAGCAAAAAAAGGAAGCGCCAATCCCAAGCACTATAGAAAATATAACTACAGACTAGCAGCCACAATTTTCGATTATTGTGTTTCTCCAAAGCCCAATAGATGCAGAAAACAATCAGAAAGAAAAATAGAAACCGAAATTCTGTAAATATCATAAATTATTTAAGTATTGAGCAAATTTTGATGCTAATAAAAGTGTGAATTCTTGAGCGCCTTGATAATTGAGATGGGCGCTATCAATTCTGCGATCCACTTCATATAAATTACTAAATTTCTTAGGATTATTAAAAGCAAAAAGGGTATCGATATATCCTGATTGATATGCTTTGTAAAGAGCAGATGGGTTGGAATCAGTCTCTAGGAGTGGCGGAATAAAAAAGACAGCTTCAATTTTCTTGTTGTTAATTTGCTGTTGTTCAATTCGGGAAGCAATATTTTTCACCATTTTCGCTCCATATATTATAGATGTATTACTAAATACACTTTCTGAATTTAAAGGGGCTAATTTTATTTGTTCATCTTTGAGATTTTTTTGATAAGTATTCAACCCATTTGTTCGGAATATAGTCTTCCATTTATCAGCTTTTTTTTGCCAATCTATTGCGTAATATCCAGATTCTTGTATGAGCCTATCCTCAGATACTTTTGCTAATGGATCTGTATTTGATAAATCTAAATTTAATATTCTCTCCTGCCACAAAGTAGAAAGCTGACCAATCCCTAGCCATCGGTAGATAAAGCTTTGAAAGTTAGCGTATATATATGGAACTTTTACTTTCCAGCTATCGATTGATGATTCCAAAATTAATTGGAAATTTTCTAACGTTTTCTGAGGAGTATGCCAATATATTTCTTGAGCGGAAGTAGAACCAATATTTGTAAATAGGTCAACGGAACAATCTAGAAATATCCACTTTAAGTTTGCTGGTTCTAAAGCCAGAATTTTTTGTAAGTAAAAATCTAGTTCTGATACATTTGCACCTGCGATCCCAAAGTTGAAAGATTTTACACTTTTACCCTCTGTTGTCATGTATTTATCAAACAATTTCGGGATTACCCCAAAGTACGTAGTACTTGGCCCTAGAAAAATAGCGTCATAATTATCTTTGTGTTCAGTCAAATATTGCCATTTAACACTGATTTCACCAAGGTTTTGGATAGTCTTGTAATAGGGTAAAATTAGATTCAAGCATCCCGAAGAAAAAAATATAGTAATAATAAAAATTAAGCTATAGCCAAACATCACTAATGGTCTTAACATGATTTTTTCTTAAATATCTACAACTACATCTGTCTTTGTTAATTGCCAGTTCATCTTCAGGTTGAGCCAGAAATTCCAAAGTGTCACACAAGCGATCGCTACCAATTTAGCTATGTATTCATTCACTTGAAATTGATAAAACAGCAAATTTACAATTACGCTATTGAAAATAAGTCCAATTAAACAAATAAGATTAAACTTGACAAAGCGTTGCAACTTTTGACTGTTTTTTTGCTCAAAAGACACATCACCAAATGTCCATAAATCATTCCACAGAAAGTTATTAATAATTGCTATTTCTGTGGAAAGCATTGCACTCGGAGTTAACGCCAAACATAACGAGCTATGAAAGCAATAGAATGCTCCTAAGTCTACAAATACTCCACTAAAACCGACTACAGCAAAGCGGATAAACCGACTAAAAAGCGCTAAATTGAGATAAAAGTAGATTTTATCTCTCAGATAATTAATATTGAAATAGTCAAGATATTGCTTCATTCAACTTCTAATTTTTTAATGTTTTTTATGTTTTCTGATTTTTGTCGAGTTGCCAAAATCCTTCAAGTGGGTAGACTAATTTAAGTGAGTTAGTTTTATCTTGCTGGAGTTGATGAGCTAAACTATTTTCTAGGTCGTCAACAAAGAAGATAGATTTATAATCTTGAGGCATTATTGGTAATTGGTTGTTTTGGATGGGAAGTAAGGAAATTTTTGGTTCTAAACTATGACTTAATGTGAGGATGACTCCCAAGTTATAATCATTTTTATTACTTATTAATAAAACATTATTATTAGATTGGTTAATACGTTTACTCATTGCTAGTAAATTCTTGCCACCTATTTGTGGCCACCAAGTTTCAGCCTGAAAAAATCTGACATCAGAAACTAGCCCAGAGATAAGTAATCCCACCAAAATGAGTTGCCAAAAGTTTTTCTGCCAACTCTTAGCTAGAAAAAGATGGAAAGCTAAAATATAGACTACAGCAATTTGAATGCTGAGATATAACGGTATCTGATAGCGAAAATGAATAGAGCGAATTCCCCCAAAAGCTAGGTCATATAAAAGCAATGTTAAACCTGGAAATCCGCCTAATAAAGCAATAAATAAACTAGTGTTAGTTGGTAAAAATTTTGTTAAAAAAATAATAATATAAATAATTAAAAATAAACTAAATATTATTGTAATAATACTATAAAACAAAGGACTTTCATAACTTAAATTATTGACCCAAGCATCATCAGAAGTCAAATTAAAATCAAAAAATATTCGGCTAATCCGACTGAGCCAAATTCCAATCAGGTCAAAAGGACTATCTGTTTTAAATGTTATCCATGACAAAAGATTTGTTGCTGTCTCAGCTTTGGTAATAAGCACCGTTAGCCAGGGTAAAAACATTAAGCAAGCTGCTATTGAACTCAGTAAATAATTACGCAGGGTTTTTTGAAAGCGAAACTTTTGCCTAATAACTATATAAATACCATGAGCGATCGCAACCATTACTGTTAATAAATGGGTGTAGAATCCTAAGGCTAGGGTGAGAGCATACACAGCCCAGGTAAAGAAACTTTCTCGGCGAATGGCTTGCAACAAAGCAGCACTTGATACTAGGATCATCACCATCCACAGACCGTATTCTCGTGCATCTTGGGCAAAGAAAACTTGCAAGGGAGAAATCCCCATCACAGCCATTCCCACCCACCCTACTAGTGGTGATTCAAATAACTCTAAACACAACCAATACACACTAGGAAATATTAACAGACTGATGACTGCTGATAAACTCCTGACTCCCGCCGGAAAATCCCCAAAGACTTGCGCCCACAATCTCACCATTACATAATACAAAGGTGGATGCTGCGGGTCTGAAGTTATTAAGTAGCGAACTGTATCAGCCACAGATCGATCTGGGTTAATGTGTTGATATTTGTCTAAAGTGATGGCAGTAATTATGCCTTGATTATTGCCCCAATTGCTAAAAACCTCTTGTTTAACCTCAGCTAGCGTATGACCAGATATTGCCAGCGATGTAGCAATTTCATCGTACCAATACACTTTTTGCCCTAAATGGGTAAAGCGAAAGAAAATACCCAACCCAATTAGGCTGATTACCAGAATTTTTAACCAAGTTGGAGGATTTGACTTTGCTAAGATTTGTAATTTGTCCATTTATTGCACTAATACCTAATTAGCAAAGGATGTATTGTCTGAGGAAGAGATTAGCAAATATAAAACAGCCCATATCAAGCCTTTTTGAAGTGTCTATTAATTAAAAATTACGAATTACGAACTACGAATTAGTAACTATCATTTTGGCTGCTTGAAATATTCCTGTGCAAGAATTGGTGGATACTTAGGAACTTCATCTATGTCTAAGCAAGTCTTAATAGAGTTAATTTGAGCATCGTAATTAGGGCCTGTAAAAAAGGCGCATGAGTATCTTTGTTTAGCACTGTGAGATTGAGTTGGAACTATAACTCGATGTGGTGTAGCGCGAAATTTATCGTTTGTCCATCGCTGCATTAAATCTGCAACCAATACTATAATTGCATCAGGAACGAAGGGCGCTACAACCCATTCTCCAGCATTTGTATATACTTCTAACCCTTCTGAATCTTGAAATAAAAATGTCAGTGTCCCGATGTCAGTATGTTCTGCAAGATAAACTTTTCCTAGTTCTGGAGGCTGATATATAGATGGGTAGTGATGCCAAACTATGCCGTGGTTTTGTTCTGAATATAAATTTGTAAAGTAATCTTCTGGAATTCTCAGAGAAATAGCCAAAGCTTGAAATACTTTCAGGGCGCTTTCGTGACAACCCGTGAAAAATTCCATCATCACTTCACGAAACTGAATCGGATTTTTAGGCCATTTATTCGGTTCAAAAAAAGGATCTTCGATTGCACCAACTTCATCGAGAGTAATTTCCTTTCCAAAATGAAAGCCTTCAGTCATTAGCTCATTGGCGTTATGTTTATCTTCACTCTTTTTAAAATTATGATATCCGCGAAGATTCCGATCTGGAAAGAAAGATACTTGTTCTTTTTCATCCTCCGGTAGTGCAAAAAAGGACTCGGTTTGTGAAAAGACTTGAGCGATTAGAGTCTGAGAAATACCATAATTTTTCAGATAGAAACATCCGACCTCATGAATAGCAAGAGAAATTTGTGTAGCAACAGCTTCTTTTGCGGTTGAGTCACCTATAAGAAAAGGATTGAAATCAATGATAGGAATTTGCATACAAACGATATCCTCTTTAGTTAATCTCAGTCAGTTTCAAGTTGTAAGTGTTCCAAAATGTCCCTAGTAGGGGAGAGTGTTCAATACCTTGGATACGATTTCGTACTGCTACCATTGAGAAAGGGTTAACTAGATAAATAAATGGCAGATACTCCTGAGTAATTTGTTGAGTTTCTACATACATAGCTTTACGCTTTGCTTCATCCACTTCGGAGGCTGCCTGAATGTATAAATTACCAATTTTTCGTTCCCAATCTGCAACCTGTCGCCCTATTATCGGCATTTGTCCTGCTTGGGATTCTTGATTAAAAAAGTGCCAACCAGCTTCAGGCAACCAAACATTAGCCCAATCATTTGGTTCTTGACCGACAGCAACCTCAAGTAATTGACACTCCCAATCGAAAGTTTGAGTCAGTTTGTTGATGAAAATGCTAGCAGCTACGGGATTAAAATCAACAGTTATGCCAAGGTTACTCAAATTTTGTTTTATGTGTACTCCCATCGCCTGCAAGGCATTATTGGTACTATTAGTCATTAGGCTAAAGCGGACAATATTTCCTTGCTCGTCTAATAGCTGACCTTGATTGTTGTATTTAAAGCCTGCTTTTAGAAGTAATTTTTTCGCTTTTTGAAGATTGTATTCATAGACAGTTTGCACAGGAGAATAATACTTGCTCTGTACAGCAATCGGCGAATTTTGCAGTTTACCCAATCCTTTATAGATATTGTTGAGTATTTGTTGGCGATCGATTCCATAGGCAACTGCTTGTCTAAATTCTACTGTATTGAACCAACGAGACTTTATGGGATCGACCAGTAGTTGACCATTCCTACTGCCTTGATTGAGATTAAAAGTAATAGCAGTTGATCCAACAAAAAGACCGCCATTATAGATAGTAAACTTTCCTTTGCTTTCTTCATGTTTTAATAATGAAAAATAATCAGTATTGACGTTGATGTAATCCAATCCTCCAGAACGAAATTGGATCAAAGAAGTATCTTGATTAGGAATAATTTGCCCAATCACACGCTCAATATATGGTTGCGAATTGCCTTGAATATCTTTACGCCAGTAATAAGGATTTTTGCGGAAAATTATTCGCTGGCTCGGAGTATAAGATTCTATTGTATAAGGGCCGTTGACAATAATATTTTTTGAGGGAGTATCAGTCCCCCAGGTAGACATAAATTTAGGTATGCCATCCTGCTCTTTTGTTTTGACGCTTTCCCGAAAAACATGGGCTGGTAAAATTTCTAATTTTGTAGCCCGAATAAATGGAGCAAATGGTTCAGGTAATGTAAATTCAACTCGCAGATTATCAAGCTTTCGCACAGTAGGAAAGGTACGATTTTTACCAATCATGAAGAAGTCTTTAGCGTAAGTAGGAATGTCTGGATTACGGTAAATTTCATTATAGGTAAAAACGACATCTTCAGCCGTTAGTGGTTTCCCATCTGACCATTTTAATCCTTTTCTGAGGGTGTAAATTACTTTTTTATTGTCTTGGGAAGTTTGCCAAGATTTGGCTAGATCGGGTTCAATTTCTCCACGAGCATTTTCTTTAACTAGCCCTTCATAAGTATAGTTTAAAATATAAGCCGATTCTACGATTAAAGCCGGATTGAAAGTTGTGGGTTCAGTTGGGAAAGGGACGATAATTTCAGATGTTGGTATTACGTTGGTTTTTAAGGTAATTTGATGATAGATAATTATTGCGATCGCAGTTACAAAAGCCAGCAAAATTACTAGCCAACGATGGCGAATTACAGTATATTTTTTATTAACTTTTAATAACTTATAATTCAACATCGTGAAACCACTCCGCAATTTATTATTGACTAGGTTGAGATAACAACCTATGAGCATCTTCTAATAAAGCTGGTATTTTGTCAGCATGGGGACTATGACGCAAACAATCACTTAGATCGAATTGTCTAACTTTTTCTGCTGTCAGACCAGGGAACCAAGGATCGGCAGTATTTAAGTGGTTGTAACGCCTTGTAGCATATTCAAACATATCAAAAGCGATCGCTAAATTTCGCAACCATAAAATAACTGGAATATTAATCTCACCAGGGGTTTGGGGATATCTGGGTAAACCAATATGCCAAGTGCGATACCAGTCTTTTCCGAGTGTGGCGATCGCTGCTTTCTCTAAACGGTTTAAAATTGGCGGTAAAATTTCATCCGCTTGCTCTAAAAGTTCTATAACCTTCAAGTGTTCATCAAAATCTGATGGTTTAGATGCGCCCAAACTGAGAGTATGTACTTGAGTATGGCTCAAACAAAACAGATCGTTAAATACCATCGGGCTAAGAGGATAGCACAAGTCTAATAACTTTTGTGGAGGCTTATAAAGCATACCACCTTTATCTGATGGGCTAATGATAAATACACCCATATCATGATGTTTGGCGGCTTCAATGGCGGGCCAATTGAATTGATTAATGTAGTACCAGTGGAGATTGACATAATCAAATTGATTGGTTTCAATGGTTTTGATAATTAAGTCTGTTGGAGCGTGGGTAGAAAAGCCAATAAACTTTACCTTACCCTGAGCTTGCAATTGTCGCGCTACATCAAGACATCCATTGAGACGAATGCTATCTTCAAGATGTTGGTAATTATTAATGCCATGCAGTGTTAATAAGTCAATGTAATCTAGCTTTAATAAAGCCAAAGATTTCTCACATAAATGGCGGAAGTCTTCAGAGTCAGATGTAGGAGTAACCTTAGTCTGGACAATAATTTTTTCTCTAGGGAACTTAGGTAAAATAGCTCCTAATTGCATCTCAGAAGTCCCATACATTCGGGCAGTTTCGATGTGATTGATGCCAACTTCTAAAGAACGGCGAATAGTGGCTTCTAGATTCTGTTGATTTTCATCGGGAATTTGTTCTTGAGTAAGCTCTTTATACTCAGTATAGACGTAGCGCATTCCGCCACAAGAAAATACTGGCATTGGCAATTCTGTACGCCCGAATCTACGATATTGCATCATAAATGTATTTTGATTAGAGCGATTCATTAATGACTTTTTGCCGCAATCAAGCCTTGCATTATTTTTAGATGAAACATTAAGTATGATTTTTCAATATGCTGAAGGTGATGTTGAATTAACTCATGTATCTTGGAGTAGTTACACGGTGGCATACTTGGGTATAGATGATGCTCTACATGGTAATTATTATTCCAGTAATAAAACCTAATTATCGGGTTAGAAATCATTGTTCGTGTATCATTCCATAGGTTGTGATTTAAGTCAGACTCACAGCCATAGTGATCTGTAATACTGAAAAGAAACCCGAATGGAGAAGCAAAAGTTGCTAATGGTATCCAGTAACCAAAGAACAAAATCCCAGGAAAAATTACGGTCAATCCTGCCATTAATACAAACCAACCCAATAGTAGCCAATTATTTTGTAAGACAAATTGGCGTTGTTCTGGTGTTTTAAAATAGCTCAAATAAAAGTTAGCTGGTAAGGCTGATTCCTCTTGCGTCTGTGTTTTCAAAGAATCTAAATATAAATCTTTGGTTACTATCCACCAATTTTTACATGCCGCAAGAGGATAAAAATATGTCAAGGCAAAGAGATAAGTATTAAGATTAGGAAAGGTTTGCCATGCTGAGGTATCTCCTACGATTTTACCTTTGATTTTTGCTTCTCGATGATGTCCAATATGAATATATTTGTGAAACGAAAAGTTCATCAACAATACTAATGATAAGAAGGTTCCCATGAATCGGTTAGTATTTTTTGACTTATACAAACTATAGTGAGAGCAATAATGTATTGCTGCAAAAAAACAGACAAATAAGAATCCTTGAACCAACCAGACTAGTAACCATACTGCCCAGTTATTCAACCAGAACCCAATAGCTGAGAGGATGAAATATGTACTAATGACAACAAATGTTTGAATAATCGGTCTAAATGTAGGAATCTCATGCAATATACGAAGTTCTTCGTTAGATATTTGAGTAACTTCTTTAATACTAGGTCTGGCATTCTCAATTATTTGATTGTTTTTTGTAAGTTCCATATTTTTCATTTCTACGTTGACAATAACAATTGACAAACCAGATATCAACCTATTAATTGTTTAATTGGTCTTGGATGGCTGCTGCTAGCTGAAATACAGTAGGTTTTTCAAACAGGTAAATCAACGGCAGTTCGACTT
This sequence comes from Nostoc sp. DedQUE05, assembly GCF_034530955.1. Classification (NCBI taxonomy): domain Bacteria; kingdom Bacillati; phylum Cyanobacteriota; class Cyanophyceae; order Nostocales; family Nostocaceae; genus Nostoc; species Nostoc sp. DedQUE05. The sequence goes on along the minus strand of NZ_JAVRCB010000038.1, from coordinate 42,130 downwards.
GCAAAGCTGACTGTATTTTGCATATAACTTCAAGAGCTTGAGCAGAATGTCCTCCCAGTTCAAAAAAGTTGTCTTGAGTGCTAATCTGCTCTAGTCCTAAAATGTCTTTCCAGATAGTTAACACAACTTCTTCGATATAATTTTGAGGTGTAACAAAATCCTCTGATATTGGGGAGACAATAGTTTGAGTGGGCAAACTTGGAGGTTCCGATATTAAGATAAGTTCAGTTAAACGCTGGTTATAATTGGTCGTTATTTTTTCCAGCAAGGTCTGAAAATTCTCGACCATCTTGGTAATAGTTGCAGGTTCAAATAAATCGGTTCTGTATACGAGCAAACCTTCAATACCTGTTGATGTTTCTTCGAGCGTTAACTCTAAATCAAACTCTGCGGTATCTTTTGTATCTCTAGCAATAAACTGCTCCTTCAAAGTGAGATTTGCAAATTCTAAATTATCCTCTGGAGTATTTTGAAAGACAAACATTACTTGATTTATTAATGTGTAACTGGGATCTCTGACTGGCTGGAGTTCTTCTATTAGCTTAATCAGGGGCATTTCTTGATGAGCGTAAACACCCAAGGCTACCTCGCGTACTCGGCCAAGTAGTTCCCGAAAGCTGGGGTTTCCTCCTAAGTTGGTACAAAATGGCAGTAAATTGACAAAGAAACCAATCAATCCCTCAGTTTCTACTCTGGTGCGATTTGCTAGGGCACTGCTGACAATGATGTTTTCTTGTCTTGTATAAGAGAAAAGTAATGCCTGGAATGCTGCCAACAATGTCATAAACAGGGTTACGCCTTCCTGTTGACTCAGCACCTTGAGTGCATCGGTTAACTTCTGGGAGAGAACTACCGATTGGCCTGCACTTTCAAAGGTTCGCGCTGGTGGACGGGGACGATCGCATGGTAGCTTCAATATTGGCGGACTAATGCCTAAATGCTTTTGCCAAAACTGAAGCTGAGATTCTAAAACTTCTCCTTGTAACCACTGCCTCTGCCATTGAGCAAAGTCGGTATATGCGATCGGTAACTCAGTCAGAGGTGACGGCTTACCTTCACAGAAAGCTTCGTAAACTTTTGCCAGTTCTTGGGTTAGGACACTAAAAGACCAACCATCAGCAACAATATGGTGGGTGACGGCAACGAATAGATACTCTTGTTCATCCAAACGCCAAAGCTTGCTGCGTAATAAAGGGCCTCGTGCCAAATCGAAAGGATGCTTAATTTCCTGTTCAGCCTGTTGTGTGGCTTGAGCTTCGCGTTCAGTTTCGGGGAGGTGCTGAAGATCGATTACTGAAAAGTCAAAGACAGGCTCGTTAATAACAGCATAAACGACTTGTCCATTCTTAACCTGAAAAGTCGATCGCAATGTCTCATGTCGCCAGACAATTTCCCTTAAACTCTCTGATAATGCTTTTTCGTTGAGCGCACCTGTGATGCGATAGACCAAAGGCAGGTTATAGATGGAATTACCTGGATAAAATTGGTCAAAAAACCACAACTCTAGCTGGGTTAAAGAAATTGGGATTGGCTCGTTTTGCGAGGGAAACCGTTTTAAAGATAACTCCTGATGGTCTGGCGCTTTAGCTGTGGCGATTTTTTGGGCTAAAGGTGCGATCGCAGGAGACTCAAACAAACTTAACAGTGGTAATTCTATCCCAAATGCTTTGCGCGTTAAAGCAATCACCTGAGTTGCTAGTAAAGAATGTCCCCCCAAATCAAAGAAGTTATCGTAAATACCAACTCGTTCTAACCCTAAAACATCTCTCCAGATACCAGCCAAAATTTCTTCGGTGGGAGTACGCGGCCCAACAAAAGTTTGACTTAATTCAGGTCGGTTTGTTGTCGGTTCTGGTAAGGCGCGACGGTTTACCTTACCGTTGGGTGTGAGCGGAAAAGATTCCATTTCGACAAAAGCCGATGGAATCATATAATCTGGCAATTGCTCAGTCAAAAAAGCCCGCAGTTGTTCGACTGTGATTGTCTCTCCTGCAATGGGGACAAAGTAAGCGACTAAATATTTTTCCCTAGCACTTTCCCCATGCACTTTAGCTACGGCTTGATTAATTTGAGGATGTTTGCTCAGAACGGCTTCAACTTCTCCCAGTTCAACGCGAAAGCCCCGAATTTTTACTAAATCATCTATCCGTCCCAAAAACTCGATATTGCCATCTGGTAGATATTGGGCTAAGTCCCCAGTTTTGTACAAACAACTTGATTTTAGATTTTGGATTTTGGATTTTGGATTATCAGAACTTTCAGCAGATTGGAAATTTTCACTTGTGTCCCTCAATCTAAAATCTAAAATCGGCAATCCAAAATCGGTAAACGGATTTGGTAGAAATTTTTGATTGGTCAAATCTGCACGGTTGAGGTAGCCACGAGCCAAACCATCACCACTAACGTAGAGTTCCCCAGGAACGCCAATCGGCACGGGTTGAAGGTTGCTGTCTAACAGATAAACTTGCACATTGACAGCAGCTTTACCAATGGGTGGATAAATCGGCCATTCATCTGGCTTTTGGCTAAAAGTATAAGCTGTCACTAAGTCTGCTTCCGTGGGGCCATAGAAATTGTAGAGCGTACAATTTTCCAGACGCTTAAACAGCTTGATCGTAGGCTGAGTAATTTGGAGTTGTTCGCCACAAGCGATCGCTTCCCTAATATTCTGAAATAGATGTGCTTGCTCTCCGTATATTTCCGCTAATTGCTGCCACAGAGTAACGGGCAGAAAAACTTTCCCAATTGGGTTGTTGCCAAGTAAGTGGATTAATTTATCTAAATCTTTGCGATCGCATTCAGAAATCATATACAGCGTGCCTCCCAAGCCCCACGCCACGGATATTTCGTGATAGCTGACATCAAAACTGAGGGAAGCAAACTGAAGCACACCAATACCTGTGGCCATTTTTGCCTGATGGTGTGCTACTAAATTGCCGAGCGATCGCTGGGTAACAAGAGTGCCTTTAGGAGTGCCAGTAGACCCGGAAGTATATATGATGTAGGCTAAATTATCAACTCCTACTTCAACTTGCAGATTACTCTCAGATTCTTTGGCGATTTCGTCTTCATCTTCATCTAACACAATCAGACGATGAGCCAAGTTGCCATTAAATAATGACTGCAAATGTGTTTGAGTTAAGACGACTGGTACTTGAGAATCCTTGAGCATGAAGGCTAAACGCTCTGGCGGATAAGTAGGATCGAGGGGAACGCAAACTCCTCCAGCCTTGAGAGTTCCTAAAATGGCGATCGCAGCTGCTAGCGATCGCTCTACACAAATACCCACTGGAACATCTGGTTTCACACCGAAGCGTTGCAAGTAGTGGGCGATTTTATTCGCTTGCTGATTTAACTCCTCATAAGTCAAACTTTGGTTTTCATATACCACCGCCAAGGCTTGGGGTGTTTTTTCAACTTGCTCCTCAAATAACTGATGGATGCAACGATTGATGGGATGCGCTGCTGAGGTAGCATTCCACTCGACTAAAAGCAAATCTTGCTCTGCTGGAGTTAGTAGCGGTAACTCGCCTGGGGTGCGATGAGGATTGATGGTAATTCCTTCCAACAGGGTGAGGAAATGACCAGCCATGCGATCGATAATATCTGCATCAAAGCGATCGCGATCGTAGTAAATTTTTACAGTCATTTCCTCGCCAGGAATTGCCAGCAGTGTGAGAGGATAATTAGTTTGTCCTCTGTCTTGTAGTTCCCCAATGCTTAAGTTTCCAGGAAGTTGTTGCAACGTTACATTTACAGGATAGTTTTCAAATACAACGAGGCTTTCAAACAAAAGTTGAGTGCGAGGAATTTCACTTACGCCTTGAATATCTACCAGTGGAGTGTATGAATACTGCTCCCGTTCTATGTACTCTTGTTGCAACAATTGCAGCCAGGTTAACAAATCGGTTGTATCCGGGATTTTCACCCGTGCGGGTAATGTATTAATAAACAATCCAACCATCGACTCCACACCAGATAAAGTAGGTGGGCGACCAGATACAGTAGTGCCAAAAACCACATCAGACTCACCACTGTAGCGACTTAGTAACAGCCCCCAAGCAGCTTGTACCAAGGTGGCAAGTGTCAGATGATGTTGTTGGGCAAAAGATTTTAAGGTAGTTGTCGTCTGGGCTGATAGATGTTGCGATCGCACCTCAATATTTTGCTGTTGGTGAGAACTCTGTCCTAGCGATCGCTCTACTATCAAAGGCGTAGGTGCAGTGAAACCCTCAAGATTTTGTTGCCAGAACGCCTTCGCACCAGCCAAATCTTGCTGCTGCAACCAATTAATATAATCTCGGTAAGGACGACTGGGAGCTAAATATAACTGTTGACCGTTCTGAATTGACTCATATAAAGCAAACAATTCTTTGAAGATAATCGGCCAGCTCCAGCCATCAACTAATAAGTGATGAAAACTCCAAACAAACTCATAATTCTCATCAGCTACCCGAATTAAAGCAAAGCGCATTAATGGAGCTTTGTCAAGTTCAAACCCTTGTTTTCTATCTGAATCTAAGAAAGAATTGAGACGTATTTCTTGCTCCTGTTGAGGAAACATTCGCCAGTCTAAATTAGACCAAGGCAAATTCACCTCTTTTCGCACCACCTGAACTGCTTGTTTGCGATTCTTCCAAACAAAAAGAGTTCTCAAAGCCGAATGTCGCTCTACCAAAAGTTGCCAAGCTCGTTCAAATACACCTGAATCTAAATTGCCATGAATAGTTAATTGAAACTGCTCAAAATATATTGTCGATTCCGGCTCATAGAGAGTATGAAAGAGTATCCCCTCTTGCGTAGGTGAAAGAGGATAAATAGATTCAATATCTTTATTTTTACTTTGTTTTTGTACAACTACCATTGTTTTTTAAAGATGATATTAATTAGGTTATTGCGATTTTCATTTAAGTGAGGTACAAAACCAATGTTTTTTAACGCAGAGGAACGCAGAGTCAAGCGCAAAGGTACGCAGAGGTTTGCCCAATTTTATTAGCAATGTATTAATAACCTCTGGGCCTCTGCGGTTCGTTTAAAAAAAGTAATTTTCATAAATCAAATAGAACTTGTATAAACTAAAAACTTACCAAATTTTTTAAAAAGCAGATGTTGACAATCCGCCATCTACTGGAATAGTAACACCCGTAATATAACTGGCACATTCTGACGCTAGAAAAGCTACCAAATTAGCAACCTCACTAGAAAAACCGCGACGACCAAGAGGAATCATTTTATTAGTTCCTTCAATGATTGAATCAACCGTTCGACCTTCCTCTTCGGCAAATACTTCTAAATATTCTCTATGCCTGGGAGTATCAATCAGACCAGGATTGACACAGGTAACTAAAACATTCCACTTAGCAACTTGTGAAGCAACAGTTTTAGTAAAATTGATTAATCCAGCATTCGCCACTCCCGATTTCACAAGACGACTAGAAGGTTCTTTACCTGATGTCCCAACAATATTGATAATGCGTCCCCATTGCTGATTTTTCATCGTCGGTAGCACTAAATTCGTCATGCGAATATAGCCCATTAACTTGCCTTCAAAGACAGACAACCAATCTTCATCAGATAGGTTTTCTACTGCTTCATTAGAAAAACTAGCCCCTTCTGAATTATTGACTAATATATCAAGTTTTCCAAATTGCTTGATAGCTTCTTGGACTAAGTTTTGAGAATCACTTGGATTTTGCACATCAGCACAAATCGGGATAATTTTTGCTTGAGAACCAATCAAACCTTGATAAGCTTGTTCTAACCGTTCAGAATTTCTCCCACAAATTACTAACTGACAACCTTCTGCTGCCAGCTTTTGGGCAACGCTATAACCTATGCCAGCACTTGCTCCGGTCACTAAAGCTACTTTTTGTGTTAATCCTAAATCCATGATGAATATTCCTTTAGGAAGTAGTTAGCGCTGTCTTAGAAAAACTATCTTTGAGCGAAAAATGAGAGCGAGGTTTAATCACAAGTTCAATCAAAGATACTGTTTCATCAGAAGAATTATATCCTCCATAAACAACATCAGCAGGAACATAATAAACACTACCATATTCTACCTGTTGCTGTTGTTCTGCAACTGCGATCGTCAATTTATCATTCAGGACTATTCCCATTATTTCATCAGCCGATTGGCGAATTGGAATTATTCCTTTGGGAGGAATTTGAGTGATAATAATCTCAAACCAAGAACCAACAACAGACTTACACTCAAAACCTGTAACTTCATCTTGAGTTGATGTAACTTTCAGAATAGCCTCCTCAGCTTCCTCAAAATTTGTGATGCGTTTCACATCAAACGCTAACGCTGTTTCTGAGAAAGGGTTGATAGAACCATGAAGAACATTAGAACCAGCTACATAAACTTGCTCAAATGGCTCCAGAATTTCTTTAGTACCGTTGAGGTTAAATTCCAAACGTCCCGCAATTTGCATTCCAATTTGGCTTTCGGGATGTCGATGCAATTCAAAAATAGCTCCTGGGGGAATAGAAGCTAATTGCACAACTGTGTCTTGACATTGAAATGCGATTAACTCTACATCTGAATTAATTTTGATGGTTTTTGGCTGAGGAAAATATTTAGACATAATTTTCTGCTAATTTTTTCTGAAAAATTGACCAACTCATCTGGATATTTCCGTAGGTTGAAATAAACTCTAAATCGTAGGCTTTCACCGCATTCTCATTAGTAATAGCGAAATCAGCTAAACCCTGCATTACTTGAATTGCTGAATCGCTGGTAGAAGGAGACAAATCCACTTGTATTTGTGTTCGATCTTGAGAGTCTGGCAATAGTTTTGTTAACAGAGGTAAAGGAGCAGGATGAGTAACAATTCTAGAACCGTTGAAAACTGCCTCTTTATTTTTTTTCTTAGCCAATCCATAAACTGGAGTAGGAAATATAAAAATGAAGCCTAGCTCAAAACTTGGCTCCATATAAAACTCATTAATTCGGTCGTAAGCATGAGGGACTAAAGCCATATTTACTTTGTCTTGTAGCAAAGCTTCTTTGACATCTGTAAAAGTATCAAATAACTGAGTTGATACAGTAAATTCTTCTGAGATAAGATGGTTATTTATGTGCTTGGCAGCGTAGTCACTACTAGTAGCATTAGGCCCCAAAGTACCTATGACTAAATTTTTTGAAGGAGGGATACGAGGTTGAAATTCAATCTGAAATTCCAGCATAGTTTTTCCTGAGTAATCATCATGATATTTTTTGGTAGTGAATCATTAGTAGCTTTGTTATAAATTACCTCCAGAAATTTAGTTTATTTGCAGAAAACTTTGTTAAAACAGAAACCGGGTTTATAGTATGAACGACTTTATTTAATTAATTTCTGCTAGTAGTTCGTCCAAAGCTTCTTGGCTAAACTCAACTTCCGGGAAATCTGAAGGAGTATAGCCACCTGCCTCTGGGGATAAACAGTGGGCAATAATAGCTTCTAAGGCTTCTATATATTCATTAGCTAGATTTTCTACAGTGGCCCGGCGATGGAAATGCTCGCTATATTGCCATTCCAGTTTCAGCCTTCCTTCAACAACTAATCCATTTACAGTTAACAAATGGCGGCGCTGTCCTTTGAGACTGTGAATGGAACCGCTAGACTCTTGAGCATATTTCCACCCAAGGGTTGCTAACTGCGTTTGGTCAAATTGACCCAAGTAGTTAAAGCTCACCTCAGCTTGGGGTAGGACTTGTATAGGTAGTTTTTCTCCTCTGCTCGACGGCAGTTGCTCCTGGGGGAAACCCCCAAGACCGCACTGCCTCCCCTGCTCCCCTGCCCCCCTGCTCCCCGCTCCCTGCTCAAGAGCTTTTTCACTGCGATCGCTCTCATCCAGGCTAAGATAGCGCCAGATGCCATAATCAATACCTCGGTTGGGAATACGTCGCAGTTGCTCTTTTACCGACTTGAGAACCTCTCCGGGATCGAAACGATCCTCCAGTTTTAACAGCACGGGGAATATAGTAGTAAACCAGCCTACAGTACGAGACAAGTCCACATCCTCAAACAAGTCCTCTCGTCCGTGACCTTCTAAGTCAATCAGAAGGCAGTGAGAACCTGTCCAACGAGCGAAAGTCTGCACCAACGCTGTCAGCAGCACATCGTTAATTTGAGTATTGTAGGCTCCGGGGACATCCTGTAATAGAGTGCGAGTCTGTTCTACATTCAGGTATACAGATACAATCCGACTGGAAGCTACAGTATTATCTTGGGCAACAGCAGCATAATCCAACGGTAAAGGAGCAATTGGGAACTGGATTGAGTCCAGCCAGTAATCTAACTGTGAGTAGAGTTGTTGACTGCGGGCATAATCCTGCAATCGCATTGCCCAATTCTTGAAGGAAGTTGTTTTTGCAGGTAGTTGGATACTTTTGCCAGTTTCTAATTGTTTGTATGCTCCAGATAAATTTTCTAGCAAAATTCGCCACGAGATCCCATCTACAGCCAGGTGATGGATGATAATGAGTAAACGTCCGGGGGAATTGCCTAAGTGAAACAGAACGACCCGCATCAGCGGCCCATCTGCTAAGTTCAGCGTTCTTTGTTCTTCCTCTGCCCTGGCTTCAATTGTCCTTAACTGTTCTGCTTGGGGCAGATAGGACAAATCTGCAATACTCAACGATACGCCATTGCTCGCATCACTGTTGTACTGCTGCCATTGCCCCTCCTGCTGCACAAACCGCAGGCGTAGAGCATCGTGATGGTACAGTAACTTTTGTAGTGCCTGCTTTAATAACTCCGGTTGCAAATTTGCGGGAACTTCTAGCAGGAAGGATTGGTTAAAGTGATGAGGTTCTGGCAGATTTTGCTCAAAGAACCAGTGCTGAATCGGTGTTAGAGGGACAACCCCTGTAACTAAACCTTGTTCTGATTGAACCGAATTAATTGTACCAGCAACAGCAGCTAATTCAGCAATTGTTTGATGTTGAAATATTTGTTTGGGAGTAAGTTTTAGTCCGGCTTGATTAGCTTTAGCAATAATTTGCATACTAATGATAGAATCTCCGCCCAATTCAAAGAAATTGTCGTGGATACCGACTTTTTTTAGAACTAAAACCTCCCGCCAAATCTTTGCCAAGACTTCTTGAGTGTGGGTGTGGGGAGAGACAAAGCCAGTTGATTCATCGAACTCGAACTCTGGTACTGGTAATGCACGACGATCTACTTTGCCGTTGGGGGTAATCGGCAGAACTTCTAGAACTATGAAGGATGCAGGTATCATGTAACTGGGGAGCTTGGACTTGAGAAACTGACGTAACTCATTACTGTTCGGCTGTGTCAGTTCTGGGATGATATATGCTGCCAAACTCTTAATACTGGGTTTATCTTCTCTTGCAAGCACAACAGCATCGCGTACCTGTGGGTGTTGAGTCAAAGCCGCCTCAATTTCGGAAAGTTCAATGCGAAAGCCACGAATTTTAACTTGGCTATCAATGCGACCCAAGAATTCTATATTGCCATCGGCTTGGTAGCGAACCAAATCGCCTGTTTTATATAAAAGTGCTGAGTGCTGAATTGTCCTCCTACTCCCTGCTCCCTGCTCCCTGCTCCCCTGCTCCCCTGCTCCCCTGCCTCTCTGGAAAGGGTTACGAATGAAGCGTTCTGATGTCAGGTCGGGACGGTGGAGGTAGCCTCGTGCCAAGCTCTCACCACCGATGTACAATTCTCCAGTCACACCAATGGGTACAGGTTGCAACAGGGAATCGAGTATATAAACTTGGGTATTAGCGATCGCCCGCCCAATCGCAGGTGGTATATAGTCTTGTTGTCTTTTCGGAACAGTACCAGATGTTGTGACTACAGTATTCTCTGTTGGCCCGTAGTTATTCACCACCTTAAAGGGATGGGAATCTGAAGGATACTGATGCAATTGATCCCCACCTGTGAGCAAAGTCCGCAAAGCAGCATTCGCCGGCCAATTTAATGATAAAATTTTCTCGGCCATTGGTGTCGGTAGGAAACTAATGGTTATTGCTTTTGACAACAACCAGTCTCGTAGTTGCTCGGGGTAAAGTCGGGTTTCATCGTTAGGAAAGTGAATGCTAGCTCCCGCCGTCAGATAAGACCAGATTTCCCAACCACAAGCGTCAAATGCGACTCCCGCAATTTGTGTTGCTCGGTCAAGCGGCGACACTGCAAAAGCTTGTTGATGCCAAAAGACGAGATTTAACAATCCTCGATGTTCAATTTGCACTCCTTTGGGTTTGCCAGTGGAACCGGAAGTGTAAATCACATAAGCCAGATTGTCAGTTGTTACTGTATGAAGTAAATTCTCTACACTGGTGCTGAAGATTGCTGTGTCGCTATCCAGACAAATCACCTGCACTTGATGTGACGGTAGCATTGCGACCAAGCTTTTCTGGGTCAACAGCACTTTAACTTGGGCATCTTCTAGCATAAACGCCAACCGCTCTTGAGGATATGCTGGATCAAGCGGTACATAAGCCCCACCAGCCTTGAGAATGCCCAGGAATCCTACTATCATTAGGGGAGAACGCTCAACACAAATTCCTACCAATACTTCTGCACCAACACCTAAAGATTGCAGATAGTGCGCTAATTGATTGGCGCGGAGGTTCAATTGCTGGTATGTCAGAGACTCATCCTCATAGACCACAGCCACAGCATTTGGTGTTTTTTCCACCTGTTCTTCAAACAACTGATGGATGCATTTGCTGTCAGGATAAGGCGTATAAGTATCATTCCACACCACTAGTAACTGATGTCGCTCCTGCTGACTCAGCAGTGGTAATTCACCAATGGTTTGATTCGGATTAGCAATAATCCCTGCTAACAAAGTCTGGAAATGACTTGTCATCCTCGCAATGGTATCTGGCTCAAAGAGGTCGCTGTTATATTCCCACGAACCGATCAGCCCCTCTTTTGTGTCCCAAACTGCCAAGGTCAAATCAAACTGAGATGTTCCACGTTCTATAAATTGAGGAGTCAGGGTAACATCAGGCAATTCTAATGTATCCAACAAGAAATTCTCTAAGACAAACACCACTTGGAATAGGGGATTGTAGCTGAGAGAACGTTCTGGTTGCAAGGCTTCTACTACTTGTTCAAAGGGGACATCTTGATGAGTGTAAGCAGACGTTGCAACTTGTCGCACTTGAGAGAGAAACTCACCGAAACTCGGATTTCCCTCGATTTGGTGACGCAGTACCAATGTATTGACAAAAAAGCCCATCAATGTTTCTATCTCTGTGCGGTTGCGGTTGGCAATAGGGCTACCAATGCAGATATCATCTTGACCACTGTAACGAAACATTAAAACTACGAAAGCCGCCAGTAGGGTATGAAAGAGGGTAGCTCCTGACTGTTGGCTGAAAATTTTGATTTGCTGGCTCAAATTTTGGTCAATTTGAAATTCCTGGGTAGCACCACAGAAAGTCTGAACGGCGGGACGTGGTTTGTCTGTGGGTAGTTCTAATAAGGGTGTAGCACCAGCTAATTGTTGCTTCCAGTAATTGAGTTGCTGTTTTTGAATTTCTTCGGTTAACCATTGTCGCTGCCAAACTGCAAAATCAGCATACTGGATGGGCAACTCAGCGAGGAGTAAAGGAGAATCAAGAGTAAAAGCTCGGTAGAGGCTGGACAACTCTTTGATGAATATCCCCATTGACCAGCCATCCGTGATTATATGGTGCATAATCAACACCAGCACATTCGACTCTGACCCCAGTCGCAGTAAAGTGACTCGCAACAAAGGGCCATTATCCAAATCAAAAGGTTGCCGAGCTTCTTTTGTGACAATCTGTTGTACTTCTGATTCTTCTAAACCTTGCAAGTCCAGCACTGGCATAGCAATCAGCAAGCTAGGAGAAATTACCTGCACGGGTTTTCCATCTATTGCTGGAAATGTTGTCCGTAAAATCTCGTGGCGGCGAATGATTTCGTTGATACTCTGCTGAAGAACTTCTACGTTGAGTACACCTTGAACGCGCAGCTGGAAACCCTCGTTATAAAATGGGCTTTGGCTCTCTAATTGATAGAGAAACCACATCCTCTGCTGGGCAAAGGATAAGGGCAACTCTGTAGAACGCTCTATAGGCAGTATTGGTGCAAAGGAGGAGTCTGTGGCAGTCTTGGCTTCTTGTATAAAAGCCAGGATTTCTGATTTGCGTTCTAGCAATTGGTTTTTCAGGTCTGGGTTCATCACTCCCTTGGGAGCGCGATAGTTTAAGCGATCGCCTTCTAACCAAATTTTGATGCCTAAACTATTTAAATAAGAGACAAATTCTATTGTTGTCATTTATAATACGCCTCCCTCATATTCTTCCTCTGCGTCATCAATAGCTACATTCCACTTGCTGACGACAGTTTGTAGCGCCTCAAGACTTTCTCCCAAACCAGCTACAGTTGGGGATGCAAAAAAACGATTGGGCGACAACTCAACAGAAAAAGTCTCACGCAACCGAGAAATGACTTGGAAGGCTAGCAAGGAATTTCCTCCTAATTGAAAGAAGTTATCATGAATGCCGATTTGAGGTATGCCTAATACTTCTTGCCAGTTTTGAGCTATTTGCCGTTCTGTCTCGTTTCGGGGAGCGATCGCTCTTTGAGTCATACCCCTAGCCAATAAGTCTCGATTGATTTCACCATTAGCGGTGAGAGGCATTTGGGATAGTTGCACGAAGTCACAGTTAACGGTTGTTGTGAAGCGATCGCGCACCGTCAAATCTGATAACTCTGGTACGGTAGAACCGTTACTCGTAGTGAAATAGGCAGTTAATTTCTGTAGCCCTGGAAACTCAGAGGTGAAACGCCGAATTTTGGGATTGCTGCCATCTAAACCGACTATTAGCTGTGCTTGGTTGTGATATAAACCAGCCAAAAAGGAATATAATCCTTGTTGCAAACTCATCTCATAATAGCCTTGAGCGCGGGTGATTTCTTGCCTCTGATAACCCTTGTTAATCCCTGTATCACGCCAATTTGTCCAAGCAAAGCAATAGCTGTGCAACCTGCTAACAGAACGTTGATATTGATTAAAGCTTTCCAAAAAGTTGTTAGCAGCAGCATAAGCAGAAATTGTCGCTCCACCAAAGAAACTTGCTAAAGACGAAAAGCTAATGAAAATCCCCTGTCCTTGCTTCTTAAGTACCTGATGTAGTACCCAAGTGCCTAACACTTTGGGTTGCAGAATTGCAGCTAAACTCTGTGGTGTTTCATTCACTAGCATTTGTTCGTGATAAGTTCCCGCCAGATGAATCACGCCATCCAATTGACATCCCCAGTTAGCCTTGGCTTTTTCCACCACTTGTTGCACTGCTTGAAAGTCGCAGATATCCACTGCTTCATAAACCACGGAACCAAGCTGCTTTAATTCCTGATAAACTTTGACTTTTTCTAATGAGACATTTGGTAAACGAGTCCGACCTACTAATAACAATTTGGCATTAAAAAATTTAATTAGATATTTAGCAATTTCAACTGCAACGCCTCCAAGCCCACCACTTATGAGATACATTCCCCCCATTTTCAAAGTAAGTTCTTGCTTTGGTTTGTCTTGCAGATTAACTTTTTCTAAACCTGCAATTAAACGTTGTCCATTGCGATAAGCTATTTCTTGGTCTTTTGAGAAAATCTGGAGTTCTTGTAGAAGATAGTTACCATCTACTTGTACTGAATTTGGTGTCAAATCTATGTGACGACAAGTTAACCAAGGTATTTCTTGGGGAATAGTTTTAATTACACCGAGAACTGGAGATTTTTCATAAGCAATCTTGTCTGTTACTTGCGTAGATTGGGTGTAGCTAGAAACAAATAATAACTGTAAATCTGGTAAACTTTGAGTTTTTGCTAGGGCTTGGACAAGAAATAACAAACTGTAAATTCCCTGTTCTTGCACTTTTTCCAGAGCTGCTAGGCTTTTGATTTCTCCGCCATACTCTTGATAATTCCACAGATGGAGAATCTGACCAATGGTCTGTTTATCTGCCTTGATTGTGTCAAGCAAAAGCTGATAATGGTCTGCATTTCCAGGATTTAAAAAGAAGTGATTGGAATCTTTTTTAGCAAAATCAGAGCCGGGTGAAACACACAGATATGGCAGGTTTTGCTGTTCTAGTTGCTGACAAACAAATGTCCCCAATCCTAACTCGTCGAGGAAGACTATAGTTAGACAACCTTGGGGTAAAGCTTTTATAAGTTTGGCTTGCTTCCGCCGCCAGACTTTTTGATAGAACCAATCAGGAATAGTATTAGTATTATTTAGTAATATATCAACTTGTTTGATAATGTGGTTAAACTCACCTGCACCGAAGCGATCGCGAAGTTGCGATCGCTGAATTTTACCAATGATGGTTTTAGGAATATCTTCTTTAGGTAATAAAATTAAATAATCAGGATTTAACCCGATTTTACTGACGACTGTCTGCCGAATTTTATTTAGCAGTTCTAATAGTTTTTGATCTTCCGTAACAGGCGAACTGAAGAAGATAGCCAGTTTCTCTGTTGCATCATCAGCATCGCAGACTGCACAAGCGGCTGTGTAGGAAACTTCAATTTCTGCAATTTCTTCAACTACTGCTTCAATTTCATGACTGTAGTAGTTAGCTCCATTGATAATGATAGTTTCTTTGGCGCGACCAGTAACAACTAATTGTCCGTTGGCAATGAATCCTAAATCTCCAGTATCAAACCAGCCATCTTTTAAAAATGATTGACTGTTCGCATCGTAGTTGTTGTAATATCCCGGAGAAACTGCATCACCTTTAACTTGCAAACGACCGATAGTGTCTTCTGTTAATACAGAGTTTTGCTCGTCTACTATGCGAATTTTAACCCCAGGAATAACTGAACCTAAATCAGTAAAAGTATGAGGATTTGGATGGTCTATTTCTACTCGTTTAATAGTACCTTCTAAGATAGATTTATCTATCCTATGGAATAACAAAGGTGCTTCTTTTTTGGGCTGATAATATGTAATTCCCGAACCCATCTCTGCCATCCCAAAAGCTGGTCTAATTGCTGTTGCTTCGAGTCCATAAACAATTAAATTTTCTCGAAAATCTTCCACAGCTTTACTAGATACTGCTTCGCCAGCTGTTAGGAGAAATTTTACGCAAGATAAGTTCCAGTTCTGTTCTGGTTCTTGTTTGAGAGAGTCATTAACTATGGCATAAGCAAAGTTGGGGGCCCAGCTATGAGTAATCCGATATTTATGGATCAAATCCAACCAGTTGAGGAGGCGACCTAAGATATATTCTTTTTGGGCATAAACTAGGGTGCAACCGATTTCTATACCACGAATATGCCAGTCGGAAATGCTGCCAATATGATCGAACGGCAGCCAATTTAAAACTATATCTTCTCGCTGGTGTTGATTGAGTTGGTTAGCCCCTCTGGCACGAGCAATGAGATTTTGATGAGTCAATTGAACGCATTTTGGGATTCCTGTACTGCCAGAAGTCAGATTGAAAAGAGCCACTTCATCTGGTTGACTCTGGTGATATTGTTTGCTGGCAGGATTGTCTTTTAATGCTTCAATCGTGTCTGTTTTTAGGCGTTCTGCTGGTAGCCATTGCGATAGTAATTCTACCTCTTGTTTGAGAGCTTCTGTAGTTAAGATGACTGGACTATCTAAGAACTGCCAAATATGACAAAGCTTATCCACCACCTTGTTTGATTCTCTATAAGTTGGTGGTACTTCCACGATCGCAGGTACAAAGCCTCCCAATATGCACCCCCAAAAAGCTGGAATAATGTCACAGCTAAGTTCCATCTGCAATATGACTTTGTTTTTTGGCTTGAGTCCCAACTTTCTCAAACCAGCAAGAATTCGCTCGGCAACTTCCAGTAATTCAGCGTAGGATTGGCGTAGTTCTGTGCCATCGGGCAACAGGTAAATAATACCCTCACCTGTAACCTTTTGAGCAGCTCTTTGCAAAACTTCCGGCAAGGTAATAGGTGCATTGCGATCGTTCGGGAGAATATCACCGTGGCTGATGGCAAGTGGCTTCGGCTGTGTGAAATGTTGTGGTGTATTGGGCTGAGAGGCTTTGAGGATTGGAGAAAAGTTTGCGATCGCATTTTTGTTTTGCCAATCTGGGAGCAAATCTGACAAATGGAGTGAGGGAATTTGCTTTCTCAACTCCTGTACTACTACCACTGCCTGTTCGATTTTATAATGAGAATTAAGTTGTTTTTCTACTTGCTCTATTAAACTTTCATCAATAACAGGAATGTTACTCAAAGCTAATTCGTCTACCTCTCCTGTGGCAGTTAAAGGTAGATTTGACACTGATACAAAAGCTCTTGGTAGTAATGCTTCATCGCATATATCTTGAAGATAAAAGCGAATTTGTTCTAGCAAAATATTTGAGCTTGAAACAATATATAGTATGACTTCTAGCGGAGATATTTTCTTGACAATTACTGTACATTCGTTTATTGAAGTTTTCTCCAATAAAACTAATTCAAAATCAGTTTTAATTTGCTGTATTTTCTCCAAATCTAAACTTTTTTTTTCTGAAAAATTCATTTGATTATCAACCCATACTGTATATAAGTGGTGGTTAAAAACTATAAATTGAATGAATTAGTGCAGAACAAGTTTTTAGGTTTTAATCTGTTCCTATTTAAATATACTTTCATGCGGCATTGCATAATTTTGAATAATGGCCTTTGAGTGTTTAATCCGGTATAAATCGGACTCAGAGGCCATTTTATTATTTGAGAGCAATTAAGCGCGATCGCACTTAATTTAGTAACATTTTGTTGGCAGTCTCAACAAATGTAACAGGAAAATTATTCCTCGACGATTTCAATTGTCTTTGGCGGCTGAACCTCTTCAAAATTATCAGTGATTGTTGGGTTAAGTTCATTTTTTAGTTTGAGTTTTAGATCCTCTGTAATGGGTAAATCTTTAATTTCTTTGAGGAGATATCTCACAGATTCGGTTTTGCGACGTTCTGCATAAATATTCTTGAGAACTGCTTCAATTCCAAATCCCGCTATAGCCTCCCCTACAAGCGTTGTCAAACCAAGCACACCTAGACCGCCGATGATGCCAAACGGGCCTCCCAACCCCGCCAGGGCAGCTACAACGCCGTAACCACCCGCCAAACCTGTTGCAGAAATTGCAATTACCAGAAGTATGCCAGGAAGACCCAAAGCAGCGATTTTTTTAACGACTTCATCCATTGGAATTACCTCAAATCCTTACATTCTTGGTTAAATCTTGATTAAGGGTAATAGAATTTATTCACCCTTACTTGCTAGCTTAGTACTTAATCGAGATGGTGACTAATTTTTACTTTTTCAAAACTGAGTGCTGAGTGAGGAGTGCTGAGTGCTGTTAGCAAAAAGCTAAGGTTTAGCCCGTGCTGAGTTAGGAGTTAAGAGTTAAGAGTTTTGTTTATCTCCTTGTCTCCTCATCTCCCTCATCTCCCTGCTCCCCTGCCTCTTTTTTAGGCTAACAAAATACTACATAACTCATCGATTTGTTTACTTTTTTCTGTAATCAGTCGATGAGCTATAGTTTGTAACTGACGAATATTTTCTGATTTGACATTATCTATGTCTTCTAAATCACCTGTTAAAAATGTTTGAAATCTATAATAAGAGCCTCTGATTTCCTTGTCAGGAGACTCAAATAAGTGTTCTAATTCTCCAGCTACAACTTCACTACCACCGTCCATAACAATGTTTAAAAGAGGTTTTACCCATTGCAATTGTCCCCAATTTTTCACATCGTTATACTTGTAAACACTCGTCAGGGAACCTGTACCCAAGGAAACTAATAAGATATCGTTGGTATGTAGCACTGCTTTTTGAGCTTGTCTACTGATTTTCGCTTCTGTAATCGCCAAGCTTGCTGGATTATTAGCAACCAATCCTCCGTCTACTAAATTATAGAAGCCACTAGGATTATGGGAAGTCGCAACTCGATAGGGAGGAAAATAAGTAGGTGTCGCACTAGTTGCCATTGCCGCATCTTTGAGCGTAAAACCGACACTCACCTTCCGAAATTTTTTAGATTCTATCTGTTGTTTTTCGATTTGGTTGGTAAAGAATATCGGAATTCGCTGTTCGATATCGTAGCTAGTGACGAAAACTTCTTTAAGATTATTTTCTAGAGGGGTATTACCAAAATATTGGTTGATAATTTCTTCTCTGCCGTCAGACGCATATTTGGGTTGAGCAAACATATCTTCAAGAGGGCCGAGCAAATGTTCAAAAAATGGCTCGTAAAATATCTCAGCCCCATATTCGACATATAATTTGACCATCTGTTCGGCACTGTACTGAGCTTGTGGCTCACTTTCAGATATAGATGGATCTAAACTTAATTGGGGTTTAGTCAATCCTAGTGCCAGAATTCCTCCGGTTGAAGTGCCTGCAATTAAGTCGAATAAACTAAAAATCGGTTTTTTTGTGCGCTTTTCAATTTCTGCTAATATTAGCGCTGGGATAATGCCTCGAATACCGCCTCCATCAATGGAAAGAATTTTATATCTAGGATTGGCTGTAGTAATCATAGTTTTTTGCGATCGCTCCTGAGTTAATTTTTGTGGTTTTTTGGGCTGTTGGATATCGGCCAGAACTTGACTTTCAGTTGCTTGAGCTATTTCGACTTTCTCTTCTTGCTTTGGCTGGGAAGTTTGAATGTTGGTATTTTCACTCTGCTTCTTTGCCCCTTTTTTTCCCTTTCCTGTAGTTGAGGCTACAGGAACGGGAGTTACAAGAATGTCGTTTTCTACATCTGGGGAAACCTCAATGGATTGCTGCGAGTCAGCTTTGCCAACAGCAGTTAGTTCAGTGGAGGAAACCTCTGCAACTGACTGGTTCTCTTCTGGGGAATTGCTTGTTGTTTGACTCTGGTTCGATGATTGGGTAATTCCAAATGGAATTTGTGCTAAACCCCAACTGGGATTACCATGCAAAGTTCCATTATGAGTATTTTCAGTCTGGTCTTTTACGGTCGTTCCTTCTCCTTCGTTTAAAATCCAATAAGCGACTAATCCTTGTTCCTTGCCGACTAGAGGCTTAATGCGGTGTGTTTGGATTTCCACTGGCGGACAGGGGTAATTCCAGACGCTAATATTAGCTAATTGACCTGTGAAATATATGTTGTTGTGTAAAGTCGCGCCCAGAGTCACAGGACTAGTTGCTTTGTTTAAAGAGTCACCTGTCAAATAGCCAAAATACTCATGCTCGTCAAGGTGTATAGTCAGTTGACCCCGATTAAAAACAATAGCAAAGAAGTGCCATTGTCCGACAGTTAATTCTCCATTGCCAAAGGTTTTGATAACCTTCTCAGCCTTTTCATCAATATATATATCTAAGTTTCCTGATTCATTGATGCCAAACTCAAAGTTATCACTATATCGGTCTGAGGAACGGGCAAAAAAAACATTGTGCGTTCCGTATGTAGTGGCTTGATTTTTTAGTTCTTGAGGATTAATCCATCCAGAAATTGTAAAGGCTGAACTCCCCTCAGCAAAAACACCACCAATATCATTTCTGCCAAAATTTATATAATCATCTTGACCATCAAATGTTATAACTGATTGGCTATATACCTGGGTTGTCACGATATTTTAATCTCCAAATAAGAGTAGAACTGAAGAAAGTCCTTAGCGACGATTAAAATTTATGGCGATCGCTTGAATTAATAGGGTGTACTCGGATTCCTATCATCGTCCATCGTCGCACTCTCTACGACTGACTATACCAGTATGGCTGCGCTCTTTGTTAGTTGCCATATCTCACTCACCATTAAGATTTTTCCAATTCAAATCTTGACAAGTATTAAACAAAATTACTAAACCTTTATAAACTTATAACTTATTCAAAACTATAATTTATTACAATTTTGAAAACTTTTAATTATTGCCCAAATATTCAAAATTTATGTTCATTGTATCAGAAACATAGTTTATCTGAATTTTTTAGTCAAGATATTTATCTAAATATTTACTTAAATTTATAAAATTATTATGCTTTAAATCTTTGCGAACAACATTACTTGTTGGCGATTAATTTCTTAACTGTCTTAACTGTCTTAACTGTCTTAACTGTCTTAACTGTCTTAACCGAATTGTTTGAAATGCTGTTGCATTTTATTGAGAAAAATGAGATGATTCTTTAACTGAAATTTTCAGTATGTTAATTTAAAGAAAGTAAATTTGTTTCAACGATATAGGAATCTGTTTTTATTTCTGAAATTATTTGCGTGGTGCGCGTTGGCGTTAGCGTTGGCGTTGGCAAAGCCTCTCGTAGAGAAGCGCAGCGCAAGCGCGATAGAAAGGAAACTCTTAACAGGGAACAGGTAACAGGAGAGAAGAAAGTTAGAGGTCTACTGAGTTTTTTCACGCAATCAAATATGAGTCCTATAGATTAGTTTTTATCAAAAAAGAGTAAAATCATCAGTTACATTAGGGGTAATTCTGCTGCGGTTGAGCTATTCTTACACCATTGGGAAATCCGTTTAGTATCGTAGGAGGTATCGGGCTATTTGGTCTAATAACGGTTGTAGGGGGATGCTGTAGCAGGATATGGACTTGAAGCTATTGTTAAAGCTATTTATAAAGTAACAAAACTGAATTTGTTCAATTTTTCCTTAAATAAATTAAAGATTTACCGATTACAATAGACTTAGCTTGGAGTTAAGTATTACTTTTTAGGAAGTAGAGACTACAAAAACAATTGAAATTGTTGAGAAATGATTTTGATGGCTAGTTGTTACCTAATGCCAACCCACTTTTAGCAAAAGTTTAGTTAGGTAATATTAATTATTGAAGAGCGGACTTTAAGAAGGATATATAGCATTTCCTAGTCTGTTGAGGTACAAATCTCTGCGTACCTCTGCGCTTTACTTTGCGTCCCTCTGCGTTTCAAAATATTATCTGTACCTCACTTAACAGGGAATCGCTATACAAGCTAATGCGGTTAGATAATCATAGTCAGCTTTTAGATTACGCGATCGCTGCATTACCCATATCACACTACCACCATCAGCGTTAGCGGTTATGCCCGTGGAGGAACTCCCGGCACTGCAAACAATAATTGTCGCCGGAGAGTCTTGTTCTGCTGAATTAATCAAGCAGTGGTGTGTTGGCAGAAACTTCTTCAACGCTTACGGCCCGACGGAAGCTAGTGTCTGTGCCACGATTGGCAAAGCCACGCCGAAGGCGAACGCAAAATGCCATAATAGCGAGAAAATATCTATTGGTAAGGCGATCGCCAATACATCGGCAGAAGAACGTAATCGCTCATTACCAGCACAAGTAGTAGTTTGTCTGAATTATTGCTCTTTAAGTTGAGGACAAGTAGGCAAGAGTGATTGGGAATTTGCTGATGTGTCTGCATCAGTACTTTGGAGTTCTGGAACTGGCTTGGACTGAGCAATATAGCACTGGCGCATGGTTGCTTGTTTTTCTAATCGGGTAGCGATCGCTTCTAACAATTCCTCTACTGTCGAGGGCTTGGTAAGATAATAGACCATTTTCGGCTGCGATCGCTTCAAACCCTTCTGCTTCTAAACTGTCTACGAGATAGAATTATTAATTTATCATTAGCAGATGTGGCTGCAAGTGCAGGGGCAGAATTTACCTAAATACGCTGTAACTAATTCGTAATTGGGCATTGCTTATTTCTCCTTGTCCCCCATTCCCTTTGATTTGAATTTGCTCTAAACTCGACCTGAACGCACCTTTATCAGATCGTGAAGAATGATTAACAAAAACGAGTATAGACAAACATGATAAAAATGCTAGCTGAAAACTTGATAGGAATTGAGACAAGCTTACAAATTAATTGGGTTTGGCTAAATGTCAGCTTACAGTTTGCTAGTTGGGCACTCTTCTCACTTTTACTTGCTGAGATATTAAGAGACAGCTATCATGCTTTGTGTCATCAAGTCAATTGGCTTGCTAAATGGCACAACAAGCACCACATGGCTTATCGCCGCGATTTATCGATAGTTTCTCTGAAAGTTTATCAAGAATCGCAGCTTTATCACGACATTTTAGAGTCGAGTCTACTGCTGCTGGTATTGATAGTCATTGCCTTAATTGGTAAGCAAATGGGGTTATGGCTAGGAGTAGCTTACGCTTGTACCTTTTTGTATGGTGCGTCTGTGCGATATTTTCTAGGAAAAATTGATACAGATTACAACCACCTACCCGGCCCTTTAGAAACAATTCCATCCATTTGGTGGGTGAATCGGTCTTACCATTGGCGACATCATTTTGATGATGTTAACGCCTACTACAGTGGCGTCTTTCCCTTAGTTGATAAAATTCTGGGTACAGGACTATCTCTCAAAGGTAAAACCATCGCTTTAACTGGAGCATCAGGAGCGTTGGGGCAAGCGTTGGCGGCTGAACTTGTCAAGAATAATGCTAAAGTCGTGGCATTAACCACTAATCCAGAAAAATTAGTAGAGCAAGTTGGGGTAAAGGTAGTTTCCTGGCAGTTGGGCAATGAAGCCAATCTGAAGGATAGTTTAGAGAAAGTAGATATTTTAATTATCAATCATGGAGTCAATGTCTACGCCAGCCGCACATCCGAGGCTATCAATTCCTCTTATGAAGTGAATACCTTTTCAGCATTGCGGTTGATAGATATATTTTTGACAACTGTAACAGGGCCACAAGCAAAAGCAACCAAGGAAATTTGGGTAAACACTTCTGAGGCTGAGGTTTCTCCAGCACTGAGTCCGCTTTATGAACTCAGCAAAAGAGCGCTAGGAGATATTGTTACGCTCAAGCGTTTGGATGGGGATTGTGTAATTCGCAAGTTAATTCTTGGCCCGTTTAAGAGTCAACTAAATCCTTATGGAGTGATGTCTGCACAGCAAGTTGCTCGTGCAATCTTATTTTTGGCACGGCGTGACTTCCGAAATATTATTGTGGCAATAAATCCTCTCACCTATCTGCTGTTTCCCTTAAAGGAAACGAGTACGTCACTATACTATCGAGTCTTCAGCCGGACAGCAAAAAGTGAACAGGACTTACACAAATAATAGTCAAAAAGAATGATTTTCAGGTAGTTTGTCAAGTTTAAATTGAGAGGTAAGCAAGTTTGTAGTAAGGACTTTATTCCTTATTTTCTAAGCACTAAAGTGCTTACTACAAACCCTCAAAAGTGAAAGTGATATCATGTCCGGCTAATCACTTATGATTACCGTATCTGTGCAAAAATCCCAAAAATCTCTTTCCCCCAGCAAGAGCTGCCCTTTAAATGATAAGTCTTCAACCAGAGATTAGATGAGAGCCTTAGCCGTATCGGTATCGAACACCTACTGCTTCAAAGATACAAAGGTGGAGACTATATATAAAACAATTTTCTTTACAACAGAAGAATTAAAAACGGGAAATCCTCTAAATAAACCTGACATCAGGCATGATAGTGTCGATAAAAAAAGCTTCAGCTAAACTCTGTACAATAAATTATTAGTCCTTACTGCATCTGGTTCACCATACCTCTTATGTCAGATCAAAGAGCACCAGAAATCGAACTGCTCCGTGCGGTTTACGCAGCTTTCAACGCGCGAGACATTGACGCTGCCCTTGCCCTCATGACTCCGGACGTGGTTTGGCCGAGAGCGTTTAAAGGCGGTTTTGTTCATGGGCCTGAAGAAGTTCGCGCTTACTGGACGGAGCAATGGAGCGAGATCGATCCGCACGTCGAGCCGGTTTCCTTTTACTTGGAGGAGGGCGGGCGCATTTTGGTCGATGTGCATCAGGTCGTGCGTGACAAGGCTTACGCAGTTCTTGCCGATGAACACGTGGGCCATCGATTCACCTTTGAACACGGCTTGATTCAAGCTATGGAAGTCTGTCCACTTCCATCGTCCACCACAAAGACCTAACCATGCGCAAAGAGCAAACAGGCATTTCTAGGGCGGCCTTCTTCTGTATCCGGGGTGAAGTAAGCATCCGTACAGAAAGTTACGCCCTTGGATTTGATGAGCCGCTTTTAATCCAAGCGTGAGCCACGGAGAAACCTGTACCAATTAATTAAAGTGTGATTTGAATTTTGCCAATTTTTTTGATTTTATTTTCTTATCCTACTCGCACCCCAAGTTCCTCCCAAACAAGTTTATCGTTTTTTAATAGCCATCATCCGAACTCCACCATTAGGAGCAAGGGTAAATCCACGTCGTTGCAGTTTAATAGGTTTATTTTCTACTAAGGTAAGTTGATAATTGGATAAAACTGTTGCAAGGACTAATTTAATTTCTAACTGAGCCAAGGCATATCCTAAACAGCGCCGAATTCCACCACCAAAAGGAATAAACTCCCAAGGGGAATACTGGCGTTCTAAAAAACGTTCGGGATTAAATTGTTGAGGATTAGGATATAAGTCTTCCCGGTAATGCAAGAGGTAGATACTTGGCATTAAAGTTGTATCAGGAGGAAACTGATATCCGGCAATATTTATGGATGATTTGGTAATGCGTGGGAAAAGCCCTGGAAGGACTGGATACATCCGCAGGGTTTCTTGGCAAACTGCGCTTAAGTAAGGAAGTTGGGCAATTTCCATCGGGTTTGGATTTTCTCCCAAGCTGTCAAGTTCCTGCTGCAATTTTAAGAGAACATCTGGATTTTGATGAATTTGATAGAAAGCCCACGCTAGCGTTGTTGCAGTAGTTTCATGTCCAGCAAATAAAATTGTCAGCAATTCATCTTTTAATTCATCGTCGGTCATTGCTTGCCCATTTTCATCCCGCGCTGCCATCATCAAGCTCAGAACATCACCCTGGTGATTGTTCTTTGTTCTTTTCTCTTCAATTTCTGCTTGAAGTAGCTGATAAATATGGCTTTGTCTACTTTTCATCTGCCCCCAAGGAGTCCATTTTCCCCAATCTTGTTGTAAGAATCGGAAAAATAGCATACTGGAGCGCAAAGGAGAATCAGTCATATCCAACCAACTAGTAAGTAGAGGTAAAATTAGTTGATAGCGTTTCCCTTCACTTAAACCAAAGACAATTTGTAAAATTACTTGTAGACTAACTTTCTGCATGGCAGAACGAGCCACAAAAGGTTGACCGATTTGCCATTGACTGGCGATTTGCTCGGTAATTAAGCAGATTTGTTGAGCATAAGTCTGTAGCCTTTCTCCATGAAAAGGGGGCATTAATAATTTTCGTTCTCGTCGATGGCGGGCACCATCTATTAACATGAGAGAATTTCGCCCAATCAAAGGTTCTGCAATTTTATTACCACGACCAATATCAAATTTAGAATCTTGACTGAAAATTTCTTGAATGGCTTGGGGACGGCTAATAATTACATAAGAACCGAGTCCACTCAGTTGCATGGAAAAAATGTCTCCATACTCTTGACTATACTTTTGCTGAAATCCAATCGGATCGGCAATCCATCCGATCAGTTGCCACCACGAAGGGCTAATAATGCAATTCGGTAATTGACTAAGCATAATATTTTACCTGTGATTCCACTTGATAATCTCAAACAAATACACCCATTATCCCTGAGTAACCATATTTAGGGACTGGCTCATGACTGCATTGATTAAGCTATCTAGCAAGCGATCGCGTGATAAAGATGTAAGTTCTTTTCCATACAACATTTCTTGTAAAATCACGTACGATACCAAAGAACCAAAAAAAATCTGAGCCATTGCTTCTGGGTCGGTGATTCCTAATTCTGGATGAGATCCGAAATACTGACTCAGCATTTGCCGACCGCGTAGCACAACGGTTTGAGTATAAAGTTTGGCTAGTTCGGGAAAGTTTTGTGACTCGGTGATAATCAAACGCAATAATGCCAAATAATCGGGATTATCAGCGACTTCGGTTAAATAAATTTTAGCAATTTGACGCAAAAAAATCGCTGGTTCGCCATGTAAATTTTCTGTACAAAAAATACTTTGAAAACAAGCGAGGGTCAACCGTTCTATCAACGCTTTAAACAGCCCTTCTTTATCTTGAAAGTGACTGTATATTGTTTGCTTAGATACTCTAGCCGCCGCACTAACACGATCCATACTTGTTCTAGCGTAACCCTCCTTCAAAAATACCTGTATAGCTCCTTGCAAGATTTGCTCCTGCTTGGGAGCGATCGCAGGTAAAGTATTTTCTAGTTGAAAAGTAGGGTTTATAAACATGAAAAGTAAACTTTTTGACTTATGTCTTGTCTTATCATACTAGACAGTCTAGTATATGACACAGAATTCAGAATTTTCAATTTACAAAATATTTTTCACAATCCAGGGTGATATCATGACTCAGACTATCCCAACATCCCCGGAAAATTTCAAAGATGCAGTATCGAAGCAGCAAAACCGCAAGAAACCGATCCTTTTAACGATTGGGGTGCTGCTGGTGGCTGGTGGTATTGGCTACGCGGTGTGGCGCTCTCAACCGCAAGTATCACCAAATGTACTGCAAGTTAGTGGACGGATTGAGGGTTATGAAACCGAGATCGGGATCAAGCGTTCTGGAAGAATTGAGACAATTGGCGTGCGGGAAGGGGCAGCAGTTAAAAAGGGGCAAGAGTTAATTAAATTAGACGACACAGACGATCGATTGCTGCAACAACAACTACTTGGTAGTCAAGCGAGAGTGACATCTGCGAGATATGATGAACAGCAAGCAGTTTCAGATGTAGAGCGAGTCACCAGAGAAATTCAAGAAATTAACAGCCAAATTAACGAAGCCAAACTGAATTTACGGCAGTCTCAAGGGGATACCCAAGGAAGAATTGAGCAGGCAAAAGCAAATGTCGCAGCAGCCAGAGCCACATTAGTACAAGCACAGGCGCAAGTTAAACAGGCAGCAGCAGAAGTTAATTTAGCAAAAATCAACCGCGATCGCTACGCCCAATTGGTAAAAGAAGGGGCGGTAAATCAACAACAATTCGATCAAGCCCAAACTACTTTAGATACTGCAATCGCAACCCTAGAAGCACGAGTTGCAGCAGTTAATGCCGAACGCCAGCAATTACAAGCTACATCAGGAGCGTTAACTCAAGTTAAAACTACAGGTTTCAATCCAGATATTCGGAACGCTCAGTTAACAGCATTAATCAGAAAGCAGCAGCAAAGTTATGCTGAACTTAAATCTGCACAGGCAAAAGTCAACTCTGCCCGTGCCAAAGTGAAAGATGCCCAAGCATCAAATCAGCAAATCCTCACCCAGATTGCAGACTCCAAAAAAGATTTAAATGTAGTTAGTCCTTTAGATGGAGTAGTGACAGCCCGTAATGTCGAACCAGGTGCAATAGTTAGCAGTCAGACTAATATTTTGACAATTGTTGACCCGAAAACAGTGTATTTTAGAGGTTTTATTCCCGAAGGCGATATTGGCAGAGTGCGTTTAGGACAAACAACAAAAATATTCATTGATTCTGCACCAAAGAAACCATTAGAAGGTAAAGTAATTGCCATCGATCCGCAAGCTTCATTTACACCAGAAAATATTTACTTTCAAAAAGATCGAGTCAGGCAAGTAGTAGGAATTCGGATCAAAGTTCAAAACCCTGATAGTTGCTTTAACCCCGATAAACCTTATAGGGAATCAGATTTACCCTGCGCCAAAATGGGGATGCCAGCAGATGCCGAAATTAGTTTGAAGGCAGGGGACGGGGAGCAGGGGGCAGGGAGCAGGGGAGCAGGGGAGCAAGGGGGGCAGGATAGCGCAGTGGTAGCGAGTCCACAAGCGGTGGCAGGAGGTAGAAGGGAATGAAACAGCAAATTACTACTTTTTCTCGAAACTTACCTCCATCATCTAGTTTGCCAACTACAGCAATTGAAGTTCGCGGTTTGCACAAGCACTATGGAAACTTAGCTGCTGTGCGAGGAATTGATTTGAATGTCTACAAAGGTGAAATGTTTGGACTAATTGGCCCTGATGGTGCGGGGAAAACTAGTACATTTCACATTTTGGGCGGTGTGATGGAAGCAACGGCGGGGGAGGTGCAAATATTTAATCAACCTGCACGAGATGCCCGATTAATTACAGGTTATCTTACTCAACAGTTTTCGCTGTATTTGGATTTGAGTATTGATGAAAACTTGCGTTATGCAGCAGGGTTGCGGCAAGTAGCAGATGATTTATTAAGGGAACGCCGCAATAAATATTTAAAATTAATGAATTTAGAGCGATTTGGCGATCGCTTAGTGGGACAACTTTCTGGTGGGATGAAACAAAAACTGGCCCTGTGCTGCGCTTTGGTTTCGCAACCAGAAGTATTGTTACTAGATGAACCTACCACAGGTGTCGATCCAGTTTCTCGGCGGGAGTTTTGGGATGTGCTGGGGGAATTATCAGCCGAGGGGATGACAATTGTAGTTGCGACACCATATTTAGATGAAGCTGAACGCTGTCACCGCGTGGCTTTGATGTACAGTGGGCAAATTCATGAAATTGGTACACCTAAAGAGTTACGGGCTAACTTAGGCTTGCATCGCTTAGAAGTGCGAACAGCCAACCTGGAAGCTACAGAAGAAATACTCTCCCAGGCTACTCAGACAAATATAGTAGATGTGCAAACTTTTGGCGATCGCTTGGATGTCCTTGTTGAAGATATAAATTCTGGCGAAACCCAAGTCCGCGAACTACTGCAACAACATCGCTTACCTTCTCCCAGTATCGAACATGGCGAACCCACATTAGAAAACGTCTTTGTCACGCGCCTGCGACAACAAGGTTCCGCGCCGCAATTTTTCCCGTTTCCCCGTTATCGGAAGAGGGGACAAGGGGACAAGGGGACAAGGGGACAAGGGGACAAGGAGACAAATGCTTTATTTGCGTCTTCACTGGCTATATATGCTCGCAATCTCAGCCGGGTTTTTGGCAAGTTCCAAGCTGTTAAAGATGTCAACGTCGAAGTTCGCTATGGGGAAATTTTTGGGTTGTTAGGTGCTAATGGTGCTGGCAAAACTACCACCATTAAGATGCTGTGTGGATTACTAGAAGCAAGCGGCGGTGAAATTTCTTTGGGTGGTGAGACAGGAAATCTGCGTAGTGCAGACTTACGGCGACGCATTGGTTACATGAGTCAAAAATTCACTCTTTACGACGATTTAACTATTCTGCAAAATCTTGAATTTTATAGCGGAGTTTATGGCGTACCTCGCAAACTTCGACGGGAAAAAATTGATTGGGTAATTGCTACCTGTGGCTTAGAAGGACAAGCAAATATGATTACAGGGCAGCTACCAGGTGGTTGGAAACAGCGAGTTGCTTTCGGTGCTTGCGTGATGCACGAACCAGATATTTTATTTTTAGACGAACCAACATCGGGAGTAGATCCGTTGGCGCGTCGCCAGTTTTGGAAACTGATTAATGACTTCGCCCGCAACGGTACAGCCATATTAGTGACAACGCACTATCTAGAAGAAGCTGAACAGTGCAACCGGATGAGTTTTATGGTTGCAGGAGAAACCGTCGCCGAAGGTTCACCCAGTTCTGTCAAAGCCTCGCAACCGGGACAACTAATAGAAATTATTGTTAATCAAAATCAAGTAGCTTCTAAAATACTAAAACAACACTTTGAGTCTTGGCGCGTCTCGATTTTCGCTGATAGTTTACACGTTGTTCTCGATTGTCCCGAACAGGAAATAAATCAACTCACTCAACTTTTAAAAGCTAATCAAATTACCATCAATTCTTTACGTCCGATTCCTTTTTCATTAGAAGATGCCTTTATTGGTATAGTACAGCGATCGCCAAAATAGAAAAACTCTGTAATAAAATTATACTTCAAACTTCTTGGCGTTTAAAAACACTATGATTTTAGCCAAAGTAATATTTAATATATATGAAACTATATGAAACGAATTCTTGCTCAATGTGTAAAAGAAATAGCTCAATTTCGCCGCGATCGCCTGACGTTGGCACTAGCATTTTTATTGCCATTCATTACCTTAATAGTTTTTGGATTTGCTATTAGATTAGAGAGTAAAGATATTCCTTTAATTGTGCAAGATTTTAACCGCACAAACCTAAGTAATAGCTATATTGAAAGATTGTATGCCACCAATCAATTTGTGCCAAAACAATGGTCTGGTGGCAATCCTACACGCGATGCTATAGATAAAGGAATTGCTAAAGTCGCAGTAATTATTCCGCCGGAATTTAGCCGTGATATTCAAGCAGATAGAAGTACAAATGTACAAGTATTGATCGATGCCACTGATGTTAATAATGCTCGTGTAATTAGAAATAACATTCAAAGAGTGACGAACTTTTTTATGCAAGAGCATGGACTGCTACCTGCTACTAATAGCATTACAGCACGAACGCGTCTATGGTTTAATCCTGGGAGATTAGAATCGCTGTATATTGTGCCAGGAACTTACGGAGTTATACTGTGGATTTTTCCTTCATTGCTCTCTGCGATCGCAATGGTACGGGAAAAGGAAAAAGGGACAATTTTACAAGTCTACGCTTCTAGTATTAGTGGCACTGAACTTTTACTTGGTAAAGGATTAGCATATCTATTAATTGCCATCCTTGAAACATTAGTAGTTATGGTATTAGGCTCAATTATTTTCCAAGTCGGTATAGTTAGCAACCCCATAACATTAGTAGTTGGCACTTTATTATTTCTGACAGATAGCGTTTTTTTTGGATTACTTTTAGGAGTCCGTAGTAGTAACCAAAATGCTGCTGTACAAGGCGTTTCCCTCGTAGGTTTTATCACATCATTATTACTTTCAGGTTTTATTTATCCCCTCAACAATATTCCTTTCCCTTTATCACTACTACCTAACATAATTCCGGCGCGTTATTACATCGATATCACTCGTGATGCCTTCGTGCGTGGTACGGGATTTGGCGGAGTTTGGTTTGATTTACTCATGCTTGCAGCTTTGGGATTAGTGTTTTTCAACGTATCACGCCGAGTTTTAAGCCGAATGCAATTACCAAATTAATCTCTCTGTCTTCTCTATGGTTTGATAAAAAGTAACTTTATGAAACTTATTCAGCGATTATTTGATAGTTCATTTTGGGCATTAGTGCGGAAAGAGATTAATCAAATTCTCCGCAATAAGCAATTAATTGTTTTATTAGTTGTCCCGCCAACAGTCCAATTATTGTTGTATGGTTTTATCCTCAATCCCGACGTTCATAACTTACGATTAGGTATCATTGACTATGCCAACGTCAGCGCTAGTCGAGAATTAGTTTCAGCCATGACATCAAATCGAATTTTCACCTTAGAATCTGTACCAAGCAGTGAAAAAGCATTGAGTCGTCAGGTAGAAGAAGGAAAGCTAGATGTCGGGGTAGTAATTCCTCCTAATTTTTCGCGTCAACTGGCACAAAAATCAGCAGAAATTCAAGTATTTATTGATGCAGTAAATGCGAATACAGCCGGAATTGCCGGAAATTATATGAATCAAATCATCCAGCAATATAATCTGCAATTAGCCCAAGGTCAAGCAAGTCCCCCAGTTTCACCTGAAGTTGTATTCCTTTACAATCCTGGACTGACAAGTAGTTGGTTTTTTGTCCCAGGAGTTATGGGTTTAGTTTTAACATTAATTGGCACATTAGTATCAGCAATTACAGTTGTTCGGGAAAAAGATACCGGAACTTTAGAACAATTATTAATGACTCCGGCTGCTAACTGGCAAATATTACTATCAAAAATCGTCCCTTTAGCATTTTTATTAATGGGAGATGTTTTATTAGCTATCACTTTAGCAACAGTAATATTTCATGTACCATTTCGAGGTAGTTTTCTGCTATTTTTGGCTCTATCAAGTATGTATGTATTTGTCGGGATTAGCTTGGGTATTTTGTTAGCTACTGTGAATAGTTCGCAACAACAGGTAGTTTTGACAGCTTTCTTTATTAATTTACCAATGGTACAAACTTCTGGAGCGATCGCACCCATTGAAGCCATGCCACCTTTGTTTCAACTTTTATCCCTACTTAATCCCCTGCGCCATTACATTGCGATCGTTCGAGGTATTTTGCTCAAAGGTGTTGGCTTAGATGTACTGTGGATGAATGTTTTGGCTTTAGTCGCTTTTGCTGTTGTTTTATTAACTATTAGTGTTAGTAAGTTTCGCAGTCAATTAAGCTAAAAAACGATTTACAGCGTATTTCTGGTACAAGCGATCGCACTACTACAGCATGGCGTAAATAAACATACCCTTCGGGTGACGCTCCTGCGTCGCTAACGCTACGCTAACACCAGTCGCCTGCGGAGGGAAACCCTCCCGCAGCGCTGGTTCACCATTTCAAACGGCGCAAAAAGCTCAGAATATAATTCTTTTGACTTTTGACTTCCGCCTTGCGTAGGCTCAGGCTGGAGAGTTTTACCGTCTCCAAAACGCTACGCGATGGTGCAAAACACCCAGCAAAGGCGATCGCAAAACTACATAATTCGGTAAAATTGGGTAAAGCAATTTTTGCGCTTGTTAAACAAAGGCATCAGCAAACCCATGCAACTGAAACTCAGTGCATCTCGACTTCCCTTCGCCCCCCTGTTGTTAATCGCCCCCTTTTTCCTATGGGGGACGGCAATGGTAGCCATGAAAGGAGTGATACCCCATACCACACCGCTATTCATGGCAGGTGTGCGTCTGATACCAGCAGGGATGTTAATTCTGATTGCAGCAGCATTCATGGGTAAACCCCAGCCGAAGGGTTGGGCTGCATGGCTGTGGATTGCCTTATTTGCCCTAGTAGATGGGACGCTGTTTCAAGGTTTTTTGGCAGAGGGATTAGTCAGAACTAGTGCAGGGTTGGGGTCTGTGATGATTGACTCGCAACCCTTGGCTGTTGCCTTGCTGTCGTTGTGGCTATTCCAAGAACAGATTGGTTTTTGGGGATGGCTGGGGCTAGGCTTGGGAGTCACAGGCATTACTTTAATTGGCTTACCTGATGAGTGGATTTTACATTTTCTCGACTCAGGCGCAAATATGACAATCGGCAACTGGCAAGATTTATTTGCTAGTGGCGAGTGGTTAATGCTGTTAGCAGCACTATCAATGGCAGTGGGAACAGTGTTGATTCGATTTGTGTGCCGACATGCTGACCCTGTAAGCGCTACAGGATGGCACATGATTTTGGGCGGATTGCCACTATGGGGAATTTCATCAGTTGTTGAATCTCAGCAGTGGGAAAATCTGGGAGGATCTGATTTCATGGCCTTGGGTTATGCTACCGTATTTGGCAGCGCGATCGCTTATGGGTTATTCTTCTACTTTGCTTCTAGTGGCAGTCTCACGAGTCTTAGTTCTCTCACCTTCCTAACACCCGTCTTTGCGCTACTATTCGGCAATCTTTTCCTCTCAGAAGTCCTCAGTCCGTTGCAGTGGGTAGGAGTATTTCTCACTTTAATCAGCATCTATCTCATCAACCAACGTGATACTTTAGGAGGACAAAACGACAAAGTTACTGTCGGCGAGATAGCTAATATACAGCAACCAGTTTTAGAAGCATCTGCTAACAAATTGAACCCCATCAGCCTAGCAGTTAGAGAATCGGAACCAGAAATTTTACCCTAACTTGTTAAAATAATTCTTAATTAGTAATTAAGTAAGGGATGAGGGAGAAATCAATTAAAAATGACGCTCTCTACGAGACGCTGCGCGAACGCAGACTCGCTAACGCTGCGCTAACAAAATTTAAAATTTAAAATTAAAGAACTTCTGCCTGGTTGTTGAGTTTCGACTACGCTCAACTGCCGCGTAGTCGAAACACTGCCTTCTGACTCTTTTTTCCCAATTCCCAATTCCCAATTAAAAATGACAGTTAACATTTGGTCGTCTAGAAGCTATTGTGGTATCGAAGATTTAAAAAGCACGTTCAGGCTGGAACTTGCAATATGAGGCTATGCCGTTCCTCAATTCTGATATTTACCTGTTTTTCTTGCGTGGGTTTTTACCCAAATCGCTCAAGTGCAGCTACACCTAACCTAGCGCCTGAAATTTTAGAACTTGCACAAGCTAGTTCGACAGTTACTGCTAGTCCGGCTGTTTTGAGATATGGTAGTCGAAAATCAGATGTGCAGAGACTACAAACCCAATTAAAGCAGTTGGGGTACTACAGGGGCGTGGTAGATGGACAGTATAACGCCAGTACAGAAATCGCTGTAGCTAAATTCCAGAAACTAAAGGGTTTAAAATTAGATGGGATTGCTGGCCCGGCGACTCAGGAGAAACTGCAAGCAGCTTTGGCAGCGAAAAAGCAGTTTTTCACCTCTCCAATAGTTACTCCTCCAAAAGTTACCTCTTCAATAGTTACCTCTATTGCTCCGACTTCGGCAAATCCCAAAGCACCTGAGAGAGGTTTTGTCTGGTGGTTACTATTGGCCATTGGAGTTTTAGGATGTAGTGGCGCACTTTTTTATCTGCTGAGGTCGTTTCAAAAGGCCAAGCAAGTGCAAAAGTCCGAAATATCAGAGCCTAAAAGCTTGAGTGAAGCTAACAAAGAACCGATTACACCACCTTTACTGGAGACTGTCACTATTCTACAAACACCTCCTCCACCACCAACATTTTCCACAGAATTACTGTTACCAGAAAAAACTTCCCGTCTTGCTAAACTTAATATCGTTGAGGAATTAATTCAAGATTTGCGTAGTTCTGACCCAACGAAGCGGCGCAAGGCTATTTGGAATTTGGGTCAGCAGGGAGATTCGCGGGCAATTCAACATCTGGTTGACCTGATAATTGATGCTGATTCTCAAGAAAGCAGCTTAATTTTGGCAGCTTTGTCAGAAATTGGCATCCGCACACTCAAACCAATGAACCGTGCTTTAGCAATTTCAATTCAAGATGAAAGTCCACAAGTGCGGCAAAATGCGATCCGTGACCTGACGCGCGTTTATGACATGATGGGTCAAATGACTCAGATGTTGCACCATGCGCTAGAAGACCCAGATGCCGATGTGCAAGCAACAGCACGATATGCTTTGACTCAGATGAATCGAATACAAATACGTGACTTGCCAAAGCAACAGAGTCTACAGGAAGATTCTGATAATGATTCACAACAATAGAGATTGGTAGTGTACCCAATACTTCTGGCTTTGTGCATTTTTAATTAAGAATTGGATTTTGGAAAAGTTTACTGGGTTTGGGTTATATCATGTCCGCATAATTAGTTATGCTAACCACAGTCATTACACCCCACCCCCAACCCCTCCCCGCTCTTCGGGAGGGGAGACAAGGCGTAGCTTTGGCGGGGTGGGGTTCTTCGGGTTTAATAAGCAATCAAGCGGACATGATATTAAAGATTTTTTCTTCTCCTTTTTCCCAAAACCCAAGAAGTATTGGCAGTGTACCAAGCTGAATCTGCTGTCAGCTTAAAAATATTTCAACTGGATGTGGATACTAGTATCTGGCCCTGCCACTAAAAATGCTGCTTCGTTAAATTTAGGCGCTCTTGTGCGAATTTCTGGGTTGCTGGAAAATCCAAAACCTTCCCTTGGTATACCAAAAAGATTGGTATTGAGAGTGCGGTCATTATTTTGATCGTGGAAGACAGCAACGGCGTAACTACCTGCTTTCAAGTTATTAAAGGTAAGTGGTAAAGGATTTTCAGTAATCTTGGTACACTGCTTTTGTAAGCCGCGATCGCCATCGCTAGGAAATCCTTCACTGCTAGCAAATATACTGGCACATACTTGTCCTTGTTCATTCTTCAAGCCATCAATTTCCACGGTGAGTTTGCCGTTAAAATTTGCTTTGGCACTAAATGACCATGCCAAATTTCCCATAACTGCCAATAGCAGCAGACTAACTCTTAAGCCTTTAAGCATAAAATTTTTACAAGGTAAAATGCGATCGCTAAATTATTGAAGCAGGCAGAGGACAGGAGGCAGTGTTTCGACTACGCGGCAGTTGAGCTTAGTCGAAACTCAACAATCAAGCAGGAGGCAGAGGGCAGGAGGTTTTATACTCCCTACTTTCCCTCGCTTGGGTAGAGAATTTTGCAAAATCAGTTCAATCAACTAATGGTGTATTGGTAGCTCAAATTAAGAATATGCCAGAGGGTGAGCTAAAGAAATATTTTCCCTAATATTTCCCAATTGAACTTTGTTCATCAGAAAATACCGTTGCATCACCTTCTTTAAGAAATCCACTATAGGCTTCCATACCGTGTTCGCCAATATCCAAACCTTCTAATTCCTCTTCTTTAGATACTCTAATACCTAAAGTAGCTTTTAGTGCCAACCAAAAAATACTACTGAGTAAAACAGTAAAGCCACCTACTGAGGCAACGCCTAGCAACTGAACGCCAAACTGTCCAAAGCCACCACCGGAAAATAAACCTTTTTCTGGCCCACGTGTATACCAGGTAAAAACACCAGGGCCAACAGACCATAGACCAACTGCTAGAGTTCCCCAGATACCACAAACTAAGTGAACTGAGGTAGCTCCCACTGGGTCATCAATGCCAAGTTTGTCAAAGAATGTTACAGAGAAAACTACCAGTACCCCAGCAATGAAGCCAATTACTAAAGAACTAGCGACACCTACGTAAGCACAAGATGCTGTAATCCCAACTAAACCAGCCAAAATACCATTGATAATCATTGAGAGGTCTGGTTTACCTAAGTACAACCAAGCTGTGATGGTGGCGGCAATTCCACCGCCAGCAGCAGCCATGTTAGTAGTTAGAGCAATATGAGCGATCGCACCAGGATCGGCAGCCATGACAGAACCGGGGTTGAAACCAAACCAGCCCAACCACAAAATCAAACAGCCCAAAGTAGCAATACTCATGTTGTGACCGGGCATTGCTACAACTTGCTTGTTTTGATATTTTCCAAAACGGGGGCCAAGAAATGCTGCTCCCATCAAAGCTGCCCAGCCACCTACAGAGTGAACCACCGTGGAACCAGCAAAATCCCAAAAGCCTCTATCTGCTAGCCAACCACCACCCCAAATCCAATGTCCGGTAATGGGATAGGCAATACCTACAAGTAAGAGGCTAAAAATTAGGAAGTTAACAAACTTAATCCGTTCGGCGACTGCACCAGAAACGATTGTTGCTGCTGTTCCAGCAAATACTAGCTGGAATAAAAACTTGGCTGCTAAAGGTACACCAGCCCAATTAATGGCACTGAAGACACCTTTATAAGCGTCTGCTGTGGCGGGACTGTTATCTACTCCTTTTAAGAAAAACCCATTCAATCCAATGAAGTCATTGCCATCACCGAACATTAAGGCAAAACCGATTGACCAAAAGGCAACGGTAGACAGAGCAAATACAATCAAGTTTTTGGAAAGAACATTGACAGCATTTTTCTGGCGACAGAAGCCAGTTTCTAACATACAAAAACCAGCGTTCATGAAGAATACTAAAAAAGCAGCGATCGCTACCCACAATGTGTCAATAGCAATTTTGAGTTCTGCTGTCGTTGGCGCTGCGGCTGGAGTTTGGGCAACTGCGGCATAACCCCAACCCAACACAATCAGACAAGCGATAGGTAAACAAGCTTGCCAACTGGGAGAAAGTCGCTTAATCAAATTAAATAGCTTGACTTTAAAGTTGGATTGTGAATTGATAACGTAACTTTTTGCAGACAAATGCCTATTTTTTGTTTTCGATTTTTGTTTGTACATGAATTTGAGCACCATCCTCCAAACCATTCTTAAAAAAGGTAAAAAGCAGGTTAAACAGAAAAAAATTCTGTCCGAAATTAGATCCAATGGGTTTTGATGTTTTTCCTTTAGACAACTTGTTGAAAAACCATAAACTCAAATAACCTTAGTAGGAGTTTAAAAAATTATTGGCACATCTGTAAATATTTTTTATAGTTCTTCGTAAGAAATTTACGATCTATTTTCGGAAAGAGTCAAGTCTTCTTCACTTAATCTTTAATGTTTGAAAAAAGTTGACTGAGAAAGCGCCCAAAATTGTCTTGAATAATGCCAATAAAAAATCAGGTAGAAAGAACTACCCTAAAATGGCTCTTTTAAGCTAACAATGTGATTTTTAGCTCTATTCACTATCAAAACCAAAAAACTGTATTTTATGATACAGTTTTTTGGTTTTTGTGATGAAATATAATTCATGATCCAACAAAAAAGTAACTATATTCTTTCTAGCTACCTATTTTCCAAAATCATAAATTGGAGAATTCAGGATGTTGTTAACTTTTGATACAAAGAGTCAATTCTTTGTGAGTTTCAACCTAGATCGATTCATCGCTGCACTCAAAACTTAGTATTAAAAGCAACGTAAATTTAACGTATTTATGCTGAAACAGTAGCTTTACCGAGCTATTTATCCAAGATACAGGGTTTTGCAACTACACGACTCACATAGAATTGTTACAACAAGTCTAACAAACCTAATTTCCTTAAAGAAACCGAGTTTAGAGTACCTGTAATATGGGAAACTTGGCAATATTCCCTATCAATCAGATTTCAGATGAATAACACAATTTCGGATATTGCAGTCCAGACCATCAACGGTGAAGATAAGCAATTAAACGACTACACCGATAAGGTACTCTTAATTGTAAATGTGGCTTCCTTCTGCGGTTATACTTCTCAATACGAGGGGTTAGAAAAGTTGAACCAAAAGTATGGAGAAGCAGGTTTACGTATTTTAGGGTTTCCTTGTAACGATTTTGGTGCGCAAGAACCAGGAAGCAATGAAGAAATTGTGCAATTCTGCACGAGTAAATATGGTGTTACCTTTGAACTATTTGATAAAGTTCATGCCAAAGGTTCACAGCAGCATCCACTTTATGAGCGACTTACTAAAGCTGTTGAGCCAACGGGAGCTGTTGCTTGGAACTTTGAAAAATTTTTAGTTAATAAGCAAGGTGAAGTGGTAGCTCGATTTAATAGTAGTGTCCAGCCAAATTCACCAGAAATAATTGCCATAATTGAGAAAGAATTAGCGAAATAGTCATTTGTCATTTGTCATTTGTCACTAAATCAAAATTTTTGTACTATTGACTGTTAGCTCTGGACTGTTAAAATTATTTACTTCCAGACAGTTAATTGAGAAAATCGGCTCAATGAGTAGTTTAATTTATTTGTGTCTAATTTGTCATGAACGTTGCAATCATTGGTTGTGGTTATGTTGGTTATAAAGTTGCTCAATATTGGCAGCAAGATATGAATTTTGCTGTTAGTGTAACCACAACTTCTCCTGAGCGTGTCCCCGCCCTACAATCAGTATCTCAAAGAGTTGTAGTTACCAGTGGTAATGACATAGATGGTCTAAAATCAGTTTTGCACAATCAAGATGTTGTACTTTTAAGTGTTGGGGCAAAAAATAGGGAAGTTTATGAAAAAACTTATCTACAAACTGCCCAAACTTTAGTTTCGTGCTTACAGCAGATTAAGAGTGTAAAACAGTTAATATACACAGGTAGTTATGCCGTATATGGTGACAGGAATGGTGTATGGGTAGATGAAGAAACACCGCTTGCACCCGCTAATTTAAATGCCCAAATCCTCTGCAAAACAGAAGAGGTGTTGCTATCGGCATCTAGCGAAAATCTCCGTGTTTGTATATTCCGCTTAGGAGGAATCTATGGAACTGGTAGAGAACTGTTGAAAATATTTGGTAGCTATTCTGGTACAACCCGTCCGGGCAATGGTGAGGATATCACAAATTGGGTTCATCTAGATGATATTGTTAGTGCGATAGAATTTGCCCGTCACCGTCGTTTGCAAGGAATTTACAATCTGGTAGATGATGCACATCTCACCAGTCGAGACTTGCTAGATAGCTTATTTGAAAAACATAATTTACCCAAAGTAGAATGGGATACATCTATCAAGAGTACTCGTCCCTATAATGCTTGGGTGTCGAATGAAAAGCTCAAAGAAGCTGGATACGAATTGATTCATCCACAGATGATTTTTTAGTACGTATTAAAAACTAGGAATTATGCAACCATCTGCTGTAGCTAACACAACTAATTTGACAGCATCTCCTAGCCAGTTTTACAGTTGGCAGAATTATCGTTGTGCCTACGAAGTACATCAACCAATTAATACAACATCTGAGGGCATTCCCTTACTATTAATTCATCCGATTGGTGTGGGATTGTCGCGGCGATTTTGGCAACGATTTTGTCGCGAGTGGTATAGTACAGGTCAGCGTAATTCAATTTATAACCCTGATTTACTAGGATGTGGTGAAAGTGATATGCCCCGTATAGCTTACACTCCTAGTGATTGGGCAGAACAGTTGCAGTTTTTTTTACAAACAGTAGTCCAAAAACCTGTTATTGTTGTAGTGCAAGGCGCTTTATTGCCAGTTGCTATTCAATTAGTCCAAAAGGAATCAAATTTAATTGCCGGATTGGTACTTTCTGGGCCGCCAACGTGGGCTTTGATGACAAATAAACCACCAAAATGGCAGGAAAAATTTCTTTGGAATGTATTAGATTCGCCTTTTGGCAGTGCTTTTTATCGCTATGCACGCACTCCAAAATTTTTACGTTCTTTCTCGATTCGCCAACTCTTTGCTTCTGAAAATGCTGTGGATGCAGAGTGGTTAAATACATTGCTTGCAGGTGCAGAAAATCCTGCAAGCCGCCATGCAGTGTTTTCTTTTTTAGCAGGGTTTTGGCGAGATGATTATACTAGTTTTATAGCCTCTATTCATCAACCAACATTAATAGTTATGGGCGAAACTGCATCGAGTATTAGCCAAGACAATAAAAAAGAAACGCCAGATGAACGCTTGGCTCATTATCTTGCTTGTTTCCCTAAAAATAGAGGTATAAAAATAAACGGACGTAATGTTTTACCCTATGAATCAACCACTGAATTTGTAGGAGCGATCGCGACCTTCATTAATGAAGTTTCTTAGACGATTGATAGTTACATTGTACCAGTTCTCCCATGATAGGTTATGACTGGAATTGATTACTAAAGGCAAGCAAAATTATGTTACCCAATCATCGAGGACAAAGAGTACCCAATGTCACTTTTCATACTCGCAAGAACGACCAGTGGGTGGATGTGACAACCGATCAGCTATTTGCTAATAAGACAGTAGTTGTCTTCTCTTTACCAGGTGCTTATACTCCGACTTGTTCATCTACTCATCTTCCTGGCTACAACGAATTAGCTCCAATTTTCAAACAGAATGGTGTCGATGACATTATCTGTATTTCTGTTAATGATGCCTTTGTGATGAACGAATGGGCAAAGGATCAAGAAGTAGAAAATATCACACTAATTCCTGATGGAAATGGGGAATTTACTGAAGGGATGGGTTTATTAGTAGATAAATCAGACCTGGGGTTTGGGAAGCGATCGTGGCGTTATTCTATGCTGGTGAGAGATGGTGTAATTAACCAGATGTTTATTGAACCAGAGGAGCCAGGAGATCCCTTTAAGGTGTCCGATGCTGAGACAATGCTCAGATATATCAATCCCCAAGCAGTTAAGCCCGAAGTAGTTTCCCTGTTTGCGAAAGTGGGTTGTCCTTACTGTGCCCGTGCTAAGGCAATGCTCAAGGAACATGGCATCAATTACGAAGAAATTACCTTGGGCAAGGATATCACCACGCGATCGCTAAAAGCAGTTGCGGGTGCAACAACAGTTCCCCAAGTATTTATCGATGGTAAATTAATTGGTGGTTCTGAGGCATTAGAAGCCTACTTCGCTGCTAAATAGGGTTGAGTAGGGTTGCAATACTGCATAGGTTTTGCCTCAAAAATAGAAATGTGTAGTGGCGTGGCAAGACTAAAATGTTGCAATAAATTTTCTTGTGGGGCGGGCATCTTGCCCGCCAATTAGGACGGGCTAGAAGCCCATCCCACAAGAGTTTGCTAATGCACAAATTTAGCCTTGCCACGCCAGTAGTAGCGTGGCAAGCTTGAAATAATGTATTAGATGTAGGTTGGGTGGAGCGGAGCGCAACCCAACATATATAAGGATATTGGCTTTGGCAAAGCCTCCAACGCCACTTGCTACAACGCGGGGAACCCGCAAGAGCGCTGTGGCTTCCCAACCTACAATTTTTTTGCAACTCCCCCTAAACCCTTGTCTTCCTTAACTGAACCATATTGCTATATAAGCAGATACCTCGAAATCGTTTTGAGGTACTTCAAAGTCGTTTCGAGGTACTTCAAAGTCGTTTTGAGGTACTCCAAAGTCGTTTTGAGGTACTCCAAAGTCGTTTTGAGGTACTCCAAAGTCGTTTCGAGGTACTTCAAAGTCGTTTTGAGGTACTCCAAAGTCGT
>NZ_JAVRCB010000037.1:0-87271 GCF_034530955.1 Nostoc sp. DedQUE05 | reverse complement strand
CTCTCTAATGATATTGACAAACTTCTTGCCCTTGTGGGATGAAACAGCCCTGCTTGTAAAGGGGGGAAAAAAGAAATATAGTTCCCTCCCCAATACATACGGGGAGGGTTAGGGTGGGGTAAAACCCGGATTTGTCAATTATTTCCAACTTGTGTGTACACGGTAGCCTATAGGATAGAAGTTTTGTAAATCCTATCCGTGAAAAATTAAGGTTTTAAATAGATTTATTCAGCAAAATTACTTAAGTAATTTTCAAAAATATG
Organism: Nostoc sp. DedQUE05; assembly: GCF_034530955.1. NCBI lineage: Bacteria > Bacillati > Cyanobacteriota > Cyanophyceae > Nostocales > Nostocaceae > Nostoc > Nostoc sp. DedQUE05. The sequence continues at coordinate 87,008 of NZ_JAVRCB010000037.1, read as the reverse complement.
TAGTAACTTTATCCTAAAACGCCGGAAATGACAAACGGGATGGAACTTTTTGATAACCTACACCTTGCTATGTTTAGCGGCAAAGGTGGAGTCGGAAAAACGACAATCTCCTGCACCTTTGCATATCGTTGGGCGCAGAAATTTAGCAATGAGCAAATTCTTTTAATCTCAACCGATCCAGCTCACTCTCTTGGAGATGTCTTACAAGTTAGCGTTGATGACATTCCTCGTCCCATAGCAGAACTACCCAATCTACTAGTAAGGGCGTTGGATGCAAAGCTTCTGCTACAAAAGTTTAAAGAACGTTATGGTCAGGTATTAGAACTGCTAGTGGAACGGGGTAGTTTTGTTGAAGGAGAAGACTTGTCTCCAGTTTGGGATTTAAATTGGCCTGGACTGGACGAATTGATGGGTTTGTTAGAGATCCAACGCCTTTTCAACGAACAGCAGGTAGATCGAGTAGTAGTAGATATGGCTCCTAGCGGTCACACTCTCAACTTGTTTGGATTGATGGATTTTTTAGACACTTTCCTCCACTCTCTGGAACTGTTTCAAGAAAAGCATCGGTATATTAGCAAGACCTTTGCTGGAAGTTACACACCCGATCGCGCTGACGACTTTTTGCACACCCTGAAAGCTGAACTTTCCCAAGGTCGCCGTCTGCTTCAAGATCCTAAGCATACAGCTTGTTTGTTGGTTGCGATCGCCGAACCAATGAGTTGGTTGGAGTCAAAACGATTCCTAGAAGCCTTACAAACCATGCAGGTTCCTTGCGGAGGGTTGTTTGTTAACCAAGTTCTTGCCAGTGCAACTGACCCAGATCGTTACCAAGAACAACAACCCCTAATCGGCCAGTATACGGATCTTGCTAACGGAAAGCCGATTTTTATTGTGCCACAGCAAGATAAAGAGCCTTTAGGGATTCTAGCCCTCAGCCATCTGATCAACCAAATCCATGTTCCTCAGCTTGAACCGCTATCTCCTATCGATCTACTCCCAGTTCAATGGCCGGAAACAATTCCTCCTAGCTTTGGAGATTTTCTCACCAAAGGTCGTCGCCTGTTACTAATTGGCGGTAAGGGTGGAGTAGGCAAAACCACAGTAGCAGCTGCCATTGGTTGGGCTATGGCTCAACAACATCCCGATCGCAAAATCCGCATGGTTTCCATCGATCCTGCTCACTCCTTGGGTGATGCCTTTGGTTTGAGTTTAGGACACGAACCATATCAAATAACTGCCAATCTTCGAGGTCAGGAAGTGGATAGCGATCGCATTGTCGATCAATTCAGAGCCGATTACCTATGGGAACTGGCCGAAATGATGAGTGGCGAAACCCAAACAAGCGAAACTATTGAAATGGCTTATGCTCCTGTTGCTTGGCGCAAAATTGTCGGTCAAGCTTTACCAGGGATTGACGAAATGCTTTCCCTGTTAACAGTAATGGAATTGCTAGAGCAACAAGAAGAAGACTTGATTATTTTAGACACTGCTCCTACAGGTCATCTTCTGCGTTTTCTAGAAATGCCAACTGCACTAGCAGACTGGCTAGCATGGATTTTCAAACTCTGGATCAAGTATCAAAATGTTCTTGGTCGTACAGAGTTCATGGGGCGTTTACGAACTTTGCGACAGCGCGTAGTCAAAGCCCAAAAAGTGCTAAAAGACCCACAACAAACAGAGTTCATTGGGGTTACACTTAACCAGGCTAGCGTACTTGCCGAACAACAACGCCTGTTCAAATCTATGCAAGAAATAGGTGTAAGTCAGAATTACCTTGTTCTCAACCGCTTTACTTCTACAGCAACCATTAATTGCGATTTTCCAGGTTTGACAATGGTTCGCTTACCAATGCTTCCTCGCTCAGTTCAGCCTTTAGAACGCATCCAAGCAGCAGCCGGTTGTTTATTTTAACAGCTAATTAGACTAAATACTTTCATACCCAAAGAGAAATTTATTATGCATCGCACTCCAAACCGCAGACAAATTCAAGCCAAACTTAGCACCATGCCTCCTCAACGTTCTCAAGCAACAGCTTACTTAAATGCTTACAAAATGATGTTAGAGAAAGAGCGTTTAGAGCAGGAACTAGAGAAACTCGAAGCACGCCGACATGAGATTCAGCAGCGTCTTGCTATTTTAAATAGTCAAACAATTGCTGAAGAGAACACGATCCATCAGCAAACGAATACTGGCTTGGAGGACAATACACCAAAATTCAAAACCTTAACATTGGAATACTAATGCAAGAATCACACAAGCTGATCTCTTGCACCTAACGGAATAAACACTGGATGCGTAAACTAAACGTACAAAGTATCACATGACTTTTAACTAGGCTGATACTGTAGAAATTACGTAGAAAGTTAATTAATTATAATGCAAAAAACAGTATTTTAGCTGGTTACAAGATAGCTTAAGCGTTAGTATTCTGTATCACAGTACATATAAATATATAATGCTTATTTAGCTTTGCTGAGGCAATCATAGCGACTAAATTTAGTTTTACAAATATTTTATGTATAAATCTATAACTCTACATTTAAAAAATACAAAAACATGAATTTAAAAGAGCGTGTTCACTGGTTGCAAAGAGAAAATAATCCTCATCGAAAAACGGCTGTCACTTTTTCTTATTTAGGTAAGTTAAAACCAACTAATGGTAGAGAAATACAGGAATGTAAAAACTATTTACAAAGTTTATTATTTCAATCAATTTTAGAAAATTCTGTTTCTAAATATCCTTTAATTATTGGATTAACTGAATCTGGGATTATTCCATCTACATTGATGTATCAAAATGCTAAAGAGCAAGGAATTAATGCACAATGGTTATGTTCAACTCGCAGGTCTGCTACCGGAATTTGTTTTAGCGAAACCCATTCACATAGTCCAAATCATGTATTACCTTTGCCAGAAGAGCAGCCAACAGAATTGTGGTTTGTAGAAGATGAAATTACAACTGGCAGAACAATTCTAAAATTAGCTTTACACTTATGTTCGTTGTTCAATGTTAAGTACATTAGGTTTTTTGCACTAGCTGATACTCGCTCAACAGTACAAATTGATTATTTTACAACTACTTTAGCTAGTTATAATATTCAGTCTCATACCTATAGTTTAATCAAAAAAGAATATTCAGACAATACAGAAAATCGAAATGTATTAATATCAAAGATAGAAAAAAATATTCAAACTAATGTAAAAAATAGCGACTGGCTTTTTTCTAAATTCAGACCTTATTTACAAGCACAATTTGATATATTAACAGACTTGCCAACAAATTTGTTTGGTATTGTTTTTGTTATTGGAGAGGCAATTGATATTGGTATAAGGTTAGTCCAGCTTAATCCATTATTATCATTTCAACATATTACTTTGAGTCCTTGGGTGGTTGACAAAACCAATATTTTAAATAAATTACAAATTTGCCAAAAGTATTATTTTTACAACTACAGAGAGCTAAAGTTACCAGTTTATATTTTTAGCGATCCAATTGATCGGGAAATAGAATTAGAAGCTAAATACATCCTTGCTCAAGAAGGTATTCAAGTTAATTCTTTGGAATTAAATTCATTATTAACAGCCTTCTGAAATGAATCTATCAACAAGTTTAGTCCGAACAAATCTGTGGAATCAGCCAGTATATGCCCAGTTTCTTCAAGAAATTGACCCTTTTGCAGATAAAGAGTACTTCCGCTCTTTAAACATGGCTTATGATGGCAAAAATACATTTTGGTCGCTTCCTTCACCTGAACCTAATCTAGATAACGAATTTTGGCAATTGGTAATATCAGAGCTAGCAGATGAAAGAATTCAGCAGGCTGCTTCTCGTTTAGCTGCTTCTATTGCCACATGGGAAGCTGACCCTAGCAAGCTAGTTTTTGTTGCTATTTTGCGAGCAGGAGTTCCAATTGCAGACTGGCTTTGTCGTTTGTTACCTGGTTCTGTTGCTGTTTCTTTGTCTTTGTTTAGCGGTATAGGTATTGATAAAGTTGCTCTCCAGCAAGTGCGATCGCAGTATCCACAGAGAAAAATTATCTTTGTTGACGGCTGGACGGGACGAGGTGGCGTTGCCAGAGAGTTGTCAAAACAGGAATTGCAGCCATTTGCAGTTCTAGTAGATCCTTGGGGATGGGCAGATTTTTCTGGTACTCAAGATGATTTATTATGTCCAACTGCCTGTTTCACTGGAGTAGCAACGTTTGGTTTCTCTAGAACTTTCTACGTAAATGAAGCAAATCTATTTGCTGCTTACCTGTTTCCCCAACAATACTATCGCGATCAATTAGTAAAAACTTGGCAAAAGCATTGTCCAGGAATAATATCAAAGCCTAATACTCATCCACAACGATTTTTCAAATCTACTGCTATGAGAATTCATAGCAATGAAGTATGCCGAGCATTAATTAATGCTAATCCTGAAGTAATTTATTTTGCCGATGACCTAAATCATGTAAAAGCCAACTATCAATTATTACTAGCACTTGCCGAAATTAAGCAAGTAAAAGTTAATTATAATTGTCAAGATTTATCCGATTATAAAACTCGCGTTGCTTGCTTCTTAAGGAATTCGGCTAATGGATAATAATCAACAAGTATTAGTTGTAGATTTAGATGGAACTTTGCTGCATCCAGAACCAGAAGCGATCGCAGTACCAGGTAGAGTAAGTTGTAGATATCTAAGTCAAAAATCCGCTAACTTGTTAGCCAAGATTAGTAAACTTATACCAATAGTTATTGCGACTGCCCGTAATGCCCAAAATATTAAACAACTAGTTCAACAAATTCCAGATGTTTACTTTTGTGGATTTGTTACTGAAAACGGGTTAGTAGCAAAATTTTATCTAGACGAAACACCTATTGCTAAAAGTAATTGGAATGCCGTTACCAACTTACTACCAAACTGGTCAAAACTTACAGGATATGAAAATTGTTTAGGGTTGATTCCCCCAAAATATTTTGAGAATAGTGATAGCTATTTGCAGAAAATTTTATTTGAAAATAACATACCTGGATATATATATTTGGATGGACAAAAATATTTTATTTACCCTTCCATGCCTAGTAAATTAAAAGGTATTCGATTTCTAAATTTTTTTCCATTAATTACTTTAGGAAATGATTTAAATGATTTAGATATGTTAAACGCTAGTCCTTATACAGCTACTTTAAGTACTGCTCATGAGGAAGTGAAAGAGGTTGTTAATCACAAAGGTGGTTATTGCTCATCTTTAAATTCCCATGCTGCTACAGAAGAACTATTGTTATGGACTTACGAACTAGTAACTTCTCTTTTGAACTATTCAAATTTACAACTAGTGTAAATTATCATTTTGCAACTAAAACAGGAACCATATTATGACTTTCTTTACTTGGGTAAAAGACCAGCAAAAAAACTTACAAGATTCTATTTCAAAGTTTAAAAACAAAGAATTTATGGATGCTGTCGTAGCTGGATGTGCTTTGGTAGCTGCTGCGGATGGAACTATTGATTCTGCCGAAAAACAAAAGATGGCTGGTTTTATTAATCGAAGTGAAGAACTTCGTGTTTTCGATATGAATCATGTAATTGATAGATTCAATCATTTTGTGAGTGGTTTCGAGTTTGACTCGATTATTGGTAAAGGAGAAGCACTAAAAGCTATCGGTAAGCTCAAGAAAAATTCCGAAGCTTCCAGATTAGTGATTAGAGTATGTTGTGCTATTGGTTCTGCTGATAATAATTTTGATGAATATGAGAAGCAAGTTGTTCGAGAAATTTGTCATCACTTAGATTTGGCTCCATCAGAGTTCCACTTATAAATAAATTTTGTGTCTTTTTTATAATTGAGTACTTTTTCAGAGATAGTTAACTGAAAAAGTACTCAATTATATTTTTTCCAAAGTATAATTTCATGTTTTAGCTATGAACAATTAATTTCTTTACTATTTTATATATATAAATTAATAATTTGAAATATTTTTAATTAGAAACATTTCAGTATTTTTACCGCTTCATGTAAGTATAAACTTCTTCTATAATTACATTTAAAGTTACTAGCTAAAAAGTTTTTTAATAATTAAGATTGGCAAATGCCAAATCTAATTGGAAAGGTAGAAAAAATTGCCAGTAATTTAATTGTTTAAAATCTCAAGTCTTTATTTATGACTGATTCTGAGTAAATCAAGAACAGCTACTTGAGTGCGTCTATCCTCCGCTTTAATTTAAAGGAGATTGAATAGTGACAATCACACTGGCAAAAGGACAACGTGTATCTCTTGAGAAAGTTGCGCCAGGTCTTTCTCAAGTTTTTATTGGTCTTGGATGGGATGTTAAGTCTACTGATACTGGTACTGATTTTGATTTGGATGCCTCAATTTTTCTCCTAAATGCTAATGACAAGTTAGTATCTGAATCTCATTTAGTTTTTTACAACAATCCTACAAGTCCTGATACTAATAAGTCAGTACAACATTTAGGAGATAATCTGACGGGTAAAGGTAAAGGAGACGATGAGACTATCAAAATTTCTCTGAATCAAGTACCTAGTGAGGTTGAAAAAATCGCTATAGCTGTAACTATTCACGAAGCAGAAAAACGTAATCAAAATTTTGGTCAAGTACAAAATGCATTTGTACGTCTTGTCAATGAGCAAACAAAGGAAGAAGCTGTCCGCTATGAACTTACAGAAGACTATTCCATTGAGACAGCATTAATCATGGCTGAACTTTATCGGAAAGATGGTGAGTGGCGTTTAAATGCGGTTGGCTCTGGCTATCAAGGTGGTTTGCAGGCACTCCTCGATCGTTACAACTAGGCAATTCTCTAAAAAGCTAAAACAATTTCATTGCAGGAAGAAGTCAGAATTCTAACTCTGCTGATTTTGACTTCTGCCCTTACATAATTGGTAACTTTTGTTAAAGGTTGAATTTAAGGAGACTAAGAAGTAATGGCAGTTACATTAACCAAAGGGCAACGTGTATCGCTTGAAAAAGTTGCACCAGGACTTACTGAGGTATTTGTTGGTCTTGGATGGGATGTCAAAGCGATGGACACTGGCTATGACTTTGACCTAGACGCATCTGCTTTTATGCTGAATAGTAACGACAAGCTAATATCTGACAACCACTTTATTTTCTACAACAATCTTACTAGCCCTGATCAAAGTAAGTCAGTTCAACATACAGGAGATAATCTTACAGGTGTAGGTGATGGTGATGATGAAGTCATCAAGATTAATCTGCAAAAAGTTCCTACTGATGTTCAGAAAATTGTCATCACTGTAACTATTCATGAAGCCGCACAAAGAAGTCAAAACTTTGGTCAGGTTCAAAATGCTTTTGTTCGTGTAGTCAATGCTCAGACTAGCCAGGAAGTAGTTAGATACGACTTAGTTGAGGATTACTCGATTGAAACTGCATTAGTCATGGCTGAAATCTATCGTAAGGACGGTGAGTGGCGTTTAAATGCTGTTGGTTCCGGCTACCAAGGTGGATTAAAAGCTTTATTAGATCGTTATAGCTAGGAAATTAGTATGGCAATTAGTTTACAAAAAGGACAGAGGATTTCCCTGTCTAAGGAAGCTCCTAATCTAACCAAGTTGATGTGTGGGTTAGGTTGGGATGTTGCAAAACGTTCAGGTGGTGGATTTTTTAGCAATTTTGGTGGTGGTGGCCATCAGTATGACCTAGATGCCTCTGTAATCTGCCTAGATGCAAACGACAAGTTAACAGCTAAAGAGAATATTATCTACTTTGGTAATCTTCAGCATCAATCAGGAGCAATCACCCATACTGGGGACAATTTAACAGGTGCAGGTGATGGTGATGACGAGGTAATCATTATAGATTTATCTCGCATCCCAACCCAGATTGCTAAGTTGGTTTTCGTAGTCAATATTTACGAATGCATTGCTCGTAAACAAGACTTTAGCCAAATTGAAAATGCCTTTGTACGCCTCGTTAATGCAGCTAATAACAAAGAATTGGCTCGATATAACCTCTCAGGTAGAGAGTATGGAGGCATGACAGGAATGATATTAGCTGAAGTGTACCGACATAATAATGAGTGGAAAATGGCGGCTGTCGGCAATGGCACTAATGTCAATGGTTTAGGGGAACTGATCAAGTCTTACTGTTGAATATCTAGGATTATGCAATCATGGCTATTACTCTGAAAAAGAGTGGCGATTCTCACAAGATAGACCTAAGTAAGGCAGGTCAATCTAAGCAGTTAACGGTTCATGTCAACCTCAACTGGAACCAACAATCTAATCAAAATGTTGGATTCTTTGGTAAATTGCTTGGTGCTGATAGTCCCCCTGACTTAGACCTGGGATGTATGTATGAGACGGTTGATGGTGCTAAAGGTGTCATTCAACCTCTGGGAGGTAACTTTGGTGCTAAAAATTCTTCTCCCTACATATTTCTTGATAAAGATGACCGTACTGGAGCGGCTTCAGACGGTGAAAATATGTTCATTTACAGGCCTGATACTATCAAACGAGTGATGTTTTTTGCCCTAATTTATCGGGGAGCAGCTGATTTTAGGTCTGTGGGTGGGCGAATGTTTTTCAAGATTAGTAATGGTGAAGAGATTTATTTAGAACTAAATAACCCAGGCGTAAATAAACCTTTATGTGCTGCGGCTATAGTTAGCAATCTCGGCTCTCAAGTAACAATTTTAAAGGAAGAAAAATACTTTAGCGGTCATCAAGAGGCAGACAAAAACTACCATTTTGGCTTTAATTGGGTAGCTGGCTCTAAGTAAAATGTCGCTTTACGATCGCCTGAATTTAACTAAGCCAAATCGTAAACTACAAATTCCCATTTGGGAACGAATTAACCTTGATAGACCTCCTAAGCCTCGCTGTCAAGGTTGTCGTTCTCGAATTCAAACGACTTGGCGAATTTGTCCCCATTGTGGATGGTTAGTAGCTGGAAAGAATAGTGAAGTTCGCCATTGCGTATGGGTTGATATTTCGGGAATGTTTGTTGGCACTGGAGATAATAGCACCATGCTAGAAGTGATGGGAGATTCTCTAGCTAAAGTCTTCAGTGCTTTTAGAAGCATCAATGTATTTTTGACTTCAGAACCACCAGATGAAAGAGAGTGGGGGCAAAATTTTACTCACATTTATGTGTTAATCGAGCAAGAACCAGTTGACTATCTAGGAATAGCTAGTTTTAGTTATGGGAAAGTTACGAATGTTGCGGCTGTGCGTATAGACCAAATACTTCGTGCTTCTGAGCAGGCTAGTCTAAATTTAGCCCAACTATCTAACTTGATTGCTAATACTATTGCCCATGAAATCGGTCATACCTTGGGATTAGATCATTCTGAATTACCCACGGATGTGATGCACGATGGACTCGACCACCGAATTCACAGCTTGATGCCTCCTTCATTTCATGCCGAGCAGATCATCTTAATGAATAATGCCATTCGCAAATATAAATCTTTGCCAACTTGACTCTTGACATAAGTCTGCGTTCTCTTTGGGATTGATAGTATTTACCGATGGTTGCAATACATTTTGTTGGAACAAAGTGACTTAGGAAGAGAAGGCATAGATTAGTCTATTTCATACACATAAAACCACTATACCTAATACAGAGGCACTACAAAAGCGATGAAAGCAGCAGGAGCTATAGTTTTCTTATTTGGTTTATTTCTTTTTTTTGGCAATATAGGTGGATTCTTCAAAACCTTTCCTTTTGCAGGATTTATAACTATGGGAGTGGGAAGTGCATTGATGAAAGCAGATGAAAATTCCCAGTAGATTCTAAAGATTTCACTACTAAATAATTGCAATGGCATGATTATGCATAGGATTTCTGAATACTTATTTGGTATTGATGTGTAATCTAGCTCGGATATAGTTTTTGACAATTTAATGGATGCAATATGCTTACTAATGAGAATAATAAGCTCAATAACGTTAAATTACCATATCAAGGATTAACTTCCGAAGAAGTTAAAGCCAATCGTCAAAAATATGGTGCTAATGTTCTGACACCACCAGAACGAGATCCATTGTGGAAATTATTTCTGGAAAAATTTGAAGACCCCGTAATTCGGATTCTGATGATTGCAGCAGCGATCGCAATTACTGTTGGGATTTTAGAGGGTGAATATGCTGAAGGTTTAGGGATTGTAGTTGCTATCTTATTAGCAACAACTCTGGCATTTATCAATGAATATAAAGCCAATCAAGAATTTGATATCCTCAATCAGGTTTATGATGAAGTTGCGATCAAAGTTATCCGCGATGGCAACTTTACCACTATCCCCCGCAAAGAGTTAGTTGTCGGAGATATTACTTACCTGGAACAAGGTGAAGAAGTCCCGGCTGATGGAGAAGTTTTAGAAGAAGTTGCCCTAGAGATTGACCAATCAAAAATTACTGGTGAGGCAGAACCAGTTAAAAAACTTACTCAAATTGACGCGAAGAATCAAGGTATTGAAGAAGGAACCTATCCTGCTTACAATATTTATCGCAGTACGATAGTTGAGCAAGGACACGGTTATTTTCAAGTCACTGCCGTTGGAGATAACACAGAAATTGGTAAATTAGCAATAGCAGTTGCGACTGTCGAAAGCGAACAAGATACACCACTCAACCATCAACTAGAAAAACTCAGTAAAGTGATTGGTGTGGTTGGTCTTGGCTTTGCTGGTCTTACTTTTGTATCTTTGCTAGTACGCGGCTTTGCTACAGGGGAGTTAAGCTTATCTTCTCAACAGTGGTATGTTGTTGGATTATTAATTACTGGTGTATTAGTAGCATTGAACCGAGTATGGCTACCTGTAGTTTTCGATGGGCTAGAATTAGCTGGTAGTAAAATTCAAGCACCAGAATGGTTGGAAAATAATGGTCTTGTTGATTGGCTAAAAACTATTGGTATCGGACTAGCCATTTTTACTATTGGACTTGCTTTGGGATATCCTCTAGGCTTAATTCCTGGTTCTGTAAATAGTTGGGTACCTAGTAATGTTGCCAAAGCATTGCTACATTATTTCATGGTAGCTGTGACAATTATTGTGGTAGCTGTGCCGGAAGGCTTGGCGATGAGCGTCACTCTCAGTCTTGCTTATAGTATGCGAAAAATGGCTGCTGCCAATAATTTAGTGCGTCGAATGCACGCTTGCGAAACTATTGGTGCGGCTACAGTGATTTGTTCTGATAAGACAGGTACTCTTACCCAAAATCAAATGCGGGTGTATGAAGTCAATTTTCCTAGTTGGGATACTCAACTAGCACCTGCACTCAAAGATATGCAAGCATTAATAGCGGAAGCGATCGCTGCTAATAGTACTGCTGATTTAGAGAAAAAACCTTTGCAGGCTCCTCGTGCCATTGGTAATGCTACCGAAGGAGCTTTACTTTTATGGCTAGATAGTCAAGAAATTGATTACATAGCCTACCGGAGTAACTTTCAGATTAAATCCCGCATTCCTTTTTCTGGTCAGAAAAAATACATGGGTACAATCGGCACTTCATCTGTTACTGGAGAGGATGTGCTTTATGTAAAAGGAGCGCCAGAAGTAATTTTAGAACGTTGTTCGCAGATTCTGACAGCACAAGGTCTAGAACCACTCCAGAATCAAGCGATGATTACTCATGCAATTAAAGAATACCAAAAGCGAGGGATGCGGGCGCTAGGCTTCGCTTACTGTAAAGTCTCAGAGTATTTAAGCGAGACAAACTTAGACGATTTGGCTCAAGAGATGGTTTGGCTAGGGTTTACAGCGATTTTAGACCCTTTGCGAAAAGAAGTACCTGATGCTATCCAAGGCTGTTTACATGCAGGAATAAACGTCAAAGTCGTTACAGGTGATAACTCGGAGACAGCTAAAGAGATTGGGCGGCAAATAGGACTTTGGGAAGAAGATGATGACTTTAATAGTGGTTATCTGCATCTTACAGGTCAACAGTTTGCCCAACTAAGCGATCGAGAAGCCAGTCAAGCAGTGCTGGAATTAAAGATACTTTCTAGAGCGCGTCCACTGGATAAGCTACGGCTAGTAAAACTATTACAGGAAAATAATCAGGTAGTAGGTGTGACCGGTGATGGCACAAACGATGCTGCTGCTCTCAAGCAAGCTCAAGTAGGTTTAGCAATGGGTAGTGGCACAGCGATCGCTAAAGAAGCTAGCGACATTATTCTTCTTGATGATTCTTTTGGCAGCATTGTAAATGCAGTTGTTTGGGGGCGATCGCTTTACCAGAACATCCAAAAATTTATTCTGTTTCAGTTAACAATTAACGTTGTAGCCTTGGGAATTGCTTTAACCGGCCCATTTATTGGAGTTGCACTGCCTCTAACAGTCACCCAAATGCTTTGGGTGAACTTGATTATGGATACTTTTGCTGCTTTGGCTTTAGCAACAGAACCACCCCATCGGAGCGTTATGCAGCGTCCTCCTCGTAATCCAGAAGCATTTATTGTCACTAAACCGATGGCACAGAATATTTTCACTACTGGATTCGCATTTTTGATGTTCCTAATAGTTTTCTTACAATATATCCGTAAGGATGGGAATATCAGCACTTATGAGCTTTCTGTGTTCTTCGCTGTGTTTGTGATGTTACAGTTTTGGAATTTGTTTAATGCTCGATGCTTGGGGTTAAAACAGTCTGCTTTTAAAGGTTTGTCTAATAACAAAGGATTCGTGGCGATCGCTATCACTATTTTGGTGGGACAAATATTGATTATTCAGTTTGGTGGTAGCGTTTTTAGAACAGTACCTTTATCTTTCACAGACTGGATAAGCGTAATTGCTGGAACGTCTATAGTTCTTTGGATTGGTGAACTTTGGCGTTTAACGATGCGAGCAAAGTTGAAAAAATCGGCACTGGTTAATTAATTTGCTTAACGCACTGGATGGTAAAGTCTTGAATCAAGGTTATACCTCCAGCCCACTGGGTTCGCGTTCCCTACTTCAGTTCATAACCTCCTCCGGCTTTTTTGCATGAACTTGGATGCGATCGCTCATTTCTACTAGTTAGCATAAAGCCGGGTATTTCAACTCAATGCTCTTTTCAAATAGATAGCTTTATACAAAAGTCGCTCGAAATAATTTATATAAAATGGAAACTGAATTAATCAAAGGTGCTAGATTTAATCTTTCTAAAGAAGCTCCCAATTTAAAGAAGGTGACTATTGGTTTAGGCTGGCAGGTAAGTCAGAATGGACAACCGTATGATATTGATGCTTCTGTATTTATGTTAGGTCTAGATAGCAAAGTTCTTAATGAAAAATATTTTGTATTCTACAACAACCTGCAATCTCCTGATACTTCTATAAAACACAGTGGAGATAATAGAACAGGAGGAGGTAATGGAGACGATGAGACGATTTATGTTGATTTATCAAAAGTCAACCCAGCTATTCAGGAAATAGTTTTTGTTGTTACTATTCACGAAGGGCAGGAAAAAAATCAAAGTTTTAGCCAAATCAAAAATGCCTTTATTAAAATTTATAATCAAGAAACAGGAAATTCTTTGGTTCGCTACAACTTGAGAGAAAATTTTTCTCAAGAGACAGCTTTGGAATTTGGGCGCTTATATAAAAAGGATGGTGAATGGCGATTTCGAGCAGTAGGAGAAGGTTATAAATCGGGACTCCAAAGTTTTGTAGATAAGTATATTGTTGAAACTAAACAGGAAGAAAAGAAAGAAGCACCTAAAGTACAAGCTTCTGAGATTCCTGTAAGAACTTCTGCTAAAGATACTAAACCACAAAATATTGATATTACAAAAAAAGCAGATATCGGCCTTTTAAAAAGGAAAGTAGATATTGTTCTAACAAAGAAAGGTATTGCTAATGTTGTAGCCAGAGTTGCGTTAGTTTTAGATATTTCTGGTTCTATGACAAATCAATATACTTCAGGTGCAGTACAGGCATTTCTTGAAAGAATAGTACCAGTGGCTAGTAGACTAGACGATGATGGTAAATTAGATGTCTGGTTTTTTGGATCAACATTCAAAAGAACAAGAATAGTGACAGAAAGCAATGTTGATGGCTATATACAAAAAGAATGTGGCGAAACCAAAAGAGCTTTACTTGTTTTTAAGATGCCCTCTCTGATGCTGGAATTAGGTAGTGGTAACAATGAATCCCTTGTAATCCGAGATGTAATCAAGAAATATACTCAAGAAGAAGCTAGTAAGTTACCTACGTTGATTGTGTTTCTTAGTGATGGCGGAGTTACTGATGAGCAAGGAATTAAAAGAGCTATAGTTGACGCAGCAAAATATCCGATATTTTGGCAATTTGTGGGTTTGGCTGGCTCTAACTACGGAATTTTAGAAAAATTAGACAATATGAATGGTCGCATTATTGATAATGCCAATTTTTTCCATGTAGATGATTTAATAAAAATTACAGATGAGCAATTGTATGAAAGATTACTAAACGAATTTCCAACTTGGATTAGAGAGGCAAGGGCTAAAAGTATATTGAGTGCTTTGTAATGGCAGTCATTGTATGAGTATATTTTCTACCAATTACTTAATTGCCAATAGGGATCAAATGAGCAATCGATACTATTGGCGCTTGAGGCATTTTTCTAATTTATTATCGGTCGTAGTTATCCCAACGTTAATTCACCCGACTGTATATCAACGACTAATCGGCGATTTGTTAACAATTGGCGACCGAGCAAAACTTCTGTTAAATCTTTGCCAACATGTACAGGTATGTCAAACTCTTGACCGTCAAATAGTACTTGACCAACATAGATTTCAAATTTTACATCTCCGCGTGCAGTTCGCATTGTTTGCTCTCGTAAACGCTCCCAACCAAGTGCATCTATATCTTGCTCATTAATCGCTAACCAATACGAAAAACCTGTATCAAACACCGCCTCAACAGGTAATTCTAATCCTTCTGATGTTATTAAATTAATTTCAAAAAGTAGTGTATCCTCATCACCAAAAAAACCGGAAATCGTCATATCGTGCCGCAAGCCCCAGACTCATTAATCCGAAAAGCATAGTGTATTTTGCCTGGATGCTGTTTGCGACACCGTAATGAAACTACTTCTAAATCTTTATCAACAAAATATTCTCCACTATCCGGTTCAACTGCAACAAACCAGTTGTAGTGAGTTTCAATTAATTCTGATTTGACTCGCTCAAAAATAGGTTTACAACGTTGGTAAAAAGCCTCGCGTTTGGCTTCATGTAGTGCTTTTTGTTCTTCATTCCACTGAATTTCGGGGAATATTCGTCCCCTGTGTGCGGTACGAGTGGGTTTGGTTTCAGTCATGGCTGATTATATTCGGAATCGCAATACTTATATTTTCTCTCATCCACACATCACAGATTAAATTCGATGAAAAAAGCCTCGCGATCGGGGGTGTAGTTCCTCCTGTGCCTTCTACCTCCTACCTTACTCTTGTGTCTCATCGCCTTCCTGCTTTTCTGCTTCCAGAATCGCTAATAAAAGAGCTTCTTCCTGAATTTCAAACTCTTCTTCAGCAATTTCTCCCATATCAAAAGCAAGTTGCAGTGCAAGAAGCTGCTTGCTGAGATTTTCTTTATCGTCAATTTCAGTACTCGCCTGTTCTAAAATTTTTTCCCCAAGCCACGTTACCCCCATTAATGGGCCAGTAATCGGTAATAGTAAGAAGCGCAGAACCATATTAATTTACACTTGTGTAGATTTGTTACAGCTGTCTCACAAGACCGTAATCTTGCTGATGACATTATATAAAACATTACTTAGTCTTATGTTGATGCCAAAATGTGTTGGATTTGAGTTCAGTTAAGGCTTATTGACATCTGTATTTTATATTCCCGATGTGCAAAAAATTACTTTTACATAAAATTATTACTTACGAGGTACTTAGAGCTTGACAACAGTATTAAATGCATCTCCCCAACGATTTGTCAATACCCCTGCTGTTCAACGCATCGCTCAACGTGCTTTGCGCTATCTACAGTCAGGTTTTTCAATACATTTACGTGGTGCAGCCGGAGTCGGAAAAACTACTCTGGCAATGCATCTCGCTGATTTGCTCAACCAGCCGATCATCCTCTTATTTGGAGATGATGAGTTTAAAACCTCAGACTTGATTGGTAATCAATTAGGTTATACCCGCAAAAAGGTTGTTGATAATTTCATCCACAGCGTTGTGAAAGTTGAGGATGAACTTAGACAACATTGGGTTGATGCACGATTAACCCTAGCTTGTAAAGAAGGATTTACGCTGGTTTACGACGAATTCAATCGATCGCACCCGGAGGTAAATAACGTTTTACTCTCCGTACTTGAAGAGAGGTTGTTGGTATTGCCAACAAATCAACAGCGAGCCGAGTATATCCGGGTTCATCCTCAGTTTCGGGCAATCTTAACATCAAATCCTCAAGAGTATTGTGGAGTTCATGCAACTCAGGATGCTTTGATGGATCGTGTTATTACCATCGATATGCCTCCACCTGATGAACTAACTCAGCAGGAAATTGTAGTTCATAAAACAGGTATAGATTCTGAGAAAGCAGAAGTAATTGTCCGCATAGTACGGACGTTTTGGAGTCGATCTAGCTCTGGACAGGGTGGTGGATTGCGTTCCTGTCTGATGATTGCCAAAATCTGCCACGAACACGAAATTTCCGTAAACCCTGGAGATCCTAGCTTCCAAGATATTTGTGCCGATATCCTGCTTTCTCGCACGAATCAACCTCTGATGGAAGCAACTCGGCTACTGGAAGAGGTTTTGAGTGAATTGCATCATAGTACAAATACTCAATCTCAGCCGACTGAGATCATACCAGACAGCCAAAATCAGATTGTATTGGAACAACGAGTACCTTACGAGCATGAAGTTTACAACTACCTGTGCAATTCTCCAGGAAGGCGTTTCTCTGAATTGGCAGTAGAACTAGGGATCGATCGCAGTCAAATTGTAGCTGCACTCAAGTCTCTCAGAGAGCAGGGAGTATTAGTACAAATGCAGGGCAATGCCGAGCCGCCGAACATCTCACAGACACTTGCTTTTGATTCTGGCCATTTAATAAACAAATGAGTACTAATACTAATCGAGGAGCTATCACCACATCAACTCAAGGTTCTACCTTGGCAGATATTCTAGAACGGGTTCTAGATAAAGGCATTGTGATAGCAGGAGATATTTCTGTTTCCGTCGGCTCCACAGAACTGCTCAACATCCGAATTCGTTTGTTGATTTCTTCTGTTGATAAAGCCAAAGAGATTGGAATTAACTGGTGGGAAAGCGACCCCTACCTCAATAGTCAAGCTCGTTCTTTATTAACAACTAATCAACAACTTCAAGAGCGTGTTGCCAGTCTAGAAACAGAACTGCGATCGCTCAAAGCACTCAATCCTATTAATCATCAGAATGCAGGCGATTAGCAAATCAAAAGGTTCCGATTCAGGTTTAGCACCGTTGTTACTGACGGTTGTTGAACTGATACGCCAACTCATGGAAGCTCAGGTGATTCGGCGAATGGATGCTGGCAACCTCAGCGATTCTGAACTAGATCGAGCTGCCGAAAGCCTGCAAAAGCTTGAACAGCAAGTTGTTCAGCTTTGCGAGATATTTGATATTGACCCAGCCGATCTAAATATTAACTTGGGTGAAATGGGAAATTTACTTCCCCAATCTGGAGGATACTACCCCGGTGAAACCTCTAGTCAACCCTCTATTCTAGAACTCCTCGATCGCCTATTAAATACGGGTGTTGTGGTTGAGGGTGACTTGGACTTAGGACTGGCTCAATTAAGCTTAGTTCATGCCAAGTTAAGATTAGTACTCACTTCTAAACCCCTTTCATAGGGTGTAGGGGGTAGGGTGTAGGGTGTAGGGAACCCAGGGTTAAAAGCGTGGGATTGAAAACTTGGACACCTTATACCTCGTGCCACTTTCATTCGGTATAATTCTTCTTTTTTGGTAAGCTCTAAACCCACTCATACAAGGATTTTCTAATCCCTGCACCCAACACCCCACACCCCACACCCTGTTTTTGGTAACTTTTTTATCTATATTCTTCTTGGTAAGACATTCTTATGAGTTATGGCTTTTACATTTACGGAATTTTGACCTTGCCTGCTCCACAAAATTTAAATTTACAGGGCATAGATCGGCAACCTGTACAAATTAAAATTTTGGATGGTTTTGCAGTTATCTACTCCGAAGCACAGCAAGAGCGTTATTTGGCAAGCCGCCGTAACCTGCTAAGTCATGAGAAAGTCCTTGAGGACATCATGGAAGCAGGCGATCGCAATTTATTACCCATGCAATTTGGACTTTTGATTTCAAGCTGGGAAACGGTTTCAGAGCAATTAATTCGTCCTCATCAAGAAGAATTGACGCAATTGCTTGCGAAGTTATCGGGTTGTCGAGAAGTTAGTGTCAAAGTTTTTTGGGATACTGAGGCAGAAATTCAGGGATTGTTAGCAGAAAATCCAAATCTCAAAACTGAAAGGGATAAGCTAGTGGGTCAACCCTTGAGTATGGAGCAAGCGATCCAAATAGGGCAAGCCATCGAACGGGGAATGAGTGATCGCAAGCAAGGCATCATCGATATATTTCAAGGCACGCTCAACTCCATTGCGATCGATATGGTGGAAAATACTCCCCAAATGGACACAATGATCTACAATGCAGCCTACCTAATTCCTTGGGAAGCAGAATCACAATTTAGCGAACACGTTGAAGCACTCGATCGTCAATTTGAAGACCGTTTGCGAATTCGCTACAACAATTTCACTGCCCCCTTTAACTTTGCTCGTCTTCGATTATTGGTTTCCAACTGAATTAATTTTTTTCACTGTTGAACAGCAATAAAAATTGAAAATCAAAAATTATTGAAAATTTTAATTTTTTTGGGAATTAATTTTTTCTGCCTTTTATTTAAGTAAAATCAATGGACGACATATTTAAAGGATTTGAACAGCTATTAGAAATTGCCAAAGCTTTAGAAGAAAAAGTAGAGAAAGGAGAGTTAAAAACTTCTATTGAAATTCGCTCTCATAATCTCAGCAGTATTCCCCGGCAAGGCAATATTCCGAGAAAAACTAGTTCCAGCCGAGTTCGAGCCAATTCTACTGATGCAGCTGCACCAATGGATAATGCTGATGATGTCACCACCCCATCAGCTAACAAGAACTCAAAAGCTTCTTGGCAAGGTGTCGGCGGCTTGGGTGATGTTCTCAAGGAAATCAGAGAGTTAGTCGAAATTCCCCTTAAACGTCCAGATTTATTGGTTAAATTAGGGTTAGAGCCTCCGCGTGGGGTTTTGCTAGTTGGCCCGCCCGGTACGGGAAAAACTTTAACAGCCCGTGTTTTGGCAGAAGAATTAGAGTTAAACTACATTGCCATCAATGGCCCAGAGGTAATGAGCAAGTATTACGGGGAAGCAGAAGCTCGTTTACGAAATATTTTTGAGAAAGCAACTCGTTCTGCTCCCTGCTTGATATTTATTGACGAAATTGATAGCCTTGCCCCAGATCGCAGCCAAGTGGAAGGCGAAGTTGAAAAAAGATTAGTAGCGCAGTTGCTTGGGTTAATGGATGGGTTTGCCAAAACCGAGGGCGTACTTGTATTAGCGGCAACAAATCGTCCCGATTATCTCGATCCGGCGCTGCGTCGTCCGGGACGCTTCGATCGCGAAGTTCAGTTTCGGGTTCCCGATCGCAATGGACGATTGGAAATTCTCACGATTTTAACAAGTGCTATGCCCTTGGAGACTGCGGTTAATTTAGGAGCGATCGCTGATTTAGCCGTCGGTTTTGTCGGTGCCGATATCAAAGCTCTTTGTCAAAAAGCAGCCTACATTGCCCTACGTCGTCAAGTCCCCTCGCTCAACAGTCCCATTCCTGAGAACATGGCTGTTATGCAGCAGGATTTTCTAGAAGCAATTAAGGAGATAAAACCCTCAGTTCTCAGGGATGTAGCAGTTGAAGCACCAAGTGTCAGTTGGGATGACATTGGTGGTTTGGATGATGTGAAACAAAAACTTCAAGAATCTGTAGAGGGCGCACTCCTTTATCCCGAACTATACGAGCAAACTAAAGCCAAGCCTCCCCGTGGGATTCTGTTGTGGGGGCCGCCGGGAACGGGAAAAACATTACTTGCAAAAGCGATCGCTTCGCAAGCTAGAGCCAACTTTATTGCTGTGAATGGCCCGGAATTACTCAGCCGATGGGTAGGAGCCGCAGAACAAGCAGTTAGAGAACTCTTTCGCAAAGCTCGACAAGCAGCGCCTTGCGTTGTGTTTGTAGATGAAATTGATAC
The DNA here is from genome assembly GCF_034530955.1 of Nostoc sp. DedQUE05. Lineage (NCBI taxonomy): Bacteria > Bacillati > Cyanobacteriota > Cyanophyceae > Nostocales > Nostocaceae > Nostoc > Nostoc sp. DedQUE05. The sequence goes on along the minus strand of NZ_JAVRCB010000037.1, from coordinate 66,763 downwards.
CTTAGCACCAGCACGGGGAAGATTCACTGGTGATTCTGGAGTTAGCGATCGCGTTGTCGGTCAACTACTCACCGAACTGGATGGGTTGCATGAATGCCCTAAAGTATTGTTAGTAGGAGCAACCAATCGTCCAGAAACCCTCGATCCTGCTTTACTCAGAGCAGGAAGATTGGACTTACAAATCAAAATCGATCTCCCAGATAGAGCCAGCCGATTAGCGATTTTACGAGTTCACAATCTAGATCGTCCCTTGCTTGATGTCGATTTAGAAACCTGGGCGACAGTTACCGAGGGTTGGAATGGCGCAGACTTGGCTTTGTTGAGCAATCAAGCTGCTTTAAGCGCAATTCGTCGATACCGCGCCCAAGGATTGACTGACTCCAGCCTGATTCAGATTACAAATGATGATTTCCAAGTTACATACCAAATGCTTGATAATCAGCACCAATCTGAATAGTCTCTGACTTGAAACAACGCAGAAGTTAACAACAGAAGCTACTTAACGCGATGTACAACTTATCCTTAGAACCCCTCTCCAAACCTCTCCGCCACAGGGAGAGAAACTTTGATTCTTGCTCCCCAACGCTAGTAGGGAAGGGGCTGGGGGTTAGGTTTGAGAGAACGTTGCACACAGCGATACTTACTCTTTGGAAACACCTTTGATGTAAAAAGAAGTGTCCCAGAGAACTTCATGTGTACAAACTTAATTACTTAATAAGTATCCCAAGTTTATGTCAGTATACGCCTATGCTCTTCTAGTACCCACCGCATCAGAGCTTGTTCTACCTTTAGGGATGGAAAGGAATACCGAACTCGTTTACTGTTCTGGTTTAGGTGCGATCGTAGAACCGGAAATCTCAGTAGAGGGAATACAAGCAACAGATGAGCGTTTACTTCAAGCTGTATTAATCCACGATCGCGTGATTCGAGAACTCTTTCAACAAACTCCCCTTCTTCCCTTACGCTTTGGCAGCGGTTTTACCTCGCAAGAAAAACTGCTGAATCATCTAGAACAGCACCAAGAGCAATATCTAGAAACCCTTACTCAGCTAGCAGACAAAGTTGAGTACACTTTAAAATTGACACCCAGTTCTTTGCTTGATGAGTCTGACACTATTGATGCTAGAGGAAAAGCCTATTTATTAGCGAAAAAACAACGCTACCAAACACAGCAAGCATTTCAAGCACAACAATCCGAACAGTGGGAACTCTTGAACCAGTCAATTCTCAAAACATATACAGATGTTATCTGTGAAACTCGACAGGCAGATGTGCGGCAAATCCACTTTTTGGCACAGCGGAACGATTCAACGCTCAGTACGCAGCAGCTTTCCCTCTGGCAGGTACAATGCTCGCACTGGCAATTGGCACTAAGTGAACCTCTGCCACCCTATCATTTTCTAAAAAATACTCTCAGATAAATTCATAAAAAATAATAATTATAACTTTCCCAGAAAAAATGAAGATGGGCTAATTATTTCTTTAATTTTTTGCTAAAAAAATATTGTTAACTTTTTAATATTTTTTTATTTTATTATATTTATCTCATATTTTTGGGAACACTAAACTCAGGAAGAATAAAACACATTGTGTAATTTTTACCTACTGCTCAATCAGAGCAAGATGAAACCAATAATCAGAGTTGTGAGAGTAAAAGAAAATGGCTGTTGAAAAAGTTAACTCATCTTCTAGTCTAGCTGAAGTTATTGACCGGATTTTGGACAAAGGAATTGTAGTTGATGCTTGGGTACGTGTTTCTTTAGTTGGTATTGAACTGCTATCAATCGAAGCTCGGATTGTAATTGCTTCAGTTGAAACTTACTTAAGATATGCCGAGGCAGTTGGTTTAACATCTCAGGCTGCTGTTCCATCTGCTGCTTAATAGCACATTATAAAAAGGGAGTCTTCATGGCTCCCATTTAATGTTTCTAGTTAACAAAATAGGAGAATTCAGCTGATGGCTCTCAAAAATTTGTGGGAACAAGAGCGATCGCAGCGATTGCAAATAACTGCTGAACGCCGTCAACAAGTTAACCAGTGGAAACAGCTAACTCAACAAGAATTGCAGTTGGAAGCAGATTTACTTCATCAAGAATTGAGCAGTTCTGTTACTAGTCTTCACCACAACAGAAAGTTACAACAGCAGCAATTTCAGCAAGAGATTGTAGAACGGCAATTAGAAATATTGCAAATAAAAACAGATGTCTGCCAACGCCAGCAAGAATACCGCCAACAGCGGACAGCAAAGGCTCAGACATTATTTCAAGATTTGCAAAATTTCCGAGCAATTTTACATAAAAGTGTTTGGGGCGACCGCACTCATGAACAAGTAGTTGCCCCGCCTTCTGCTAAAACAGAAAAATTAGTGGCAACGGTTCCAAAATGGTCAATCTCTCGTTCTGGAATTAAAGCCACTGGTTTTCGTCCTTCCGTCAATACCATGACTAGAAAAGTGCCTGAATCGAATGCAGATACTAAATCTAAAGTGCAGCAATATATTCAGCAAGCCCAAGGAGCTACTTTAATAGAAATTGAAGAAGTGATTGGCTTAACCAGGGTGCAAACGATAGATATCCTGCGCTCCTTGATCAAGCAAGGAGTACTAGAACAACGCGATCGCCAATACTTTATTCGGCAACAAGCAATTTCTTAACAAATTTGATTCCAGCTCATTTTTTGTAATTGCAGACTAGCGGCTCTTGCGATCGCTTGTGTCTTTTGCCTTCAGGAGGCATAGCACGCAATCGATAAACATTAAAGCTGGTATATGCTTTGTAGTATTCAAAATTTACATCTTTTTTTAAGGTCTGTATTGACAAGCAATTGTCTCAGTATATGTAACGTTGCAAAACTAATATAGATAACTTATTTCTAATTAAAAAAAGAGCTTAAATCTTTGTTCGAGCTTCCAGCTTTGAACTTTCAAAATGTGCGGATTGGAAAGGGATATAACAAGCTGGGGTAGCTCGATCGAGGTTTTGAACTGTGGAACTGTGCTATTGGCGATCGCACGATGAGGTTAGTAAGCTGGATTGTTTGAGGAATTCTAATGTAAATGCAAAATTCAAGATATACAAGGAGGTGCGATCCATTGTGAATCAATTGATCGAGCAACTTCAAACTAAATTATTCACAGGCAGGCTGAATCTTGAAGCCAGGGACGGGCCGACTTGGACGCTATATTTTCGTTTAGGACGATTAATTTGGCAGGCTGGCGGTTCTAATGCCGATGAGCGATGGCGACGGCACTTGTCGCAATACTGTCCTAATCTAGATGTGGCAAAGTTGGAGGGGCTTGTCTCTCCCCAGGAAAGTTATCGCGAGTATTGCATTCTTAGTAAATTGCGAGAACAAAAATTAATCGAACAACAACAACTTGTTAGCCTGATTACAAGCTTAATAGCTGAAGTCCTGTTTGATATAATCCAGTACGTTGAAGCCAAAAGAAATGGCAACAATCCAGCAGGGCAGTTGTCACCTACTACCGTTGTTGGTGCAGTTCCTGGGTTTCTCCTAGCTGTACTACCAACTGAGGAAGTATTAAAACAGGCTACACAAGTCTGGCAAGAATGGCGAGATGCAGGATTGGCAAGTTACTCGCCTAATTTATATCCTGTTATTCAACAACTTGAACTACTCCAAGGACAAGCATCCTCTAAACAGATTATTTCTCTAGTTGATGGCACAAAAACTTTACGAGGTTTAGGGCAAAAAAGCGGTCGGGATGCCTTAGTTTTGTCTCGGTTCTTGATGCCATTGGTAAAAACAGGGGCGATCGCTTTTTCACCCACCCCAAGCCCCAGGAAGGTTGGGATTAGTCAAGAAACTGGCAAGCCCTCCAGTGCAGTTAATAATCCTAATTCTTCATTGAAGACAGAAGAGAACACTGTTATACAAGTTGCTCCCCCAGCGACTAGCAAACAAATTGTCACGCCGTCGAGTGCAGTTAATAATCCCAATTCTTCACTGAAGACAGAAGAGAACACTGTTATACAAGTTGCACCCCCCGCGACTAGCAAACAAATTGTCACTCCATCGAGTGCAGTTAATCATTCCAATTCTTCACTGAAGACAGAAGAGAATACTGTTATACAAGTTGCTCCCCCAGCAGCTAGCAAAGCAATTATTGATGTCTCCAGACCTTTAGTAGCCTGTGTGGATGATAGTCCGACAATCTGTCGCAGTTTGGAGGAAATTCTTACCCATCAAAATTATCGCTTTATTGGCATTCAAGACTCTTTGACGGCAGTTTTAAAGCTAATTAAAAGCAAGCCCGACTTCATTTTTTTGGATCTTTTGATGCCAAAAGTGAATGGTTATGAAATTTGTTCTCAAATCCGTAAAACTCCAAGTCTTAAAGATGTGCCGGTTGTCATCTTAACGGGGAAGGATGGAATAGTAGATCGGATGCGAGCAAAATTAGTAGGGGCAACTGACTTTTTGGGTAAACCCGTAGAAGCAGACAAAGTACTCAATGTGCTTCACAAGTATTTAAACGTTTAGATTGAAGCGACAATCATGCCAGTAGCTCCTCTACACCCATTTTCAAAACAGATTTTGGATGTTAATTCATTTGTCGCAATCATTTTTCAAAATCTGAATTAAATAGCTAGGAAATAAAAATGAAAAAAGTTCTTTTAGTTGAAGATAGCCTCACAGAATCCGAAAAGATGACACGTTACCTGGAGCAAGGAGGATATTCAGTTTATGAAGTTCGCAGTGGTGAAGAGGCTCAACTGCGGTTGAAACAACAAAAACCTGACTTGATTCTACTGGATTTGATTTTGCCAGGCCAAAGTGGATTTGAGTTCTGCCGCAAGTTGAAAGCCGATCCGACAACAAAAGCAATCCCGGTAGTGATTTGCTCAACTAAAAACACAGATGTTGATAGAACTTGGGGCAATATGAGTGGTGCTGATGGCTATTTAGTCAAACCTGTAGATGAAAATACCTTGCTCCAGACTGTTAATAAATTTATTCGCTAAAGGAAACTGGGGCAATGGTACAGGGCAATGATAGCTTTAGAGCGCTACCTATTAATAGCCAATTTCGACTTGAAAACTCTCCCCAAGGAAACAACCAGAGGTTTTTAAGATTTCCGTTGAATGGAAAGGTGAATGGTTTACTCCCACTAGCTGATTTGCGGGGAGTAATTCAGGTTGCACTCACCGAGATTTTGCCAGTACCCCAGGTAGCAGAATTCTTGTTAGGCATCATGAATTGGCGGGGAGAAGCTATCTGGATTCTTGATTTAGCAAGTTTGTTGGGAGCAACACACTGGTGTCGGCGAGAAAGTGTGCGTAGCTCTGGCATGGCGATGCTCGTTCAAGTCCAGAATCAAACCGTCGGGCTGTTGGTGGAGCAAGTCAATAGCATTGAAGTTTATGACCCCCAAGAGCGGTTAGCGGTTTCGGCATCGATGTTACCTGCCCGACTAGGCTCGTTCTTGCAGGGTTACTTTGTGGATTCTCAAGGTAGCCCTTTGATGTTAATTGACACCCATGTTGTGATTCAAGCCCTTCAGTCTCTTTAAAGTTCAGAGCTTCCTGCCTTCTGTCTCCTACCCTCTGCCTGATTAACTTACTTTAACAACCTTCATAGCAAGAAAGATTATGGTAATGCATACACCTAGCCAACCACACTCAAATTCCGGCAACGGTTATAAGGACACCGATAACGGGCATACCGTCGATCTAAGAGCAAAACAGCAAATCTCTTCTACTCTAGAAGAATTGCGAACTGAACTGGATCAAGCTGATTGGGTGGAAACAGGGCCATTGCGAGACAGAATCCGCAAATTAAAAGAATTGGTAAGTGTTTTGCCATATCAAGACGGAGGAGATGGATTCGAGGTAGAGCAATTACAGGCGATCGCCAGCAGAATCCGCCAATTTTCCGATCTAGATACCTTGCTTGCTACTGCTGTCATGGAGGTACAAAGCGCACTGCAAGCCGATCGCGTGGTGGTGTATGAGTTTACGAATCCGACACTGGGGATAGTTGCTGCGGAGGCGATGAGGGATGGCTTTACCCCAATGCTGAAGGAAAAACTGCCCGCCGTCACTTTTGGGTTAGGTTCTGGCAAGGTTTATCAACAAGAAAAATTAGTCGCGATCGCCGATACCTACACTGCAAGCTTGTCCCCTTACCAAAAGCAGCTTATGGAGCGGTTTCAGGTCAGAGCTTGTTTGAGCTTGCCAATCTTAACAAAAGATGGGGTTTGGGGCTTGTTGGTAGTGCAGCAATGCACTGCTCCTCGCCAGTGGCAGAATGCTGAAATTAGGTCGCTAAAATTGCTCGCGCAGGAATTAGAAGCGCAACTGCAAGTTGCCGTGATTCAGGCTACGTTGCAACAAGAAGTGGAAAAAGACCAAATCCTGACTGATGTAGCGAATAAAATTCTCCAGTCCAAAGATGTGGATACCATCTTTCGCATTGCCACCCAAGAAGTACGACAGTCACTAAAATGCGATCGCGTAGCAATATATCGTTTCAATCCTGACTGGACTGGGGAATTTATTGCTGAATCTGTGGGATCTGAGTGGGTTTCTCTGTTAGAAGAACAGCGAAATAATCCAGCAATTGCCAAGAACGTTAACTATTGTAGTGTTAGGAACCTTGCAGAGGAAGGGGGATTAGCTGGGACAACAGGGCGATCGCACAGTGCAGATAGCTACATTCAGCACACCCAAGGCAAAACTTTCCATCGCGGACAGATATATCGAGTCACTAATGATATCTACAGCGGTGGTTTTTCTGACTGCTATATCAAAGTTTTAGAAACCTATCAAGCCAAAGGATACATTATTGTTGCTATCTTCCAGGGAGAAAAGTTGTGGGGCTTACTGGCTGCCTATCAAAATTCTCAGCCTCGTCAGTGGAAAGATAGTGAAGTTCGACTAATGGTGCAGGTTGCATCTCTATCTAGTATTGCGATTCAACAGGTGCAATATCAGCAACAACTTTATCACCGCTCTGAGGAGTCAGCCAAACTTGTTGAACGAGAACGTACTGTTTTCGGCATCATTGAAAAGATTGGGCAAGCAACGGATCTTCGCACCCTTTTCCGCACTACAACCCAAGAGTTGCGGCGATTTTTAAAATGCGATCGCGTTGTCGTTTATCAATTTCATCCAGACTGGAGTGGAGAAGTTATCGCTGAATCTGTGGCTGCTGGTTGGTCGTCCCTGTTGGATATTCAGGAACAAGAAAGCATTTTAAAAACAGGTATGGTATCTTCAGAGCGTTGCCATGTTAAGGATTATGGCTCCCCTGTTAAACCTGATGCAGATACCTATCTTAAGGAAACGCAGGGTGGAACTTACGCCAAAGAAAAGCGCTTCCGCAAAGTCAACGATATTTATGCTGCTGGTTTTTCACCTTGCTACTTAGAAGCATTAGAGAAGTTCCAAGCCAAAGCGTATATCATTGTTCCCATTTTCCGCGCTGGTAATCTCTGGGGTTTGTTAGCAGCCTATCAAAATTCTGATGTCCGCAAATGGACTGATGAAGAGACCGGTGCTTTGTTGCAGATCGGCGAATCGTTGAGCATTGCTCTCCAGCAAGCTGAATATATCGAACAGCTACGGTTAAAAAATCTAGAAATGACCCAAGTAGCTGAAGTAGAAAATGCGATCGCCCGAATGACGGATAGAATGCTTCATTCCCACCACCCAGAAACAATTTACCGCACTACCTTGGCAGAATTGCGGCAGTTGTTCAAATGCGATCGCCTAGCAATATATCGCTTCAACTCTGACTGGAGTGGTGAATTTATTGCTGAATCTGTAGGAACTGACTGGGTGCCTCTGGTTGGCCCCGATATCAAAACCGTATGTGAAGACGAACACCTACAGCAAACCCAAGGCGGGCGCTATCGCAACAATGAAACTTTTGCCGTCAATGACATCTATACTGTTGGTCATGCCCAGTGCCACATCGATCTGTTAGAGCAGTTCCAGGCTAAAGCCTACACCATTGCCCCCATTTTTGCTGGAAACAAACTTTGGGGTTTGTTAGGAGCATATCAAAATAGCGGCCCGCGCCAGTGGAATTCCGAAGAGGTGCGATTGCTGACCAAATTGGGCATTCAGTTGGGGTTAAGCGTGCAGCAAGCCGAGTACATCGGAGAACTGAAAACGAAGAATGCAGAGTTGGCACGGGCAGCAGAAGAGGAACAGGTGCTGACAGGGATGGTGGAAAAAATTCGCCAAGCTCAAGAAGCAGATACAATTTTCCTGAATGTGCTGCCAAGTTTACGCAAACAACTACAGTGCGATCGCCTAGCAGTATTCCGCTTTCATCCCGACTGGAGTGTGGAATTTATTGCCGAATCCGTAAAAGATCAATGGCTGTCTTTGGCTAGTTCCGACATCAAAACGATGTGGATGGACGAGCACTTACAAGAAACTCAGGGCGGACGCTATCGCAATCATGAAACCTTTGTTGTCAATGATATCTACGCTGTCGGTCACGTTCAGTGCTACCTAGAGATATTAGAAAAAATCCAGGCTAAGGCTTACACAATCGCTCCGATCTTTATTGAAAACAAACTCTGGGGCTTTTTAGGAGCATACCAAAATACTGGCCCTCGGCAGTGGAAATCCAAGGATGTGCAACTGTTGCGAAAAGTAGCAGTGCAAATGGGTATAGGCTTGCAACAGGTTAAGTATATCGAACAGCTCAAGAAGAAGAATGCAGAGTTAGCCAGAACAGCAGAAGGGGAACGAGCGCTAACACGGCTGTCAGAAAAAATCCGCCAAGTTCAAGAGCTAGATACGATTTTCCGCAACGCCTTACCAGAATTGCGATCGCATTTGGAATGCGATCGTCTTGCAGTGTATCGCTTCAATCCAGATTGGGGTGGAGAATTTATTGCCGAATCCGTAAGTCGGGAATGGGTGGCTTTGGTTGGCCCCGATATCAGGACTGTCTGGGAAGACGAACACCTCCAACAAACCCAAGGTGGACGCTATCGCCACAACGAGACGTTTGTTATCAATGACATTTACACTTCTGGCCATGCCCAGTGCCACATAAAAATTCTCGAGCAATTCCAGATGAGAGCTTATATCATCACCCCGATTATTGCCGGCAACAAGCTCTGGGGTTTGTTAGGAGCATATCAGAATGACGGGCCGCGGCAATGGCAAGATAATGAAATCAACTTGGTAGCGAAAATCGGCACGCAGTTTGGGGTAGCCGTCCAGCAATCGCAATACTTACAGCAAACCTTAAACAAGAACGAGGAACTGATCAAACTGGCAGAACGGGAAGTAGCAAACGCCCGATTTTCCTATCGCTTGCCTAGTCGGTTAACAGAGATGGCTCAAAGTCATAGTGATGTTCTGGAATTTGTCCAGTTTGCCACCCACGAACTTCGTCAGCTACTAAAAGTAGATCGAGTTGGAGTTTACCGTTTTGAGCCTGATTGGTCTGGAGAATTTGTAGTTGAGTCTGTGACTGGGGATTGGCCTAAGTTGGTGGGAACTAGCCTTGCCAGAGTTAGAGATACCTATCTCCAGTACAACAAAGGCGGGCGTTATGCCCGTAAAGAAAGTTTGCGGGTTGACAATATATATACTGTCGGTCATGACGAATGCCACATCCAATTATTAGAAATGTGGGGAACTAAAGCCTACATGATTGCTCCGATTTTTCAAGAAGATCGGCTATGGGGGCTGATGGGAGTTTATCAAAATAGCGCCCCGCGCCAGTGGGAGCAATCAGAGGAGGATGTTCTCAACCAAGCCAGCGTCCAGATTGGTATTGCCCTCAATCTTGCAGAGTACCTCAAACAGGTGCGTACTCAAGAGCAGCAACTAGCAGAAGCAGCAGAGCGCGATCGCACCGCACGGGAAAAACTGCAACAAGGAGCAATACGCGTTCTCATGGCTTTGGAACCATCCTTCAGAGGCGATCTCACCGTTCGCGCTCCCCTATCTGAAGATGAAATTGGAACGATCGCCGATGGTTACAACACGACGATCCAAAGTTTGCGAGATTTAGTGCGACAAGTGCAGATTGCTGCTGGCAGAGTGAGTGAAACTTCCAGCAATAACACTATCTCAGTAGTTAAACTATCTGACCAAGCTCAACAGCAAGCAGAACGCCTCGAAAATGCTCTAGAACAATTACAAATGATGGTAACTTCCACCCAGGTAGTTGCTACTGATGCCCAAAGAGTAGGACAGGCTGTTCAAAGAGCTAATAACACCGTCCAAGCTGGCGATTCCCTGATGGAAAGAACCGTAGATGGCATTTTGGAGATTCGGGAAACCGTCTCCGAAACAGCGAAGAAGATTAAACGCCTTGGTGAAGCTTCTCAGAAAATCTCGAAAGTAGTAAGTTTGATTGAAAATTTTGCCACTCAAACTAATTTGCTGGCACTCAATGCGGCGATCGAGGCTACCCGTGCCGGAGAGTATGGCAAAGGCTTTGCGGTGGTTGCAGATGAAGTTCGTTCCCTGGCTTATCAGTCAGCTAGTGCCACCACAGAAATTGAGCGACTCGTCCAAGAAATTCAAAGTGGAACCAACGAAGTTACCCAAGCAATGGAAGTAGGGATTACCCAAGTTGTCCAAGGCTCGAAATTGATCGATGAGACTCGTCATTCCCTGAGTGCGATCGTCGCAGCTACCAACGAAATTGGTGGACTAGTACAAGGAATTAACCAAGCAGTTTCCACTCAAAGTCAGCAATCTCAGATATTGACAGAAGCGATGATGGATGTTTCGGCGATCGCCCGCAAGACTTCACAAAGTGCAATGCACATTTCTGAGTCTTTTGAGGAACTACGGATGACTTCACAACAACTGGAAACCAGCGTTAGCCAGTTCAAAGTTGATTAATCTCGCAAAATGTGTTATGAACCCCGATCCCAGTAATCAAGAGCAGGCTTTTCTTGCGGAAGCGGCAGAGTTATTGCAAACCATTGAGCAGAATCTGATCGGTCTACTTGATGAAAAAACAATAGAAAAAGTTCATGCCTTGATGCGAAGCGCCCATACTATCAAAGGGAGTGCTGCCAGTGTTGGGCAAGAAACTATTCAGACAATTGCCCATCATTTGGAAGATGTATTCCAAGCGTTATATGCTCCAGAACTGGAAATCGATCCAGAATTGGGTGCTTTGCTTCTAGATGCTTATGAGTGCCTGCGAACTCCATTAAGTGCAGCCTTGATGGGCTTATCCTGCAATGAGGCAGAAATACTCGATCGAACTGCTTCCATCTTCGCCCAACTCCAACATAAACTAGGCGACTTTTTTGGTCGTGAGGCTCCGCTTCCCAGTTCGGAAGAACTTGGCTTTGATGTGGTAGAGTCAATCTTTTCCGGGAGCGTACTCCAGGATTTGCAACAGCTGGAAACTGACATCCAAAGCCAAGATCCGCAACAAATTCAAACAACACTCAACTCCCAAGCAGAATTTTTTGTCGAATTAGCAGCATCTTATGGCTTATCTGGATTGGAAGAAATTGCCCAGGCGACCCTAAACGCGCTCAAAGCGTATCCAGACAAAGTACTGCAAATCGCTCAGGTGGCTTTAGAAAATTTTAAAGCAGCTCAAGCAGCAGTACTCGCAGGCGATCGCACTCAAGGGGGAGAAATATCTCCACAATTGCGAGAATGGGCAGGGTTAACTATTCCTGTCCCAGAACCGCAAGGGCAGTCAGTTTTCATCGCTGCTCAACCAACACAAACGACTACAACTGAGAATCAGCCATCTCCTCTCCTCAGTGCGAACGAAGCGGAATCAATTTGGTCGTTTTTCCCGAAGCGGACTGATAACTCCGTACCGAAAGCGCCAGAGGTACTAGAACCAATTTCTCAGGATTCGGTAGTAGTCCCCTCTGCCATAGATCGGATTTTACAGTCAATCTGGATCGGAGATCCACAGACATCCTGCCGATATTCAGACTCAGATCGGCCAGCCTCTCCACCACCAGCACCAAGCCTCCAAGCTCAGTCATCGGCATCACTTCCCAGTATCCGAGTCGCAATAGAACAGCTCGATCGCCTCAGCCACACGATTGGGGAATTACTAATCAACGAAAACCAACAAAACCTACAATCTAACCACATCCACAAAGCAGCTCAAGATACTCTAGTACAGTTTTTGTACTGCCAACAACAACTTAGTAAAGTTTCTACTTGGTCGGATCGACATCTGCTGCTTCCCGAACGCAAGCAGCGACATATACATGCATCTCTAGGCTCAGTTCTCCCTGCTTCTCCAACTGCCGAAGCACAATCTAAATTTGATACCTTAGAAATGGATACCTATAGCGAGTTGCACATTCTCCTGCAAAATCTGACAGAAGATATGGTGCAATTAGGAGAACGGATTGAGGCTTTTAATACCTTAGTTCAGCAATCTCGCTTCAGTCTTGGAAAGCGCAAGCAACTGCTTTCAGGAGCGCAGGAAGATTTGCTGCAAGCCAGAATGGTTCCACTGGGAACAGTGTTGAATCGATTACCCCGCCTCCTGCAACAGATGGTAGCAACTTATCATAAGCCTGTTGAACTCAAGCTTGGCGGTACGAAGGTACTGGTGGATAAAGCCATTTCTGAGCAGTTGTACGATCCTTTGCTGCACATGATTCGTAATGCCTTCGATCACGGCATTGAACCGATAGAAACCCGCCGTCAGCAGGGTAAACCAGAAACCGGAACAATTACAATTCAAGCTTATCATCAAGGCAACCGCACTACTATTGAGGTACGGGATGATGGTCGAGGCTTAAACTGGGAATCCATTCGTCAGCGAGGTATAGAAAAACACCTGCTGACTCCCGAACAAGCCGCCTACGCCTCCGAAGACCAACTAGCAGAGTTATTATTTGAACCAGGCTTTTCTACCGCTAACCAGATTGGTGAGTTATCTGGGCGTGGTATCGGCTTAGATGTCGTTCGCACTCAATTGCAAGCTTTACAAGGTTCGATTGTAGTGCGATCGCTTTCAGGGCAGGGAACCACCTTTATCCTGCAATTGCCTCTGAGCTTGACAACGGCACGCTTGCTCGTGTGTCAATCTCAAGGTATTACTTATGCCTTGCTGTCTGAAGGAATTAGCCAGGTTTTATTACCGCAGCCAGACCAGATTCAAGTGCAGCAATCTTTACACGGGCAAGGCAGCCAAAAATTCTGGCAGTGGGGAGAAGGGCAAAATCAGCAACTAGTTCCCATCCGCCCGCTTGCCAATTTGCTGGATTACAAATATCCTTTATCCACCCAAGACCACAATTTAACCCTCAGTCCTTTTCCAGTCAAACAACGCAACACCGTAGAACCTCTGCTACTGTTGCAAACAGAGCAGCAATATCTGTGTTTGCAAGTCGATCAGATTTTAGTCGAGCAGGAATTAGTAATTAAATCCCTCGGCAGAGTCCTGACTTTACCTAGTTACATCCAAGGCTACAGCGTGTTGGGAAATGGTAGCCTCACCTTAACCGTTGACCCGTTGGAGTTAGTTCGTCAAACCTGGGAGACAGATATAATGCCGACTTCCCCGACATCAATTGCAACTAAACTATTACCCGCGCCTGAACCTGTTCTGGCTCTAGAGGGTCAACAATCCCAGCTAACGATAACGCAACCGCAGCAACAGCCTATTGAAGTCAATACAGCCGTTGCTCAACCTAACCAACTGACGGTGTTAGTAGTGGAAGATTCAGTTGTACAAAGGCAAAGTTTGGTGCAGACGCTCCAGAAAGCCGATTATCAAGTGTTGCAAGCAGGTGATGGTCGAGAGGCGATCGCGCAAGTGCTGCAACACGGTGATGTCGATCTAGTGATTTGTGACATTGAAATGCCGCGGATGAATGGATTTGAGTTTTTAGAACACCATCGCCAAGACGAGCGTTTATCAGGGATTCCTGTAGTGATGCTGACTACCCGTAGCGGACAAAAGCACCGCCAATTAGCTTTAGCTCTAGGGGCGAAAGCTTACTTGACCAAACCCTATTCCGAACAGAACTTCTTGGCCGCGATCGCCGAACTGGTTCATATCCGAATGGCACGCTTGTAAAGCTGAAAGCTCGTCTGGGCAGGGTGTTGGGGGTAGGGTGTTGGGTGTAGGGAAAAATCAAGAAAAGTAAATATGAGTGGGGATACAAATAAATTTCTGACTTACTACACCCACTCAGCCACACCCCACACCCAAAAGCCTTATATATAATGGGTTTGCCGTTATCAAGCGTGCCATTCGGTTCATATCCCTTAGCAAGAAAGGCAGAAGACAGAGAGCAGTATTCCTCCTACCCCCTGCCCCCTGCCTCCTTCACCCCCTGCAAGCAGCTATCGCCATCTACCGAGTTAACCCCTGCCCCCTGCCCCCTGCCTCCTTCACCCCCAACCACTTGCTATGCTTAACACTCCCTTTCCGTTTAAGCGATTATCAGGCGCTGTGACCGAAAACGACTCATTACGAGTCGTTGTTTTTACGATCGCAGACTATTTATTTGCCCTGCCAGTTGGTGCAGTTCTCAAGGTGATTGCTTGTCCTCCTATTAGCAGTACGGTTGAAAGTGGGATCGGGATGGTCGATTTGGGAGCGCAAACTATTACGATTGTGGACTTGCGCCAGAAGTTAATTCCGCAAGTACAAGACCAACAGGCGCATCAAGTTCTCTCTGCGGTTGACACTTCAGGGCGCTTTTTACTTCTGACTCAAACGCGGACTGGGGAAATTTGTGGCATTCCTGTGGACAAGCCCCCTGCCTTAATCGATATTCCTTTGGAAGTTGTGCGTCCTGTGCCTTGGTCTTATCGGCAAGTGGCAGAGTTAAGCTGTGTGAGCCACATGGCTGTTTTATCTGTAACACCAAACGAGGAACCACTTAAAGTACTTCTTCTAGGCATGAACCAGATATTGGCTGATAAGTTGGGGTTGCCGGGAACAACCCAGCTATTGGCTCCTGGGCTGACATCAGGCGAACAACGGCAAAGATTTCTGCGTTTTTCCTTGGGAAATCAAGGCAGTGGATTGCTACCATTCCACTCATTACAGGACATTATTCATCTCGCTAGCCAAGAAATTTCCCCAGCTCCGGCCTTACCAAGTTGGATTTTAGGTTTCTATAATTGGCAAGGACAGATGCTGCGGCTGGTTGACTTGGAACATTTGCTTGGTTATGCGCCGCTTTTAAAGCGGCACTCACGACCAGAAAAGCCAATGGTTCTGGTTATCGAGCTGCAAAATCAGGTAATCGGATTTTTGGTGGCTCATGTCTACGATGTAGAGTGGCAGGATTTACAGCAAGCACAATCAGCACCAACCGACTTTTCCCCAAACAAACTACTAAATTTTGTTCGAGGTATTCTACCAGGCGATCGCTGGATTTTAGACACCAGAGCGATCGCCCAGACATTGCAATGGCAAACCCACTGATTTAACTTGATGCTGCCAAGGAGTTTTTCGTGACGATCGCAACCTTAGACCCTAATTTTGAAACCCAGCCTGTTGAAAATCAAATCCCGATAGAAGAAATTTTGGCTAATGTGGCTCTAATCAAAGCAGTCTTTCAATCTGCTAAGGGGCCAAAGGTCGCTCAATTGCAGCAGAAGGTAAGTCAAATCGAAGCTTTTATCCAAGCTTTGGCTAAGGATTCGCCCAGTGACAATGATGACAATGTGCAAAGGGCTTTTCAACTCCAGCGAGAACAACTTGTGATCATCGAGCGGCAAATGCAGCAGGCAAAAGGCCAAACTGCACTTTTGGAGGTTACAGTCAGGGCCCTTCAAGATGTTCTCAACGCCGATCGCGTCTTGATTTATCGTTTTGAAGAAGATAATCGCTCTCGAGCGATCGCTGAAGCTACACAAGCGGGTTGGACATCCCTGCTCAACCAATCCCTACCGATAAATTTGTTTGTTACTAAACCCGATGTTAGTGACGCAACTGAATTATTAGAACTAACTGGGCGCCAACAGCAATTTTGGCAACGCTTTCAGGTGCAAGCTAGCCTGTGCTTGCCCTTGATTGTCAAACAACAGCCTTGGGGTTTTTTAGTTATTCATCATTGCCTTGCACCCCGACAATGGCAGGAATCAGAGCGCAGTTTGCTGCAACAAGTAGGAATGATGTTGACAATTAACTTGCACTCGGCTGAAATAGTAGCTCCACCTGCTCAACAGCTTGAATCCCTCGATCTGTCTGAGTTACTAGTGCCATTCCAGCAGGTGAGCCAAACCGTACAAGAAGGAGCAAGAATTGCCGAACTGACCAGTGAGCATTTAATGTCTATTCAAGATACTGTTGCTTTTACAAATAAACAGCTGCAATACCTCGGTGAATTCTGTCAGCAAACTTCTGGCTTTGTTCGCCTTGTGGAAAGCTTAAGTACCAAGATTCAGATTTTGTCTTTGAATACAGCCATCGAAGCAACAAAAGCTAGCGAGCAAGAACGAGGTTTGCTAACTGCTGCCGAACAGGTGGAAATTCTCGCCCATCAAGCCCGCGAAAGCACCCTAAATGTAGAGGAATGGTTCCAGGAACTACAGGTGACAGCAGTAGATGTTGCTTCTGCTATTGAACCGTGCAATGGACAAATCAGTGCGGGGCTGGAATCAATCGCGCAAATCCAGGAGCAATTTAGAGCGATCGCTGACATCGCTGCTTGTACCCTCAAATCAATGCCGAAACCATAGAATTGTCACAAACCCCATAGAAACTGAGAGTTACGTTCATGAGTACCGATTTTGTCCCCCAACCGCAGAACGACGATCGCTTTCTAGAAGAAGCGATCGATTTGTTACTGTTCTTGGAGCAGGAGTTGCCTAACTATACAAAAGACAGTAACCCCGGTACAGCTTTGGCTCTCATGGAAGCTGCTGGCTCTCTGCATTCGATTGCTATAGCAGCCGAACTAGATACCATTGCGATAGTTGCGGCTGCACTAGAAGAGATTTTTCAGCTTTTGCATCAGTATCGGGCAACTATTGACGCTCCAATCGCCTCCCTGTTATCGGAAGGATTAGATTGCCTACAGATGCTGCTGATGGCATTTTTAACAGCCTCAAAAATTGAGGAAGTAGAAATTCTGGAGCGGATGTCTGCCATTGTTGCGCGTCTGCAAGCAGAATTTGGCGATTCCCAGGATACACACCTTGAGACATCGCTAGAGCAACCGCAGGAACATCAACCAGTTATTCAGTTTAACGATTCCTTGCCCGAGCTAGAAGCTTCTATATCTCTACCAGAGCAAGTTATAGTTAAAGACAAGGAAAGTCTTGACAGGAAACTAGTAAGTGAAACTAACCTCCAGGTTAGTAGCTTTAGTCACCTAGATGCTGAACGGCTTTCTGCCAATGTAGAGGAACTAGTAAACCTGGAGGAAGGAGATTTTCATGCTTGGTTGGGGGATTTTTCCCTGCCTACTGAAACTTCTGTTGCATCCCTAGTTAAATCTTTGAGCGATCGCCATCCACTCTCTTTACAAGAATCGATTTCTACCATTCTTGCAACAAGTATTCCAGCCGCTATACCCATCAATATTAAGCATCTCGAACAACTAAACGCGCTAGTTGCAACATTATTAACTACATATAATCAGCAAGCCTGTCAAGAAGAACAACAGCAACATACGATCGGGCGGTTGCTCCGACAAGTTAAACGATTACAACACCTGCTCGATAACCTACAGGAATGGTCAGGACGTTTAGCAGCAATTTCAGATACCCTTTCTCCCCTAGCTGCTTCTCGCTCTCAGCAATTATACAGTACTCTTCAATCTGTCTTGGCCCAAGCGTCTCAGGTGGCATCAACTGTTGATTCGCTCAATAACAATCATCATCAACTCAAACAAGAACTCATACAACAGGAAAAGTTACTTAAGCATTCTTCCAATTTAGTCAAAACAGTTACAACTATTCCTTTAAAAGTAGCCTTAGAACCGTTGCATCGGCTTTGGTCTCAGTTACAAGCTTTACAAGATAAGTCTGCTAGACTACATTTACAAATTAGCGATATCCAAGTCGATCGCGCGTTTAGCGATCGCCTCCGTGTCCTTCTGTTGCATATAAGTTGCTATTTACTAGAGCAAAGCATTGAGTCTGGTCAAACGCGCCAACACCTTGGTAAAAATAGCAACGGTATCATCGAAATTCAAGTTTATCAGCAAGGAAATCAACTGATTATTGATGGGTGTGATGATGGCGCAGGACTTAACTTATCTCAAATTTATCAACCGGCTTTAGCCCAGGGGTTCGCCCTGACAAAACCAGGGGATATGTTACAAGTGACTGAACTGGTACTTGAGCCAGAGGTTTCATCTGTTTTGTGCGATCGTGCTGCCTTAGAGTTAGGAGTAGAATTAACTGAAGTTTGCAAGCAATTAACAGCTATTCAGGGAAGAATAGTATTGAAGTCTAAAGCTGGACATGGTACAGCCTTCTCGCTCCAAATTCCCCTCGATCGCAAAATTGCTCAACTTATCGTCTGTCAAGCTAACTCCAGAGTCTATGCATTTATTGCCGATTCTGTAGAGCAGATTTGTCTATCCCAGTCCGAACAAATTATCCAAACTCAAGCGGGACGGATGTTATTATTGCAGTCTTCTGGCACCAGTGGCTTGCTTGGTTGCGATCGTGAGGATCTAACAACAGAAATGCTCGTCCCTATCTACTTATTGACTGATGTGCTGACTTGTCCTAACCACCTTCCCACCTCAGTTACTACTTACAGTACAGATACACTAAATGCTTTCAAACAGGATAAGCCGTTATTAGTATTTCGTTACTTAGACAAACGATGTGCTTTAGAAGTAGATTGCATCATCGGCAAGCAATCCTCTGCAATCCATCCTCTGGGGGAAGCAACCCCGGTTGCTGCTTATATCCAAGGAACTAGCATTCTTGCCAATGGGCAACTTAGCCTGGTTTTGGATGGTCAGCTTCTCACAAAATCTCTAGCTTGAATCAATACCTGCCGGAAAAACTAAGTTACGACGATACTATTCTCAAATACTTTTGCAGTCTGGAAGACCCTAGAATTGAGGTAAGTCCTACAGTAAATCTCAAATATTAAACTGATATCTATCCACGAGGCAGAAGAAACTACTTACAAAATTCCGTATTGTAGAATTGCTGTCTTAAAATCAGGAAAAAACGCTCGTGGTTCCCATTAGAGATAATAATCCGACAAAAATCACCCCTTATGTAACTTATGGGTTGATTGCTGTCAATGTCCTCGCTTTTCTTTATGAAGCAAATCTTCCCCCACAAGCATTAAATGGATTTTTACGCCTTGCGGCTGTAGTTCCACGAGAACTGACTTTAAGTTTTGCGGGTATCTCTGTACATCAACCAGTACCAGAGTGGGCAACTTTAATTACCTCACAATTTTTGCACGGTGGTTTCTTACACTTAGCTGGCAATATGTTGTTTCTCTGGATTTTTGGCAACAACGTTGAAGATAAGTTAGGTCATGCCAAATATTTACTGTTTTATTTATCTTGCGGTGTTTTGGCATCTTTGACCCAGTGGTTCTTCGCTCAAGATTCTAGCATTCCTTCTTTGGGTGCAAGTGGTGCGATCGCAGGTGTTATGGGTGCATACATTCTCCGCTTTCCCAACGCCGAAGTTCTTGGTGTAGTACCTTTAGGGTTTTTCTTCCCAACTTTCCGTGTCCCCGCATATTTCTTTTTAGGATTCTGGTTTCTCGAACAAGCTTTCTACGGACTTACCAGCCTGGAAGCACGCACCAACATCGGTATGGAAAGCGGCGGTATTGCCTACTGGGCCCATGCAGGCGGGTTTATTTTCGGGGCAATTCTCGGCCCACTGTTGGGTTTATTTAGCGATAAATCTCAGGAAGAATCTTGGTATAAGTAATTTTTCATAGTATCTTTGTTACCCTCAATTATACTGATTAATTTAATAGGTGAAATTGTTTAACCTTCGCAACTGCTAGCCTGACAAGCTATATTGCAGTTAGTCAATAATTTAGGAAAAACACCTGTGTTTCCCCTCTACGATGAAAATCCGACGCGAATCACCCCGTATTTCACCTATGGGTTAATTGGCATGAATGTTTTAGTTTTTATTCACGAGGTGAGCCTGTCACATCCACAATTGAGTCAGTTTTTCAGTGAGTATGCAGTAGTGCCTCAAGAGTTAACCACCAATTTGAATGGAGAGTGGATAACGTTATTTACGTCGCAATTCTTACACGGTGGTTGGTGGCACTTAATCTCAAATATGGTGTTTCTCTGGGTTTTTGGCAATAATATTGAAGATCGATTGGGTCATGCCAAATATCTGATTTTTTATTTGGCGTGTGGTGCTTTAGCTGCCTTGTGCCAATGGTTTATTGGGATGAATTCTGAGATTCCTTCCTTGGGGGCAAGTGGTGCAATTTCTGGGATTTTGGGTGCGTACATTATCCGCTTTCCCCACGCTCAAGTCATGACTTTAATATTTTTGGGGTTTTTCATCACCACAATCAGAGTTCCAGCACTAATCATAATTGGAATTTTTGTTGTGCAAAATGTCATATCCGGTCTTGCTACCCTCCAAACAGCCGCTAATATGACTGTGCAAACTGGTGGAGTTGCATATTGGGCGCACATCGGTGGTTTTGTATTTGGGGTAATTCTTGCTCCCTTATTTGGCTTGTTTCGGCGCGACTAAATACACCATTTCCTGAAACTCTTAGCAAAAAAATTGCTACCTTTCAATGTTCTGCGAGACCCTTCTCTTTCAAAAACGCTAAAGCGAACGCCAACGCGAATGCGATACTCAAGTTAAAATTTCCACATTTGAAACTATTAGTTTTTGTTGGCACTCGCTGAAACTTCTTCTGACTGTTCTACCTCAGATGTAAATGTTGATGATTTTGCAACTTCTTCACGTGCAGAAACAATGATATCAGCACCATTGATAATTGCTCCCAATAACCCCAGTTCAGATTCAACCAATTGATCGATAGCTTCACCTAGCATATTCTCTTGCGTATAGTTTGGTCGCGCCACCAGTACGATCCCATCGCTGTAGGGTTGAATTAACAATGGGTCATTGGATATGCTGAGAGGACTAGTATCTAAAATGACTAAATCGAACCGTTCGCGGACATCTTCTATCAGCCGCCGCATTTCGCTGGATTCAAGAATAGCAGCGGATTGCCGTACTGGGCCAGGGCTGGGAAGAATGTATAAATTTTCTACATCAGGAACTAAACGAATACATTCACTCAAATTAGCGTAATAACGTAGGGGTTCAATAGTGGCTTCAGGGTCAGGAATTACTTTTAAAGATGTACAACGGGAAGGCGATCGCAAATCTGTTTCGATAATTAAGGTTCTTTTACCAGCACGAGCGGAAGCAACACCCAAATTATAAGCACTTGCCGTTTTCCCCTCTAGGCTACTGGTGCTAGTAATCAATACTACCTTTAAGTTTTTACCACCAATCCGGCGCATATTACTACGGAATTTCTCATAAAATTCTAAATAAGGAGAATCTTGGGAAAATACTACCGGTACAGCATCTGGCTCCAAATCATCAACTGGCATTAAAGGCAATTCTCCCAACAGTGCCACTTCTCGTTGCTTAAGGCTCTCGCGGATATCCTCCCTGGTTTTGAAAGTGCCTTCCAGCGCTCCCAACAAAAATATCACCCCGCCACCAATCAATACACCTAAAAAACCACCCACAGCCAGGGTAATAGGCACACTCTTCGGAGGTTTGGGATCGACAGTGACTGCGGGGCGTCTGGCAATACTGAGGCTGCTAGTAGTTTCTGCCTCTGCGGTTTTCGCATCGGTTAGCTTCACCTGCATTTGGTCATAGATGGCTTTTTTGAGTCCAACCTCCTGTTCTAAACGCGATCGCTCTAATTGCTTATTGGGTATCAGAGCATACTCTCGCCGGAGTCGCGCTTCTAGTTGGATTTCTTGAGCTAGTTGTTGTTGCAGTGTCTCCCGTTGGGTTTGTAAAGACACCATTTGGTTTGCCAATTGCTGGCGTGTTGGATCTAAGCTGCTTTGAGTCCGAATACCTGCAACGCTACCCTGAAGCGGAGCTGCCGTTCCACCACCACCTAAAACTTCAGCAGCACGTTGTTGGAGTAATTCCTCAGCAGCTTGTTTCTGACGAATTAACTGCACCATCGTTGGATGTTCTGGTCGCAAATCTTTTCTGAGTACAGCGATTTGCGATTCACTTTGATAAATTTGCGCTCGTAAGTTCCCAATAATTGGATCGGCACTCAAAGCAGAAGAAACATAAGCTTGTCCGACTGTTAAGCCTAACTTATTTTGTAAACTGCGAACTTGACCATCAACCCCAGAAATAGTTAATTGAATTTGCCGTTGGAGATTTTGGCTGGCAGTAATGGCGCTTAACAAACTGCCATTCTCTGCTGCTAAGATTGCTGTTCGCTCGACGCGATCGTACTGTTCCAGCTTCTTTTCAGCAATTTGCAATTCCCGTTTAGCTTGTGGTGTGCGATCGTTAATCTTTTGAATAATTGCTTGTAAGCGCCCAGTATTGATGTCACTGCTCAACTTGATCATTGCTTGCATCAATTCTGTCAATACTTGTATGCCTCGTTTGGCGTCACTATCTACATATTTAAGTTCAAAGGTAGAAGATTCTAATTCTCCACTCTTAGCATTTTTTTTAGGTAGAGCAAGAGCAAGACTTGCACCGAGTTGTTTCGGTTTGACACCGACTTTCTCAGCCACACCTGCAATTATCTGGTTTGATAGTAAAACTTCCTCATTTAGTTCCTTCCCTTGCTGTTGGATTTCATTACCAGTTGCAGAGAAAGAAACTGGCGGCCCACTATAAGTAAGTGCCCCAGATGCTATATAGCTAGTAGGTGGCTCTGGTTGCATAGCTACCACAGTTGATCCGGCGACAACTAAACCAAAACTAGCTAGTCCAATCCATTTATATTTATCAAAAGCAATCAGATAGCGTTTAACAATTGGTGGGGTCATGGTCGCTTCGCTCCAATTCAAAATTTAAAATACAAAATTCAAAATTTAGGAAGCACCAAACAAAGATAGTGGCTTTGATACAAGTATGCTATCAACTTCCTACTGTATATATCGGTTGATATCTTTAAGACTTTTCCATTAATAAATTCAAATATTCAGTTAGAGATGTGGTTTTTTACACTCCAAACTATTTCTAGGTTGTATCCTTCTTTAATGTTACTAATTCGATCCACCACCGATGTTGTCAAAAAACCGGAGAAAAGATTGAACATTGAAGAAAGGTTGGGTAATGGTGGTCAAGAAATTAGTAATTCTACCAATGAGGTTCCGACCAACAACAATAACATCGTTATCTTGAAGTGCTACATTTTGCGATGCATCACCGCCTAGAGCTTTTTTAGCATCAAGTTTTTGGGTAACAGCTTTGCCTCGTTCCGAATCAAAGCGAACCAGAGCGATATCTCTCAGATTAGCAGTGTCTAGATTTACACCTCCCAAAGCATCTACAAATGTACTGCCGTTAGGCAGTGCTTGAATGGAAAGACCACCCGCAGCGTAGTTTAAAACTCGGACTCTAATCTGTGGTGTAGCCAAGGATGAACGTGCTACTAAATTGCGGTCATAACCATCCTCACTACCAACTTCACGACGGGGTACGAGTATCGCATCTCCGTCTTGTAAGCGTAAATTCGGGATTGAACCGCCATTTTGCAGTGCTGCGTATAAATCAATCGTTTGTGAAATCACAGAACCATCGATTAACTTTCGGCGTACTTGCACTTGTCGCAGGTCTGCATTCAACGTTGAACCACCAGATACTAGCAAAGCATCAGCAACACGAGGTGTTGGTGAATTAATTGGATAAATTCCTGGTCGAAATATTTCCCCACTAATGGTAACTTGAACTGGTCGCGTTCCTGCCAAGGATACTACCACGATTGGATTTGGGAAAAAGCGACTCAAGCCCAGGCGAATTTTTTCTTGAGCTTCTTCTAGAGTTAAACCTTTTAATGACACCGTTCCCACTTGTGGCACGATGATGTTGCCTTCTGGACTAATTACAGCCTGAAAACTGAGGTCTGGACGCTGCGTTACTAAGGCTAAAACTATGATTGGATCGACAACATAACGATTTAAACCCAAGCGAATTTTTTCTTGAGCTTCTTCTAGGGTTAAACCTTGTAAAGAAACTGTTCCCAATAACGGCACCGCAATATTACCTTCTGGGTTGATTAAAGCTTGAAAGCTTAAATCTGGAAAGCGCTGAACCGAAACGCTAATTCCATCCCCTATGCCTAAGCGGTACGGGCCGGGAGGACGCTGAAGCACAACACCAATTGCATCTCCTGGCCCCAAGAGGTAGCGACTGAGTTGCGGAGAAATTTCTTCACTTACACCACTAGGTGCAACTTCATTAACTGGCACAGGCGAGGGGAATAGGTTTGGTGATTGTCCTTGAGATCGAAAAGGCTGGGCGACAACAAGTTGGATAGGTGTTGTTAAGAAAACTCCTACTTGAAGACTGACAAAACACAAGGCGCTGAATCCACGCATATAATAACTAGCATCTATGAACATTGGTGCAGAAAATATTTAGATAGAAATTAGTCGCGCCGAGTGGTTATTTTACTCTAAAAATGCCTTCAATGTCTCTTTTACCTACAAGTATTTACCAAGAAAAAGAGAATAATTTTGCTAAATTTAATTTCTAACTTGATGTTGTTAACATCATTTTAGATGAGTTTCAGCCTGAACACAATTTATAGAGATACTCTTGATAAATCTCTGCGCAAGGGCATCAAAACAGACCCTACAAAGGGCCTGCCATTAATGCAGCTTGAACTGTTTCCCCAATAGACTGAGCTAAAGACCAAGATGTTTCTACCTGCCCCAAAGGTTCCATTGGAATCAGAATGCTCACGCCAACCCAAGGAGTGCGTTGCTTGTGCCATTGTGCTAGTTGATCTGCCAAGAACCAGTGAAAAGGTGATGGATTTCCACCGTCTGGCATCGCATACCATTGCAAAACAGCGAAGGTTTGCTGTGGTGTGGAGGCGCGAAAAAACCTAGCTTCTACTTTAGTTTCGACATTAGAAGCCAACTTTGCAGATGGTTTCACAGTAAATTTGGCAGAACGAGATTGAGCTACATCCCACTTTCCCCAGCGTGACCTTCCCCAGCCGTTAACATCTGTCCACTCTACCTCTGGTTGATCCATAGGCCCATTTTGCGGCAATAAAAGCAGGATTGCCTGGGATTCGGAACCTTCTTTTTTAACTACCTGCAAAGACCAATTATGTTCGCCAATTTGCTGTTCTGCTTGTTCAATGGTTTGCCAACCAGGAAGGGTTAACCCAGTCTTGCGAATCTGTTTTAATTCGTGGAGGGTAGGAACAGGGGGCGGCTGTTTCCATTGCCAGTGTCCTGTCAGATATCCGGGAACCCCCGCCATTGCTAGCAGCAGTAGCAATAATAAAAGTGCTGCTACCTGAGTCAATTGGTTTTCCTTGAAAAATTTAGAGAAGGAAATCATCAGTAAAATTTGCAATACTTAGGCAAAATCTTACTTTATAAAATCACATTGTGAGTTCAGTAATATTTAGGACTTACGTATAAATGATGAAAGATTAAAAGAGTTAGGAGGGGAGAGTGAAGAACAGGGGAGAAGTTGCAGAAAATTTTCTCCTCTGCTCCTCTGCCAATGCCCAATGCCCAATGCCCAATTAGTTCTAAGTTTCTGCCTCTTGCTCAGTTTCTAGAGATGCTGAAAAATAGGTATTAATCCAATTCAGTAAGGGCACTAGTGACACCAACATACAAGCAGAGTAGAGATCGCCACCCCAACCTTCATGCAGCCATTTAAAAGCCGCTTCTTGACCCGTGCCGTGAAAGAAAGTCAGTAAAGTATTACGAATGATGTTGGCAGTAACACTAACGATCGCAGCAAGAGATAAAAACGATATAGTTGTTCGCCGTGAAGATAAAGCATCTGTCCAATAAAGCAGCATCAAACCAACGTAGAGAGTCGTAAACAACATTTTTAGCCCTGCACAATAGGGAGCGACTTCTACAATCCGTCCTCCCACGTAAAGATTGATCTCATCTACGGTTACTTCCATACCAAATTGATTCAGTATGAAGCCTGCTGTGCCAGCGATGAAGCTTTGCAGAGGCATGGTATAGGGAGCAATGAGATAGGGTAATGCTGTTGGGGTGGCTAAAAATACTAGTAATAGAGGGAATCCTTGTAATCGCAAACCTGCTATTCCCTTAAACCACAAGCATAATCCGATTAATATCGCGGGCAAGGAAAGGTTAACCCACTCTGTAACACCGCTAAGATAAAAAATTGCCCCTAATAACAATAAAACAGCGCCCAAAGGATTGATGGTATCTGGCAAACGTCTCCACTTTTTCCGGTTCATCCAGCCCAGATAAGCCGCAAATGGTAGGCCAATAATTCCGTGGCTAAAATATTCGTGTTCTGTACTGATATTTTTGTGCAGCCAACCATCCAGCCAGTGTAAGAATATTGGAGCATAAAGCAGCAGCAAAACGCCTAAGATAGCTAGATTTAACAAGCCTGATGCATTTATATTTTTAACCTGTTGCTGGAGTGCCATGATTTTCAGTATTAGTCATTGGTCATTGGTCATTAGTCATTGGTCATTAGTCATTGGTCATTTGCAAAGGATAAATGAGAAAAGACAAATGACAAAGAACAAATTAAGTATGAATTAACTTCAGGCTACCACGCTGCCCAGGTCAGCAGTAGATAGATTATCTGCCTGATAACTTGTTGAGACTGCATTGGCGATCGCTGCTACAACTTCTTTGACTTGGCTACTACTCAAACCAGGATACATCGGTAATGATAATATTTGCTTTGACAACTTCTCTGCTTGGGGAAAATCTCCCGGTTGATAGCCTAAATTGGTGAATGCTGGCTGGAGATGACAAGGAATTGGGTAGTGAATACCAGTTTGTATTCCCGCTGCTGTGAGTTTTTCCTGGAGTTGCTGGCGTTCTATTGGGCAAGAATCATCTACTTTAATTACATAAAGATGATAAACGTGTCCTGTATCACTTTGATTTTCTATAGGAATAATTCCAGCAGTTGCCAAGGGTGCTAGTTCATTATCATACTGCTGGGCAATAGTCAGGCGATCGCGATTCCACTGCGGCAAATATGGGAGTTTTTTGTGCAAAATTGCTGCTTGCAAAGTATCCAAGCGGCTATTCGTACCTGGTTCAGTATGAAAATACTTTTGCGATGCACCATAATTTCGCAAGCGCACCATCTTCTGGGCTACATCTGCATCTCGTGTCAGCAGCATTCCTCCATCCCCAAATGCTCCCAAATTTTTGCTGGGATAGAAACTAAAAGCTGCTGCTATTCCTACTGAACCAGCGTAATATCCGTCTCTTTGGGCGAGATGTGCTTGGGCGGCATCTTCAAAAATTAGTAGTTTGTAGGTATCAGCAAAGTTCACTAAATCGCGTGGCGATACCATTTGTCCATAGAGATGTACAGGAATAATTGCTTTAGTCTGAGGCGTAATTGCCTTTGCTGCGGCTTCTAAATCAATTAAAGCAGTTTGGCGATCGCAATCTACCAAAATTGGCTTGGCGCCAGCACGTAGCACCCCAATTAAGGTGGCGACAAAAGTATTTGCGGGTAAAATCACTTCATCACCAGCACCAATATTACACGCTTGTAATCCCAGAGCGATCGCATCTGTTCCTGATGCTACACCAACTCCATAAGCCGTACCAGATACTGCCGCAAATGCTGCTTCAAAATCTGAAAGTGCTTGTCCTAAAATAAAATCTCCCCGTTCCAATACAGATTGGATTGCATCTTGCAATTGCGTTTGAATTGGTTCATGTTGTAACTTTAGGTCTACAAAAGGAACTCTAATAGTCATTTTATTCATTATCAGTCGTCCTCAAAAAATGTTTCCTCACATGGAAAAAATAGAAAACCTTGTACAATTTTCGGCATGAAATTGTCGTAGATTTAATCTATTTGGATAAAGGCTTAGATCGATTATTTAGTCGGTTATGGTTTTCAAAATCACGCCCTCTTAATTTGAGTGCCCGAAGTTGCCATCGGACTTCTCTCAAAATTCAAAAAGTTCAGAAACTGGGCTTTTCAATAATTTGGTAGTTTGCTAATCCGTAGGGATATGGTTAGCCTATTTAGGTCATCTTGCACTAGGATTATCATCTCTGGGTGCTAGTTGTTATCAGTAAAATGTCTATATTTTATTACATCAACATCTATTTTTTTAAGTAAATTTACCTTGAATGTTCCAGTCAAAATTTTCCCTTATATAGATAAAGAATCATAGCTCCTTTGTATTGTATCCTTAGCATTAGCTTACCCTGGCTGAATTCAAATCTAACGCAGTCTGATTGGAAAATCTCAAGCGATAAAGACTACATCAGTGCTAAATAAAGAACATTCAGCACCAGTAACTAGTAACTAGCAGACACCACATCTTGGCTTAATGCAAGGGAGAAAAAATTTTTGCCCTAAATTTGTTTGTCAGAGGCAAAATTAGGGAATGCTTAAAAATAGCAATTGATAACCTAGAAATAGGACTTGGATCAATTAACACGATAGAGAAATTATTAAGGTAGCAGTGGCAATGATAGAGCCTGAAAACAAATTATTTGCCCTAAAGGATGGTTGGGATTCTCATGAATCAAGAGAACAGCAACGCCTCAAAGCTTTGTCCGATTTAGGTTTGCGGCAACCAGAAACGATTCCGGTTTTTGAAGAAGCCACACAGACTGCTGCCCACTTTTTGGAAGCACCAATTTCGATATTGGGATTTGTGGATCAAGAACGCCATTGGTTCAAATCGGCGATAGGCTTATCTAGACTAGGACTAATGAATCATTTGGCACAAAGCCGCCAACTACTACGCCGGGAATCATTTTGCACTCAGGTAGTAGACAGCTTTCAAGTATTTGTAATTAATGATACGCATAAACTTACCGATCCAGTACTTGCTGGCAGCAAGTTAGTGCAAGATTATGGTATTCGTGCTTACTTAGGAGCGCCATTAATTGATGCTGAGGGACATTGTTTAGGTGCATTAGCGGTGATGGATTTAGTCCCGCGCAATTTTACAACCCGAGATATTGAGTTTTTACAAATCATTGCTCGTTGGAGTATGAGTGAATTTGAACGTAATAGACTCCTGCAAGGGAAACTCGAATCAAGCGCTGCCAAGAACGTTCCGATATTTTCACTGAATGAGGAACGTAACACTGATATTAAAATCACTGCATCCGCTCAAGATAACGACTCTGTTTCTACTAAGCAACTGAAGCTAGAACTTTTGAGTCAGCTAACTCAGGAATTACGCACGCCCCTAACGTCTGTACTCGGTATGGCTAGTGTTTTAGGACGTGAGATTTATGGGCCTTTGACGACTAAGCAGAGAGAATATTTGGAAATTATCCAACACAGTGGTCGGTACTTACTTTCCCTAGTAAACGAAATTACCGAACTAGGAGCGATGGACGAAAACTCAACTGTACTAAATTTAGCTCCCGTGGATATTGAAATGCTATGCCAACAAGCTATCAATACCCTAGAAGAAGTAGCTAATCGCCGCGAGCAAGATATTCGCCTGTCTATAGAACCAGGCCGCAATCGCATTTGGCCTTTAGATAAAGACAAGGTGCGGCAAATGCTTTATCATCTGGTTTTCAGTGTGATTCAACTTTCGGCTACAGGTAGCATTGTTCGCATTCATGTTTCTTATAAAGAAGATACGCTCAACATTACTATTTGGGTTTCTCATCCCTGGTTAGGGGATGGCATAACAGAGGTCGATCCTTACTTCCGTCTCAATTCTTTGTCGCTGCTGGAGCTTACAGGTGAGATTGCAACTTACAATACTCATACAGAAAGACAAGAACAACTAGATACTTCATCAGTAGCAGTGGAAAATTCCAAAAACTTGAGTGATTCCCACTCAAATTTCTTTGCTAATAGTTCAGGTATAAATTTAGCTAAATCACATGGAAGTCTTTCTCGTGAAAGTTTAGGCCTATTACTAAGTTGTCAACTGGCAGAATTGCACGGTGGACATATTTTGATTCAAGGTTCACCAGAATCAGGATATCGTTATGTGCTTTCTTTGCCACTGCAACTAGCGACTTCCTCACAAGCAATTAGCGATGTCTAATTGTGGGGATTGAAGAAGGTGGGGCCCCCTCTGGGGATAAGGGGTAATGGAGATTGGGAAAGACGTATTTTCTATTTAGATTTGATTAATTCTCTGTGTGCTTCTGCGCTTACCTATGCCTTTAAATTTCAACCCTCAATTCGCCACTATTTTACATCAAGCTGTACTCAGTATATGAAGAACTATTCTTAACTTTCTATTGGCTGATGGCTAGGAATAAGAGCGCCATCGCGTGATGTGCAATTTCTGTTATTACCTTTTTATAGCTATAGGCATTATGATCGATTCCAAGTTCTGCGTCGGCAGGCTAATCGATCGCAATGTTTTTTATGAATTTAGTCTGGCAACGATTTACTCTATCAACTTTACCGCTCAAAGAATATCTTGCTACCAGTTATGTACACCGCTCTCTGGTGGGATTGCTAAGTTCTTGGCGGCAAACTAGCGTCTTGCTTCAATGGGGAGATGCGATCGCAGCGGTTTTACTCAGCTTAATATATGCTCTAGCACCTTTTGCTTCGAGTACATTGGTGGGTTTTTTGCTGGTGGCTTGTGTCGGATTTTGGCTATTGTTGACTATATCTGATGAAGTAACACCAGCAAATGTCTCGTCGTCAGTCACTCCCATTCACTTACTGGTATTGCTCTACTGGGGAGTTGCCGCAGTTGCAACAGCATTATCACCAGTGAAAAAGGCGGCACTTAACGATTTGGGAACCTTGACCTTGTATTTGCTACTATTTACCCTTTGTGCCAGGGTATTAAGGTCGCCTCGCCTCCGTTCTTGGATTATCATCCTTTATCTGCACGTATCGTTAATTGTTAGTGTATACGGGTTGCGGCAATGGTTTTTTGGAGCCACAGCATTGGCAACTTGGGTCGATCCAGAATCTCCTATGTCTAAGACTACAAGAGTCTACAGTTATTTAGGCAATCCCAACTTATTGGCTGGATATCTATTACCAGCAGTAATTTTTAGCTTAGTGGCAATTTTTGCATGGCAAAGCTGGCCTAAAAAAGCCCTCGCATTAACGATGCTAATTGTCAATAGTTCTTGCCTAATTCTGACTTTTAGTCGTGGTGGTTGGATTGGACTAGTGGTAGCAGTTTTAGCTGTGATGGCATTGCTAGTTTATTGGAAAAGCGTGGAAATGCCTCGTTTTTGGCGTACTTGGTCAATACCGATTGTTTTAGGAGGTTTGATCGGCGTATTGGTGCTAGCAGTGATATTTGTAGAGCCAGTGCGGCTGCGAGTATTCAGTATTTTTGCCGACCGTAAGGATAGCAGTAATAATTTTCGCCGAAATGTGTGGGATGCTGTATTTGAAATGATTCGCGATCGCCCGATTTTCGGCATTGGGCCTGGTCACAACTCTTTTAATAAAGTTTATCCCCTCTACCAACGCCCTCGTTACACTGCTTTGAGCGCCTATTCGATATTGTTTGAAGTGACTGTAGAAACTGGCTTTGTTGGTTTAGCCTGCTTTCTCTGGCTATTGATTGTCACATTTAATACAGCAATTTTGCAAGTGCGGCGATTGCGACAAATCAGAAGTGTAGAGGGATTTTGGTTAATTGGGGCGATCGCTATTTTGTTGGGTATGCTAGCTCACGGCACCGTAGATACTGTCTGGTATCGTCCTGAAGTAAATACCCTCTGGTGGCTGATCGTTGCCTTAATTGCCAGCTACTGGACACCTTTAGCTCAAAACCAGACAAATACAACTAACTCAGATCCAGCAATAAATTAACATAAATAAATTGTCAGTTGTTTTCTTACCGGACAACTGACAACTTTTGAATTGTTTAATCTCTGTAAGTAGTAGCACTTGGAGCATTAGGGTCGCGATAAGCTACAGATTCGCGATCGTTCTTTTTGCCAGCCAACCCGCCTAGACCGAGTAAACCAAGCAATCCTAGCCAACCCCAATCAAAATCGTTGCGATTGTCAGTAGTCGTTGTTGGAGCAGTAGTAGTAGTAGTACTAGCTCCAGTGTCATTAGTTGTCTGAGCTTGTGCAGATAAAGTTAAAGGTAAAATTCCCATACTCAAGGTGAGAACGCCAGCGCCAACAGCGGTAATGAAATTACTTTTCATAGTTGTGAAAGTTCCTGATGCTATTTAAAGTCACTCACCACTGTATCGAGTCTTAACTTTAACAAAATCAATCTGCGGCTATAAACTCGGCATTTTCATAACTCACGCTGTAGACATACAGCATGGTTTTCACAGCAGTCTGTTTCTCATTCTTGCTGTGGTAGTTTAGCAACATTGAATCCTCAATAACTTTTCATGGCCCGTTGAATGTCACGCTGGTCTTGGCGTCGTTTCAGGTCTTCTCGTTTATCGTGGAGCTTTTTACCTTTGCCAAGAGCTATACTGACTTTTAGCCAGCCTCGTTTGAGATACATTTTCAAAGGGATTAAAGTTAAACCCTGCTGTTCAACTTTGCCAATTAGCTTACGGAGTTCTTGACGATGCAATAGAAGCTTGCGTGTACGCCGTGGTTCATGATTAAAATATTGTCCACTAGCGTTGTAAGGCGAGATATGCACATTGATCAACCATGCTTCACCATTGCGAAGCAAAGCATAGCCATCTTGGAGATTGACTTTACCCGCACGAATCGACTTTACCTCTGTTCCTGTCAACTCAATTCCAGCTTCGTAAGTTTCTAGAATTTCATACAAATAACGGGCTTGACGGTTGTCGCAAATAACTTTGTAACCTTCGTTCTTGTCGCTCATTGATAATTTTGTGTGCTTTAAATGTACCTAAAAAATTATTTGGATTGGCTTGTGAATTATACGGTGTATCTTAGAACCGCTATAAATGGTGAACTGTATATCACTAATTTAGCTTTTCTAAGTTCACAATTAAGGTTTTCTGGCAATTTTAAGTTAGCTGATACCGATTACCTCTAAGATTTCATAGAACAAGTTGCTTGAGCAACTTGTCTCACTAAGCCTGATTTTGTGCAGTTTCACAAATAGGACTTACACATCAAGTAAAGGCAATACCTTGTGGTAAGCCGATTCTCTAAGAAAAACTCCGTGTAACTTGCTTCTTGGCGTTTACATGAATTGTCTCTACAGAAAATCAAGATTTTCACTTCTCTTTTGCATAAGTCCTGACAAAGAATTGGTATGACGCTAATGATGAGTTGTTACAAATTACAAAGCTCTCTATGCCTCCTAAGCACAGGGAGTCTAAGGTGGTTACATTTCGTTAACCTTCCTAATGATTTAAGATTTCCTTTATAAATAAACCCTGAGAGCAGTCATTAGCTGGTAATCCTGTCATAGTATGAAACATAAGAACACTATTATTGTCTGTGTTCATTAACGGAGTACATAAAAGCAAATTTCTGAGTAAAAAAATGCTAGGGGTGTATTATCCATGCCCTTGACGATCCTTGTAGTGGATGATGATTTGGGCACTCGTCTGTCTGTTAGCGACTATCTTGAACTGTCTGGCTACTCAGTGATCGTGGCTAATGACGGTCAAGAGGCTTTGTTTATGGTGGATGAGTATCATCCTGATTTGATTGTCACGGATATTGTTATGCCACGGATGAATGGCTATGAACTGGTGCGCCGGGTGCGTCAACAACCAGTGTTTCGTTTATTGCCTGTAATTTTATTAACGGCACGCATTAAGACCCAAGAAAGAATTCTCGGCTACCAGTCAGGGTGCGATTTATATTTACCCAAACCTTTTGAACTGGAAGAGTTAGCAGCAGCAATCCGCAATCTTTTGGAGCGATCGCAAATTATCCAATCAGAGTATCGTTTTTCTCATAAAGATAGTTTGGGCATTTCCGGCTCGATAAAAGCGACGGATGCCCATAATTCTCTGTCCACTCAAATTCAGAAATCCCATCTGCACTCATCCCTAACTCACAGAGAACAGGAAGTCTTAGAGTTATTAACTCATGGTCTTTCTAATGCCGATATGGGTCTTCAGTTACACCTGAGTCCTCGAACTGTGGAAAAGTACGTTAGCAGTTTATTGAGAAAAACCTCAACCAGCAACCGCGCGGAATTAGTCCGTTATGCGATGAAGCATGGTTTGGTGGAATAAAAAAGTTAGGAGTTAAAAGTGAGGAGTGAGGAATTAAAACTCCTAACTCCTAACTCCTAACTCATAACTCTTCACTTTTAACTTTTGTCAGCAGACCTTCACAAGCATCGATCAGTAAATCAATAACCTGATTAAATCCCTCTTGACCGCCGTAATAGGGATCTGGAACTTCCTTTAGAGTATGCCGAGAGCAAAACTCGCACATCAAACGTACTTTATGCTGATATTGCTTAGTTTGATCGAGAGTGAGGATGTTGTCATAATTTTCTCGATCCATAGCCAAAATCAAATCAAAGTCTTGAAAGTCTGACTTTTCAAACTGGCGTGCTCGACCACGCAGTTTAATTCCCAACTTAGTAGCAGCCGCAGCACTCATACGTCTGTCAGGTGGACTACCAACGTGATAGCTAGATGTACCAGCAGAGTCACAGAGGATATGTTCGCTCAAGCCAGCCTGCTCAATTAGATGATTCATGATATTTTCTGCCGATGGCGATCGGCAGATATTACCTAAGCAGACAAACAGCAACTTGTAAGGCATAGATATACTTTGTCCTTTGTCAATAGTCATTTGTCCTTTGTCCAATGACTAATGACTAATGACTAATGACCAATGACCAATGATTAAAATCCAGGTAACTCCAACCCACTGGTTAATTCTTCCATACGTTCCCGCATTGTTGCTGTGGACTTGTTGTAGGCTTCTTTCATTGCCACTGTTACAAGATCGGAAAGTACTTCTGCACCTTCTGCTAAAGCATCTGGAGAAATTTCTACCCGCTTGGGTTCTTGGTTTCCACTGACAATCACCCTTACAAGACCACCGCCAGATTCTCCTTGAATCTCCATTTGCTCCAATTCTTCTTGGAGTCGCTTTGCGCCTTCTTGAACTTGCTGCGCTTTCTTAAAAGCTTCGGCTAATTCTTTCATTTTTCCTAAACCAAAGCCGAATCCCTGTCCTTTTCCTGTCATAATTATTTGTACGCGTATGCGTTGAATAACAAATCAAATTCAATTATAGATGCGGTAAGTAATTTGACTCTTTTTTTACCAATAATTAATGCGTCATAGAGTGGGGAGTATGGAATAGAGAGTAGGGAGTAGGACATTGGTTATTAATTCTTCTCCCTCATCTCCCAATTCCCCATTCCCCATTTTTATCCACAAGCACCTTGAAACTCTCCGAGCATTTTGACTTCTGGCTCTAAATTAATAGACCAACGTTCTTGTACTTGATGTTGGATGTGGCGAATGAGACAGAAGATATCACTAGCTTTTGCTCCACCACGATTAACGATAAAATTAGCATGTAGTAATGCTACTTGTGCTCCACCAATTTGGTAGCCTTTGAGACCAGTTTGTTCAATTAACCAGCCAGCACTGTAAGGTTTGGGATTGCGAAACACACTACCACAACTGGGAAAGTTGTATGGTTGAGTGCTTAACCGATGCTTTTTGTGTTCTTTGGTAATTGCCACAACTTTTGCTGGGTCTGCACCTGGCGCGAGTTGTAAGGTGGCTTGGGTGACTATGCGATCGCCACCTTGCAATAATGAAGTCCGGTAGCTATAACCTAACTGTTCTGGGGTTAGAGTTTCCAGCGTACCATCGGGTGAAAGTACCTCGGCACTAACTAACATATCTGCGATACAGCTATTATGTGCCCCTGCATTCATTACCACTGCACCTCCGGCTGTTCCAGGGATACCAACAGCCCACTCCAATCCTTGCCACCCTAACTCTGCTGCCGCCCATGCCAAGCTAGGAATTGATTCTCCGGCAGCAACGGTTAATTGACCGGTTTTAAGGTCAAAGTTGCTGAAGCGGAGATGACGAGTAGCAATGACTAAGCCTGATATACCACCATCACTCACCAGCAAGTTAGAACCTGCTCCCAGTGTTGTCACCTTTAGCTCGCGTTCTTTGGCGTATTTAAGACTTGCTTGCAGTGCTTCTAAGTTTCGGGGGGCAACGTATAAATCAGCGGCTCCCCCAACTCTATAGGAAGTAAACGCTGACAAACAAGCCTGGGACTTGAGCGCACAATCAGTATTGGGTAAGTAGATTACTTCACTCTCCACCGAATTAGTTATTTGGGGTTTCTTTGTATTCAAAGCAGAAACTGTGCAGACGTTTCCAGCTGCCTGGGAAATGGTCATCTTTACTTTTTTGGTAAAATTTTTACATTTATTTACCGCAAATATACGGTAATAGAGTTCACAGATGAAACCGTTGCGAGAGGAGCGCTTTACTCAGAAATAAAACTTCGCAAAGGTCTTCACTTAGGATGTGGCTTTAGCCGGCTCACAAAGTGTCGTAATTACTTCCGGAATGACCTGGTTCAAGTTTCCAGCCCCCAAAAACAGCGCCAAGTCTCCTGGGCGTAGTGTTTGTAGCAAGTACTCATACACTGCGGGTAAAGTTGGTTGATAAACGACCTGCGAATGCTGTTTAGCAATTTCTGCCGTTAGACGTTCACCACTAATTTGCCCTAAATTCGGTTCGCCTGCACTGTAAATATCAGTTAGCACTACCAAATCAGCATGAGTAAATGACTCGGCAAATTCATCTAAAAAGGTCAGTGTACGGCTATAGCGATGGGGTTGGAAGATGGCAACCACTCTTTGCCCTGGTCTTGCCTGTAAACGTGCTGCGGCGAGAGTAACGCGAATCTCGCTCGGGTGATGAGCATAGTCATCAATGAAGGTAATGCCATTGACTTCGCCTCGGAACTCAAAGCGTCGTCTTGCTCCTTCAAAGGTGGCGATACCTTTGGCAATTGCTCCAAATTCTAAGCCCAAAGCGCGACCAACAGCCACTGCGGCTAAAGCGTTGCTGAGATTGTGCCGACTGAGTAACCGCAACGTCAACACGCCCAAAGCTTTGCCTTTTTCCCAAACCAAAGCCGTGGTACCATCAGCACGATAATCAATATTAGTGACGGTGTAATCAGCGTCGGTATCTGAGTGTAAGCTGTAGGTAATTGTGGGTTGCAAGCGATCGCGCACTGTCGCACAGTCAATGCTACCTATTAAAGTTTTACAACCCTTAGCAAATGTCTGGAAGGTGTCAATGACTTCTTCTAATGTATCGTAGTGGTCAGGATGATCGAGTTCAATATTGGTGATGATGCCAATTTCGGGAGCGTGTTTTACTAAAGAACCATCTGATTCATCTGCTTCGGCTACCAAATATTGGCTTTGTCCCAATCGAGCATTACCGGACCATGCATTGACTTCGCCACCGACTAAAATCGTTGGGTCTAGGCCTGCTTCTAGAAGCATATAGCCAATCATACTACTGGTTGTAGTTTTGCCGTGGGTTCCTGCCACTGCAATACTGTAGTAATCGGCAATTAAAGCTGCTAGGACATCTGAACGATGTAAAACTGGACAACCTAATTCCAGCGCTGCTTTGTATTCTAAATTATTAGTGTTAATTGCTGTTGAACAAATAACTTGAGGCAGTTTTGACTTAGTATCAGTAGGTAATTCTTCTGGTGAATTTAATACTACTGGATTAGCTAATACCTGAGGTTGAAAGAATTCGAGATTGCTTGCCTCTTGTTTACCAAAAATATGAGCACCGATAGATTCCAATTTGTGCGTAATGTGGTTAGGACGAAGATCCGAACCTGATACTGGAAATTGACGCTTTGCAAGAACGTATGCCAGAGCAGACATACCTATGCCACCGATGCCAATGAAATGAAATGGTCTACCACTAAAATCTACAGAATTAGTCATTTATTACTCCTTTTACACCACACCACACCATAATCACAAATGACACGCGTATCATAACAGGATTTTGATTTTTACCGTAACTACTTCTGTATCATGTTCATGTTTGATGCCCAAATGATGTTTCTGCTCTGGCTTTCCTGGTTGAGAATGATTTTACCTTGGTTGGAGGTTTTTGCTATTTCGGAACTGTTCTTAAGATTATTCTGAAAATTTTGGCTGCATCGGGAAAGAAATTCTTGTAATGTCAAATACATATTTTTGGCTACCTTACTGGAATTGGCTACATAATACATTGTTTAGTGAAACTAATTTGAAATTGCATCAAGTTTAGGCGTGAATTGAGTACAATAGTACATTGGTAATGAAACTATTTTTCAATTGCATATAACCCAGGCTTATCTGGATGCAGCAACTAGCAATTTTTGGTGGCACATTCGATCCAATTCATTGGGGACACCTGCTCGTAGCCGAGACAGCTTTGCATCAAGTATCCCTGGAAAAGGTAATTTGGGTGCCATCCCTAAACCCTCCTCACAAAGAAGCAGCTTTGTTTGAGCATCGCGTGCAAATGCTGCAATTAGCCATCAAAGATAACCCAGCATTTACTGTCTCACTAGTGGAGACTAATCGCTTTGGGACTTCTTATGCCATTAACACCCTGATTGACTTATCTACTTGTTACCCAAATACTCATTGGTACTGGATTGTGGGCTTGGATACTTTCCAAACCTTACCCGGTTGGTACCGGGGACACGAATTAGCACAAATGTGTGATTGGTTAATCGCACCCCGACAGCTAGGTGGTGAGACTATAACTCAAAGCAAATTAATCTGCAAGCAAGTCGAGCAACAACTCAGGGAGCAGTCTTTGATCATTCACTGGCAACTCTTGAATATACCTTTAGTAGGAGTTTCGTCAAGTCTAATTCGCAAATTTTGCTGCGAACGCCAGTCAATTCGTTATTTAGTCTCAGAATCGGTCAGATCATATATCACTAACAACAATCTCTACTCTTACAAATCTGAATAAATTATGTGTTTTTTTATTGATCTAACACTTTATGGTTAAAAGTGCCCCCCCCCTTTGCGATATGATTGGGGTCAACGATATCAACATAATAAGCATAAATACAGAGGGCAAGACACTGTGATTAGAGTTGCAATCAACGGTTTCGGGCGGATTGGACGTAACTTTGCGCGTTGCTGGGTGGGTAGAGAGAATAGTAAAATCGATCTTGTCGCTATTAATGACACTTCAGACCCTAGAACTAATGCTCACCTGCTGAAGTATGACTCCATGCTAGGGAAGATCAAGGGTGCTGAGATTAGTGCCGATGATAACTCTATCATCGTTAACGGTAAGACCATTAAGTGCGTGTCCGATCGCAATCCCGAAAACTTGCCCTGGAAAGATTGGGGAATTGACCTAATTATCGAAGCAACCGGGGTATTTACTAGCAAAGAAGGAGCACTCAAGCACGTAAATGCTGGAGCCAAGAAAGTTCTGATTACCGCTCCTGGTAAAAACGAGGATGGTACTTTTGTGGTTGGTGTAAATCATCATGATTATGACCACAACAAACACCACATTATCAGCAACGCTAGCTGTACTACCAACTGCTTGGCACCGATTGCCAAGGTGTTGAACGATAAGTTCGGCATCATCAAAGGTACGATGACCACCACCCACAGCTATACAGGCGATCAGCGCTTGCTAGACGCTTCTCACCGGGATTTGCGACGGGCGAGGGCCGCAGCGATAAACATTGTACCCACTTCCACTGGTGCAGCAAAAGCAGTGGCGCTGGTTATCCCAGACCTCAAAGGCAAACTAAATGGCGTTGCCTTGCGCGTACCAACCCCGAACGTCTCAATGGTAGATTTCGTAGTTCAGGTTGAGAAGCGTACTATTACTGAAGAAGTTAACCAAGCTCTTAAGGATGCTGCCGAAGGTCCACTTAAAGGGATTTTGGACTACAGCGAACTAGAACTAGTATCTTCTGATTATCAAGGCACTGACGCTTCTTCGATTGTCGATTCCAGCTTGACTTTGGTTATGGGCAATGACTTAGTAAAAGTTATGGCGTGGTATGACAACGAGTGGGGTTACAGCCAACGAGTTTTGGATTTGGCAGAGTTGGTAGCCCAGAAGTGGCAATAATTAATTTGTCATTAGTCATTAGTCATTGGTCATTGGTCATTGGTCATTGGTCATTAGAAAAAGGACAAAGGACAAAGCACTATTGACTAAAATGTTGAAATCCCTGGCTAAGATTCAGAACTTGGTCAGGGAATTTTTTTTGCTCGTCGTGCAATATCACTGTCGAGCCGGCTGTAATCCTGCCTGCGATCGCAGCACCTTCTCCAAGATGTTGCACTAAGGCTGATGCTAATTCTTGTGGTAAGCACAGTACTAATTCAAAGTCTTCGCCACCATATAGAGCATATCTTAGCGCTTGGTCTGGTGTCAGCCAATGGTTAAAAGTTTTTGCTAGGGGAATTTGTCTGTGTTCTAAAACAGCGCCAACGCCACTCGCGCGGCAAATTTGGATAATCGCATCTGCCAAACCATCGCTGCTATCCATACCAGCAATGGAGAGTTGGGAGTTAGGAGTTAAGATTTTCCAAAGGATTGGTAAGACATCTAATCGTGGTTGTGGACGTTGATGTGCGCGGATTAGAGCCGTGCGTTCTGCATCTTTGAGGTTTTGTCCTAATTCGGGATGTAAGAGGATTTCTAAGCCAGCGTGGGAGGCTCCATGAACGCCTGTAACGACGATCGCATCTCCGGCAACAGCAGCAGAACGGCGAATAATTTGACTAGGGTTAACTTGACCAAAAGCGGTGATTGCCAGAGTAGTAACAGGCGATCGCACCACATCACCCCCAACAATTGGGGTATTGTATTTTTGCAGGCATTCTGTCATTCCCTGGTACAAGCGTTCTACCCAACTCACCCTAAGTTCACCGGGTAGTCCCAACCCAATAGTGATTCCCAATGGAGAAGCACCCATCGCTGCTAAATCTGATAAATTTGCAGCAGCAGCTCGCCAACCAGCATCTTCTGGAGAAGTGGTGAGGTTGCTAAAATGCACGCCATCAACCAGTACATCTGTAGTCACTACCAAAGATTTCTCTGGTGCAGTCTCAAGTACTGCTGCATCATCGCCGATAATTTCTGGAGGACAGAAACGCTGTAATTTTTCTAAAAGACTTTGTTCGCCAATGTCTTTTACTTGTTGAGAAGATAACTCACTGTTCACAATCGGTTTTCCGTGTTGCAAAATTACGAAGAAAACTGATGATTTACTTTACTGTTTAAGATAAAGGTATTGTCTAGGAGTCAGTTGGAATGGTAACAACACCAGTAACCAGCATTACATTTGAGGAGTACTTAACCTATGATGATGGTAGCGATTTCCATTATGAACTGGTGGATGGCAAGCTAGAGCTAATGAATCCACCTACTATTGAACATTTCCTGATTGCCAAATTTCTTGAGCAATCGCTAGATGCAGAAATCAAACGTTGTAACTCTACTTGGCTGTGTTTTCGGGAAAGTGGGGTGAGAACGGGTAGAAATAAATCTAGGTTGACTGATTTGTGTGTAGTGACACTGGAGCAAGCTAGAGAATTGTTGAATGCTTCAGCAGTATTTGAGTCACCACCGTTACTAATTGTCGAGGTGGTTAGTCCAGAGTCGGTGAAACGGGACTATCGTTATAAACGCTCAGAATATGCAGCCTTAGAGGTTCCTGAATATTGGATTGTAGACCCACTGGCAACAAAAGTTTCAGTGTTACTACTGGAAGATGGATTTTACGAAGAAACAGTTTTTACTGCTACTCAGCAAATTGGATCGCGGACTTTTCCAGAATTAAGGATCGTAGTTGAGCAGATATTCACCGCCGCAAATCTGAATCAGGAGAGACGCGATTAATCGCGTCTGTACAAGAATTATTCTTCTCCTGCCCCCTGTGTCTTCTTATGCAGCTTGCGGTTCAACCAGATTTTCTATCCCCTGCACCACTTTTGCCGATTCAATTTTGTCACCAGCCTTCAGTTTATCCAAAACTTCTTTACCTTCGGTAAGATAGCCAAAAACGGCATAACGACCATCCAATAGGTTGCGTCCGGCGGGGGTGAGTTCTGGTTCAAACAAAAAGAAGAAAAATTGTGATGAACCACCATTTACTTCACTTTCGGGACGAGCCATCACTACTGCACCAAAGGCAGAAAAAGGTAAAACTGGCATATCAACGTAACGTCCAGCTTCTTCTAAAGTAATGCCATAAGTAGGTGCTTTATCGCCTTTAACTAAGATTTCTAAAGGAATAGCGCGATATTTGCCCGTTTTTGGGTCAATAAAACCCACATCTTTCCCAGCAGGATCTCCAGTTTGCAGAAAGTAAGACTCTTCAGAACGGGTAAATTCTAAGCCATTATAAAAACCCCTCTGTACCAAATCTACAAAATTCCCAGCAGTCACAGGAGCGCTGTAACCGTCTACAACAAGGGCCAAATCGCCTTTGTTAGTTTTAATTTCTACAGTGGCACGACCTTTAAGTTGCGGCAGATTACTGTACTGGGCAGGCACTTCAAAGGGGAATTGTTTCACCATTGACTCTTCTAGCTGAGTAACGAGATTTAGTAGTTTACCTCTCTCTTCCAGTATTTGTTCTTTATCTTTGCTGTTCGCCAATTCTTGCAATTTACCCACCCCAGATTTCAACTCGGTAATCCAAGCTTCGGCTTGGGGTTGGCGTTCTGCGGGAACGCTTGTTAAGATTTGGGAAGGTTTATCGAGAATGCGGGATGCTTGGCTGATGTCTTTGGAAATAGCACCCCAACGCCGATTCGCCCGCAGTTGGGCAGAGATGTCCTCTAAGCTGCCTTGTAGTTGCTGCACAGGTTTGTTATCTATCGGGAGTGCATACCGCAACAAAGCCTTTCCGTCGGTAATTGCATTGCCGGCTGGCAGTGCGGCGCTACTGGAGGGAGTCCACCCAGCTGTAGTTATGCCTAAAAATATTGTTACCAGCAGTATTGCCATTAGGCTGTTCTTCAGCCAGGATTTTAATAAGTTAAGCATGGGATAACTCAAATGCAGCATTGAATATGTTGACTGGACGTAACCCAATACGGTTCGGATAAGCAGGGGAGGCAGGGGAAGCAGGGGAGGCTCTTGAGGAAAGAGGGTTTTTAGTAATTCTTCTCTCCCCTTGCTTCTGTTCTCCCTCTGCCCCCCTGCCTGCCTCAACCAAAAATATTCCTTAACCAAACGGTATTGGGACGTAACCCATCAATAATCTTCCCACGTTAAGGGCGGAGGATAAATGACTAATGACTAATGACAAATGATTAATGACTAATGACAAATGCCCAATGACGACCCTAGAAGGGTACAATAAATGCCGATTGTCTTCCAAAATTTGAAAGTTTCATGATCTCCAGTAACGACTTTCGACCCGGTGTTTCAATTGTATTGGATGGGTCTGTATGGCGAGTGCTTGAATTCTTACACGTCAAGCCAGGTAAAGGTTCTGCCTTTGTACGAACTAAGCTAAAAAATGTCCAGAGTGGGAGCGTGATGGAAAAAACGTTCCGCGCAGGGGAAACAGTGCCGCAAGCTACTCTAGAAAAAAGTACGATGCAACATACCTATAAAGAAGGCGATGAGTTTGTCTTTATGGATATGGAAACCTACGAAGAAGGCAGATTGACCCGCGAACAAATTGGCGATCGCGTCAAGTACCTGAAGGAAGGTATGGAAGCTGAAGTTATTAAGTGGGGCGACCAGGTGCTAGGAGTCGAATTGCCTAAGTCTGTGGTTCTGGAAATTGTCCAAACAGATCCAGGTTTAAAAGGTGACACTGCCACAGGTGGCTCAAAACCAGCAACTTTAGAAACTGGTGCAGTTGTGATGGTTCCTTTGTTTATTTCTCAAGGAGAACGCATCAAGGTTGATACTCAGGAAGATAAATATATCAGCAGGGAATAACTTTCATCTCTACTAAAGATGCAAGTCTCGATTTAAATCCCTACATAGGGATTAATTCCCTGCCACACTTAAGATGCTCATTTACGGATAGGTCGAGGTAATAAAAACTGTGCCATTGGACTTTAATGAAATCCGCCAAC
This sequence comes from Nostoc sp. DedQUE05, assembly GCF_034530955.1. Taxonomy (NCBI): domain Bacteria; kingdom Bacillati; phylum Cyanobacteriota; class Cyanophyceae; order Nostocales; family Nostocaceae; genus Nostoc; species Nostoc sp. DedQUE05. The sequence continues at coordinate 22,643 of NZ_JAVRCB010000037.1, read as the reverse complement.
TTCTGGCAACTATCGCACAAACAGATATTGCAGAAGTCACGCTCAAAAGCGATGATTTTGAGCTAACAGTCCGTAAGGCTGTGAGCATTAGCAATCAGATGTTGTCGGTAGGTCAAGGGACTTTAGGCGGTGTGGTAGGTTCAGGCTTGACATCAGGTTCATCTGGGGGAAACCAGATGAGCGGAAGTCAGGTAACGGAGGTGTCCACATCTCGTGTATTTGAGAATACTGGAACTAGCACACAAATGCAGTTATCTGTAAATTCTCCCTCAACCATTGACCAGAGATTAGTAGAAGTGCCTTCCCCAATGGTAGGAACGTTTTATCGCGCTCCTGCGCCTGGGGAAGCGGCATTTGTGGAAGTGGGCGATCGCGTCCGCAAGGGTCAAACAGTCTGTATCATTGAAGCCATGAAGCTGATGAATGAAATCGAAGCCGAAGTCTCTGGACAGGTAATGGAAATTCTCCTTCAAAATGGCGACGCTGTAGAATATGGTCAACCTTTGATGCGAATTAACCCTGATTAAGTATTAATGTATATATGATGTGAGTCATTGTTAAAACTTTCAGTCCTTGCGGGTCAACCCTGATGAAACAAACGTTGCCTTTACCACCAGAAGTGGTGCAACAAGTAGCTGAATACTTCAGCCTATTAAGTGAGCCAATGCGCCTACGGCTGCTACACTTATTACGGGATGAAGAAAAATGCGTGCAAGAGTTGGTAGAGGCAACACAGACTTCTCAGGCAAATGTGTCAAAACACCTGAAGGTAATGTGGCAAGCAGGTATCCTTAGCCGCCGCAGTGAAGGAACTTGCGCCTATTACCGGGTGGAAGATCAAATGATTTTTGAGTTGTGTAATCGGGTTTGCGATCGCCTCGCCACAAGGTTGGAGCAGCAAGCCCGTAATTTTCGCGTATTAAATAGCAAACGTTAGGTCAGTTGTCCTTTGTCCTTTGTCCTTCGTCATTTGTCCTTTGTCATTTGTGAAAAACTAATTACCAACGACCAATGACTAATGACTAATGACTAATGACTAATGACTAAAGCGGATAATCTTTTTGAAACTGTTCGCGAGTGAGTGGTTGTTGTAACTCTAGACCCTCGCCGCCTAAAACATCTAACGGTTTGCCGTTCACGTCAATGTAAACTTTGGCTTTGGGATTTAAAGTTGTTGCAGTGTAAACAACTTGTCCAACGCGGCCCATCATTGAAGTGCTACCACCACCGCTAGTAAAATCTTCAGATAAATTAACGTGAACTTCATCTTTTTCCGCTTTCAGCCCCAACAGTTTAGTTCCTTTGGGGATGGTTGTCGAATCTGTTCCTTCTGTTGGACCTGCTAACAAACTTTGAAAAGCTGCTTCTAAAGCCTGGTTGGGTAGTACAGAAGCTACTTTAACAGGCTGGGGAACCAAAGCAACATTTTTGTCTTTTGGTCTTAGCCAATAAACGTTGGGGGTTTGCTCATTAGCTGGCTGCCTAGTTGATGGCTGTGCTGGCTGTTCAATGCGGCTAGAAGGGTTTGACGGTGTGGGAGGATTGTTGGATTGTGTGGTAAACCAAGCTACACCGCCACCCACCGCTACAACCGCTGCTGATACAGCTGCAATTACGCCTGAAGAAATACGATTAGATCCTTGTTGGTCTTTCATGTTCAAAACCTTCCTAACTGAGGGCTGATATGGTAGTTATGTGAGGAGCAGCCTGGTTAAAGACGATACTTATAAGTAGAGAGTTTCCCACAATCTAGAGGAGACTTAAATGCTTCTTAATTCTGTAAGCCCCTAATTCAATTTTAGAATTTTTATTTCTAATCCGTCACCTACCAAATTATGTAAATTTTGGAGAGACGCAATTAATAGCGTCTCTGGGGAATCTGACTTTTTATCGGTTCTGAAAAACCTCTCTCTAAATCTCTCTCCTTCGAGGAGAGAGACTTTGAATTTTCCGTTTTACACTCGTGGGAAGGGGATTAGGTTTTTCGTAGGTCTTTCCAGATCAAGTGAAAAGTTAGGTTGAATGGAAAATTGTCTACTCTCTACTTCACTCTATTGCTTGTGTAATCCACTGTTTGAGCGTGGTTGTCACTTCATCAATGGCAATTTCTTGAGATTTACGGGTGGCTCTTTCTACAACTTCAACTTTGCCATTAGCGATCGCTCGTCCGGTTACAATTCTATAAGGTATGCCTATCAAGTCAGCATCTTTAAATTTGACTCCCGCCCGTTCGTCGCGGTCATCTAGTAAAGTTTCAATTCCCGTTTGATTGAGTTCTGTGTAAAGTTTTTGAGCGATTTCGATTTGTTGAGCATCTTTAATGTTGGGGATTGTGACGATCGCGTGATAAGGTGCGATCGCAACTGGCCAAATAATCCCATCTTTATCGTAAGATTGCTCGACGGCAGCTTGGGCTAATCGTGACACGCCTACACCAAAACAACCCATAACTAGCGGCTTCTCTTCACCCTGTTCGTTGGTATAAGTTGCACCCATCGCTTGAGAGTATTTCGTACCTAATTGGAAGATATGACCTGCTTCAACTCCACGGGCGCTTTGTAGGATTTGTTCTGGATTGTGGGTGGCGCGATCGCCTGGTCTTGATTTACGAATATCTACTACTCGTGGTAACTTAAATTGCTCACCCCAATTAGCACCAACTACGTGATAACCAGCCTCATTCGCGCCTGTAACAAAGTTTTTTAAATCAACTGCTGTTCGATCCACCAAGCGTAAAAACTTGGAATGGATCTGTTTATTAGCAGTAATATACTCATCTGCAATATCTGGCGCAATGTAGCCTAAAGGCAGAGATTTAGTTGTCCATGCTTGCTGGGCTTCTACATTTGGTACATTCAAACTAATAATAGTTTTAGCGCCATATTCAGAAGCTAATTTAGTCAGTTCATTTTGCAATTTGACCTCATTAACTTCTTGATCGCCTCGAATGCTTACCAAAACTAACACCGTTATACCATTATCATAAACTGTCTGATAAAGGACATTTTTCACCAATTGAGTCGGAGAACAGTTGAGGAGTTGACACACCTTTTCAATCGTTTCTGTTCCAGGTGTATCGCGTTTCTCATAGGTTGTAAACCGTGAGGTTTCAGCGTCAATTGGTAAAGAAACAGCCTTTTCTACGTTAGCGGCATATTTACCATCCTCAGTGTAGAGAACTTCGTCTTCGCCAGCTTCCGCCAAAATCATAAATTCTGTAGAACCAGAACCACCAATTGCACCAGAATCAGCTTCCACTGCGCGAAAAGCTAAACCAGAACGTCGCAGAATATTGCTGTAGGCTTTATACATATCCTGGTAAGTTTCTTTGAGGCTAGCTTCATCGGTATGGAAGGAATAGGCATCCTTCATGATAAACTCTCGTCCGCGCATTAAACCAAAGCGGGGACGAATTTCATCGCGGAATTTGGTTTGAATTTGGTAGAGATTTAGTGGTAGCTGGCGATAAGAGCGAATCATATCACGAGCGATCGCTGTGATTACTTCTTCATGAGTTGGGCCTAATCCTAATTGTTGCTCGCGGCGGTCAATTAGGGAAAACATGATCCCCTCAGCTTTGGTGTAAGTGTCCCAGCGTCCCGATTCCTTCCATAAATCAGCAGGTTGTAATTGTGGTAGGAGACATTCTTGTGCGCCTGTAGCGTTCATTTCTTCCCGCACAATTTGGGAAACTTTTTGCAGTACCCGCCACATTAGCGGCAAATAAGCATAGATACCACTACCGATGCGACGAATGTAACCTGCACGGAGTAATAATTTATGACTGGGAATCTCAGCATCAGCCGGATCGTCCCGCAATGTAACAAATAACATTTGTGAAAGTCGCATCGTTTATTCCCTTTCCAGAATCTCTAATTTGTTTATAAACCAACTGGCGATTAGAAATCGCGCGTCAGAAAAGCATCTTAGTTTTTGAACTTGCGTGGTGTGCGATGGCTTTGCCCGTTGCAAGCATCGGCATCTTACAGCCATTAAGATATCGCATGATATAATCTTTGCAACTATTTAATCTAGGTCTAGGTTATGAGTCCTTTGACATTAAAACTAGACACCGTTCACTTGAGTGACGAACAATTTTATCACTTATGTCAAAATAACCGCGAATTGAAATTTGAACGCACTGCCAAGGGAGAATTAATCATCATGTCCCCCGTTGGAGGCGAAAGCGGCAATCGAGAAGCAGATTTAATTATCGATCTAGGAATCTGGAATCGGCAAACTGGCCTCGGTTACACTTTCAGTTCTTCTACTATATTCAAATTACCCAATGGTGGCGATCGTTCGCCAGATGCCGCTTGGGTTCAACGAGAACGTTGGCAAGCCCTTACACTTGAACAAAGACGCAAATTTCCCCCCATTGCACCCGATTTTGTGATTGAATTAAGGTCAGCAACAGATGATTTGGAAATGTTACGTTCCAAAATGCAAGAATATATGGATGCGGGGGTGCAGTTAGCATGGTTAATTAACCCCCAACAGCAACAAGTAGAAATTTATCGCCAAAAACAAGATGTAGAAGTGCAAAATCTACTCACACACTTATCGGGTGAAGATGTATTGCCAGGATTTAGCTTGAGTCTTTCTTGTTATTAAGATTTGCAAGTGTTGCTAAATCTCCACTATCTGCCAACACTTTTCATTGCAGTAGAAAATACTTTATAAGTCTGCGTAAGTACGCTTCATTAAAATAATTTGCGTAGACTAAGAAGGTATCCTAGTTTTCTAACCTGAATAATGTGCCAAGCACAGCGCAAGAAGCAGATTTTACCTCGACTTCATTACTCAGGGCATATTACAGCCTTTAGGATATCTTAAAAGAAATAACCATCAGGCGATTATAATCAGGGCATCTTTAGGAGAAACTACTTTGGCAGATGTAATTTATCAAGCACAGGCACCCTTAGAATTTATTCCTCCCGCGTTTAACCCTTTATTACTACGAGTTGTCCATCTATTACTACCCAGTTGGATAAACTGGCAAACACCTATTAGCCAAATTGAAGCAGATAACGTAGAGGTTCTAGTGGATCTTTATCGCCAGTTTCAGGAGGGTAAAATCCGTTTTATGCTGGCATTTCGCCATCCCAAAACAGACGATCCGTTTTGTTTGGGTTACTTGCTATCTCAACTCGTACCAAAGACAGCGCGATCGCAAGGTACAAAACTACAACTTCCCATTCACGCTCATTTTATCTACGATCGCGGTATTCCTCTATGGGCAGGTTCCCACGTTGGCTGGATTGCTTCTCATTTAGGTGGGACTCCGATTCAGCGAGGTAAGGCTGACTGGACGGGATTACGTTCGGCGCGTGAGTTGTTTGCCAATGGGAAATTCCCGATGGCAGCTGCGCCAGAGGGTGCAACCAATGGTTTATCGGAGAATATTAGCCCCCTAGAACCTGGTATTGCCCAATTAGGCTTTTGGTGTGCTGAAGATTTGCACAAAGCTGAACGCCCCGAACAGGTTTTAATTGTACCAGTTGGGATTAAATATAGTTACGTTGATGCTCCTTGGGATGCGATCGCAAATCTTTTAAGTGAATTGGAAGCGGCTAGTGGTTTACCTGTGAATTCAGCAGAAAATGCTTCTGTGGAGTCGCTTTATCCCCGGTTGTTGGCTTTGGCAGAACATTTACTTTTGCTGATGGAAGAATTTTATACCCGGTTTTATCATCAAAAACTGCCAGATCCCAAGATTGTCAATGGGCAAATTCCAGATAGAAATGAAGCATTAGCAGTTCGTTTACAAGCGTTGTTGAATGCAGCGCTGCTAATCTCAGAACAGTATTTTAATTTGCAGTCAAAAGGTAGTTTGAGCGATCGTTGCCGACGAGTCGAGCAAGCAGGTTGGAATTATATATTTAGAGAAGAATTTAAGGATGTCAAAGGAGTATCTGCGGTTGAAAAAGCTTTAGGCGATCGCATTGCAGAAGAAGCGAATGCACGGATGTGGCATATGCGTTTAGTAGAAAGTTTTGTGGCTGTTTCTGGTAATTATATTCGGGAAAATCCAACAGCAGAAAGATTTGCTGAGACGACTTTAATTTTATGGCAGATGATTGCTAAAATCAAAGGCAATAAAACTGTACAGCGTCCGCAATTGGGTAAGCAAAAAGTAAAAATAACTGTGGGTGAACCTATATCCATCTCTGAGCGTTACCCGGTATATAAGGAAAATCGGTTGGGTGCTAGACAAGCTGTTGCTGATGTGACCAATGATTTGCAACACGCATTGGAAGGTTTGATTTGATTAGAAAGGTTGCATTTTTTGCTAGGAACCAGAATAAAGGTGTCAGTCGTCAGGAGGCTTATTGATTTCGACCCCTGCCTCCTGACTCCCTTAAATAGCAAGGTGCAATGAAAATGCCCAAGTGTTCATCCAAATCGGATATTAGTTTCTAAAGTAGATTGCGGGTTTAGATGCCCTGTACGGGGATGCTGGCGGGATATGGTTTATTAAGCTTACACAAACCCAAAAGTTTTTTAAAATTATCTAATTAAATGGGTGCAGATAATCGTAGGCTACTACATCTACTTGGTTTTGCTGCTATTTCACTTTAATACAATTGGGTTAAATAAAGGCAATTGTAACTAAATATGTCATTCTTTCTTTGAGTTTTATAAAATTAACGTTAAGTTATCCAAATTATATTTTCCGAAAAATCACGCTTTTATATTTTTGTAATTCCAATTACAAATAGAGGAGTCCAAAAAATTGTGATTCTCTAAATCAATCAATTTATAAATAATGAAAACTCAAAACTTATTCAATTTACTGAAGGTTGGTATTGCTACTTTTGGAATCTTCTTTGTGGCTGGTCAAGGAGCCTATGCCTCAGACTTAAAGGGAACAGCATTTAGCATCTCTTTGGAGTGTCTGAACGACACTACCGGTCTTTTGGTGGGTCAAAATTCCACTGCTAACGGGTGGCAGTATGCATTTGATTCAAACAAAGATGGGATGAACGGGAATTACTGGGTTGGTGCCGCGCCAGGAAAAGTAAACCCCTACGATATCTCTGGTATGGCTATCAAAGAAACTGCTACCAGCGTCATTGTGGCGATCAATGGCAATATGAAATTAACAGGAGAGGCTGAACAGGGTGCTGCCGGCGGTCAAATTGGATATGGTGATTTGTTCTTCAATATGGCGGGTAAGACCTTTGACAATGCTATGAGCAGCGGGGATTTGTTTGGGATTCATTTCGCTTCAGCGAATGCTTCAGGGGTACAACAACTAGGCGTTTATAGTAATGTCCAGGCAAAAACAGTTACTAATATTAAAGAAGGCTACAGCGTTGCTACATATGGTGGTTTAGCAGGAGGAGGGAATTCTTACGAAAGTCAGGTAAAACAAGGTGGTGGTATTGTCGGTTATGGTGATTTGACCAATAGTTACTTTACCAATAATGGCAAGGACAATACATTTAATCTCAATGTCATCAACTCTGGAAATTATCTGAGTGGAATCTCGTTTTTAGCACAGGGTAATATAACCCAGCAGTTGCTAACCACTGGTTATGATGCCAGCAAATTTAATGGCACACAAACCATTGCATTTGAATTCAAGAAATCTGGTATTGTCCAATCAACTCCTGAGCCTGCTAGTCTCGCTGGTTTAGGAATTGTTGGTCTGGCTTTGGCTGGTAGCAAGCTACGCAAGAAATTAGCATAACAATTGGCTAAGGACTATTCGCAATACGGCTTGATTTCTCTTGAGTGATTATAGACAAGATAAAAGACTATTTTCTCTCATGGAAATGATCGCTGGAGTCATGGAATTTTGGATGAAGCTTAAGCGAAAAGTATCCCAAACCGTATAGATTTAATCGTTAAATATTAAATAGGTAAATTTCAATGCCCTTACTTTCTAGCAAGGGCATTTTTTTCTAATATAGTTATCAAATACAAAACTACTTAGGCAATGCTCTAAAGAATCTCGGTAATGGTCATGACACCTATACTCGCTATAAGGCTTGCAGCGGCTTGTTGTCTGACATCGCTCCTTACACCTTAACCTGGAAACACCTTAGATAAATCCACAACTAAATCAGAAAAACAGGGCAGATTAACTGATTCATTTGGCAGATAAATAAATTTGCGACGATAACCAAATTTACTTTGCAAGGCTTGATAAGGTTCGCTATAGCACTCCAGATAATTATCTACTAAATTAAATATCCAATAATCAGAAATACCTGCTTCGGCATAAATAGGTAGTTTTTCCTCTTGATCATATTTTAAGGATGAATCGGCAATCTCAATTAAGAATAAAATATCAGATGGGCTGGGATGATTCGCTAGATAGTCATCATCTCTATTTTTTGCAATTACTCTATCTGGTTCAGGTTCACTGTTGTTAGACAAAGTAATTGGTTGTTGTCCTCGCAGGGTTGCGCGATCGCCTACTAGTTTATATAATTCTTGCTCTAGGCGTGTTTCACAAACAGAGTGCGATGTACCTTTTGCTGCTATCTGGATTATTTCACCCTTAATTAGCTCAACTAGGTCGTTCTCCTCAAAGAAGCCGAGTTCAGCTAGACGGTGATATTCAGCTATAGTAAAGCGTTTAGCAGTGGTAAGGCTCATAACAACTACGAGAATGCAGAGTTATTTTTATCTTAATATAGCTATAGCTGATTAAAGTTATGCGATAGAAGATAATGAGGTGTCTGGGTATTCTTCTTTATCACCTTCTATAGGTGCTTCTATACTTACACCCTTCCAAGGAAAATCAAAATATTGTTCCTGAACCGTTTTTAATTCCTTTATTGACTCTTGGAAAAATAATTTAATAGCAGATACGTGGTTTTCTTCAGATAAAAAATCTTGTAAGCTTTTTCGATAAAATATACCTGACCATGCTGGCAAAACTTTTAAATTATTAGGAGTCCATATATTGGGTTTATCGTTAATTATTTTTTGCATAGATTCAATAATTTTTGGGCGTTGTCCAAACTTAGGAGAAACCTGCAAAAATATACCTAAATATGGATAATCAGTTAAATTACTTGGATTTAAACCGAAGTATCCAAGACCACACCATAAGTCCCATGTCGAGGGAGAAAAGTGAGTGTAGATAATATATCTCTCGTCCCATTTCCATTGAGTCCTACTTGCCGCACCTTTGATAACACCTCCAAAAGCTAGCTTGAATTCCTGCTGTACTTCTTCACTGAGAGTTGATTCCATAAGAAGGAGAGTTTTGTTATAATTCACCATTGTCAATAAGTCAACTGATGAAAATTGATTAGTGTGAGACATTCTGTTATTCCTCATAAAAATTAATATTTCTTGAGATAAGATATCAGACGCGCGTTCTTTCAAGAAGCTATAAAACTGATACCACCTCAATTGGAAGAAATTAATCTTGGGTGATAACTCAAGGCAATACTCTTTAATTGCTGATTTTGGATCACAATCATATTGTTTTATTTCTTCTTTTGGATCATAATCACGGGTGATGTAAATTAAAATTCGATGTCTGACATTTGGTAATTTACTCAAAATTTCAGCATATTTTTTTAATTGTCCTGGTATTTCTGTAGAGCCAATTTTTGATTCAATAAATATTACATCTGTATTTAAACCAGTTGAAAGCTCAACCACAATATCAAGTCTACTATCCTCAGTATGGATCGCCAGTGCTTGATGTTCTTGTTGAGTTGAAATCTTGATGCTAGAATAATTATCATCATTAATGATTGAGTGATGTTTTAGCCAACCAATTAAAATATCCTTATTCCAGGATAAAAAATAAGCAACAATCTCAGTAAAAAAATCTTCACGCGGTTTGTTTCCTGAATGCAGATTGAGTAAATTCGTAAACAAAGACATTTATTTTTAAGTATTTAAGGTAATTCCAAAAAAGTTACACACAATAATTAAGCTTGTAGTCCTGATGGAACAAGACTACTGGAAATTTTTATAAGTTCTGTTTGTATTTGGTATTACTAACGTTGCAGCAGTTATAACTTAGCCGATCGCAGTTTGACAAGGGTGCTATACTATACAAACAAAAAATAGGGGTAAAAATTTTACCCCTACAAATTTATGTATTATTTTAAGAATAGCTAGAGAAGTTTATTACTCTGAAGTTAAATGACTTTCTAGCAAAGATGCGATCGCGTCAGGATGAATATTCTTGTATTTCTTTTTACCAAGCTGTAAAACACAGTTGGGAGCGCTACCACAGCATTTTTGGCAACTTGTATGTTCAATGGTAACTTTGTCTAACAAACCGCGATCGCACAAAGTTTTTTCTAATTCTGATAATAACCCTTTACCACCACGTTTCAGGCAACCGCCCTTTTGACATACCATAATCCTCGCTTTGGTTTGAGGTGGTAAATCTTGTTTTGGACACGCATCAATTGGTGTCACCTTATAGGCTTTAATTTTAATTTTACTTGTGCGCGAGTCTATCTTACTATGACCACAAATGCGAAGTTGCTGACCAGGAACTAAGGATGAACTTAGTAAACAGCGCAACTCTTTAGGCAGTTTAATATCTACATTTCCAGATGGAACTGCCAATTGCAAGTATTTATATTTTCCTGGTTCACCACCAACAAAACCTAGTAACTGTCCCTCAAGGTTCAATTCTGATAACGTCAAATATTTGTTACCCATGATTGATAAAAAGTTAGGAGTGGGGAGTTAAAGCGAAGAGTTAGGAGTGAGGAGTTAGGAGTGAGGAGTTAAAAATGAGGAGCTAAGAGTTAATAATTCATAACTCTTAACTGATAACTCTTAACTTCCAACTCATAACTCTTAACTCCTAACTGTTTTTAAGCTAGGCGTTTAGCTTCTACTGTTTGAGGTAAATTTGCTGTGTCTGGCAATTCACGAAATTCTAATTCCCAACCATTTGCTAGGGTGAGAATCTTGCCATCATTTCCATCGGTTTGTTTGACGACTTCTTCTTCAAGGTCTTTTTTAGCAACGTAAACTACTAAAGTGCCGGCATCATTCATCCGTAGCATTACTTTCATGAGACTCCTCAACCGATTCTAGTTCTTTTTTCTTGCAGCCGACGACAAACCCTGTTTCTAAGAAATGCACAGCATATATATAGGAAGTCTGCAAATATGTGCCTATACTCGCTATGTAACCGATATCTCCCTTATTAACTAAAACTTGGCCGACTTCCTTACCGGGAAAGGTACCATCGTTTTTTAGCAGTTTACGAACTCTGACTTTTTCACCAATTTCAAAAGCGGGTGGCAAGTTTAGTTCTAATTCATCACGTTGCATGAGAGTACCTCTGTTCTCTGACCAAATTCAACAATTCTTCTGTCGTCAAACTGCGTTTTTTCTGTACCGATTGATGGCGCACTGCGTCTAAAACAGATTGGGTTTCTTGGGGGTTTAAGAAAATTCCATGCTGTTCTAGTAAGTTAGCAACTAAATGCCGTCCAGAATGTTTTCCTACTACTAAACGCCGTTCCCAACCCACCTCTTCCGGTGCAAATGGTTCGTAGGTGATGGGATTTTGTAGTACCCCGTGAGCATGGATGCCAGATTCGTGAGCAAAGGTGTTTTCGCCAACGATCGCTTTCCAAGGTGGTACGCTAGCACCGGATGCGGCTGCAACTAGTTGAGACAGTTCCAGCAAACTGGGTGTATCAATGCCCAAATTAACGCCGTAGATGCGTTTAATCGCCATGACAACTTCTTCTAATGCTGCATTTCCTGCCCGTTCACCCAATCCGTTAACTGTGGTATTTACTGATGAGGCTCCGGCTTTGATACCCGCAAGAGCGTTAGCAGTTGCCAGACCAAAATCATTATGCGTGTGGATTTCTAGGGGAATCGTCAACGCTGAAACCAGCCTTTGGACTTTAGTATAGGTGGTGAAGGGGTCGAGAACTCCTACAGTGTCGCAGAAGCGGAAGCGTGATGCACCCCATTCTTGGGCATAAAGTGCTACATCTAAGAGGAAGTTTTCATCAGCCCTGGAAGAATCTTCTCCGCCGACTGCTACCCAAAGACCTTGGTCGAGGGCGAAGTGGATTGAGTCTTTGAGTTTTTGCAAACTTACTCGCCACTGACCATGAAATTTAGTGGCAATTTGGATACCAGAGACGGGAATGGCAATATGCACCCGGTTCAAACCACAGGCGATGGAAGCCTTGATATCTGAGATGACAGCGCGGTTCCAGCCCAAGAGTTTTGCTTGTAAACCCAAGTTAGAAATTGCGACGATCGCACGGGTTTCTTCGTCGCCCATTGCCGGTATACCCACTTCTAATTCCGGTATACCAATAGCATCGAGAAACTTCGCGATCGCTACTTTTTCTTGTAGAGTAAAGGCAACACCTGCTGCTTGTTCGCCATCACGTAATGTAGTGTCATTAATTATGATTTGATTCATTGCAAATATCCCTCTCTTGGAAGTATTCTTAATATCCTTTCCCTCTACAATCCCTCGTGATGGTAAATGCTAAAAATATCACAATTCATAATGTAGGATACATGATCCTTAATTATTGCCCGATTATTAGCATCACATCTGTATGACAGGGAACTAAAAGAATGTATAAATTACTAATCGTTTTCACCGATGTCAGTTGAAATGTCTTCGAGTAGCAATGAACTAATATAACTATTAGCAAACCCCGAACAAAGTAATACACAGAAGCCAGCAATTAAGGATGTAATCATCTTCGTAACCTCATCTTTTCTAGTGCATTTTGGTGTAATTTAGGCAGGTAATGGTACTCAACGTTAAGAGGTGCAAATTCGCTAACTTTGGTCTGCTAGCCAATCAAAAATTTTTCCTAGCTGCTCCAAGTCAACGAAACCATACTGCCAGAGGAGCATCGGTAACGGGCCATTTTCTAATTCACGGTGTCGCAGAGCTACAGCAATATCGGCATTTGAAAGTTCAAGTTCATTGTGCAAAAAATTGAGGAGTTTTATATCTCTGTTCCGAGTCGCCATAATTGAACTTTCAATTTCTTAATTTGGGAAAAGGTTAAAAATTAGGAATTCCAATTTATATTTGGGAATTTCGCCTTTTTAATTGTTGCTATATGTCAGGGAAGTTTCAGATTTAGTAGACCCAACAAAATCTAAACCTCATCTAATCCATCTCAGTCTGCAATAAATTCTGCTAGCGGACAGTAGCTTCAAACTCTAAACCTATTTGAGCTTTGTGCATCTATGAACAAAAACGATGAAGTCCAGTACTTGCGTCATGAATTCAAGATTAATCGTGCCTAAATTAGGTCTTTTTGAAATAATCATGACTCATCACTGTAATGCCAGCAACGCTCTAGCCATTCTAATAATTCGTGACGAGAAGCGAGAAGTTGCATAACTGTGCTACGAATTAGAATTACTTCAAGCAAATTGTTCACTTGCACTCGTAAAGAACCATCAGGGGGACAAGAGCAATTAATTTTTAACTCTTGCAAACGGTAATAGATTCGCCAGCGATCGCTCAAAGGAATCTGCAAAACGTGATTTGTCATTTGTCTTTTGTCTTTTGTCCTTTGTCAGTTGTCCTTTGTCAGTTGTCATTTGTCAGTTGTCATTTGTCAGTTGTCCTTTGTCCTTTGCTAATGACCAATGCCCAATGCCCAATGCCCAATGCCCAATGCCCAATGCCCAATGACTAATGACTCTTGACTTGTAAAGTTTGCAGTTGTTTTTCGAGTTCTTCAATGCGCGAGAGCAAAGAACGAATCACGGTTGCTTCCACATCGGGTAGCTTTCCATGTTCTAAAGGAGAAAGGCTGGCGCTTTCGTTGCGAGAAATAATTCGACCGGGAATTCCCACAACAGTGCGATCGCTGGGGACATTCTGCAAGACAACGGAACCTGCGCCAATACGGACGCGATCGCCAATTTGCAGATTACCTAAAACTTTCGCACCCGCCCCAATCACTGCATTTTTGCCGACTGTGGGATGACGCTTACCAGTTTCCTTACCAGTTCCGCCAAGGGTAACGCCCTGATAAATCAGTGTATAGTCGCCGACGATCGCAGTTTCGCCAATGACTACTCCCATTCCGTGGTCGATAAACACGCCTTGACCAATCTCTGCACCTGGGTGAATTTCAATTCCGGTCAAAAATCGTCCCAAGTGAGAAATTAAACGGGGGATAAAACTCACTCCTCGACCATGTAACCAGTGAGCAAGACGATGCAAACAGAGTGCGTGCAATCCGGGGTAGCAAAACACCACCTCTAGCCAATTCCGTGCTGCTGGATCGCGCTCAAAGATAATGCGAAAATCACTCAATAATGGCTCAAAAAAAACGCCAGAGAGTAAATTTTTCAACATGGATGTATGGGCAGAATCCTGCATTTTGGTACTTGGGAGATCGCTAATACTGTCTAAAGACTGTTGCATCGGTAATGTCTATCTGGTAATTGAGTCATCTGCTATTTTTATGCTTATATCAGGTAACATCCAACTCGATACCAAACCCAATGCTGATTGGATTTATTGGATTGATTAAAGTTGTACTCAAACGCCGAAACCCCGACTTAACATAACGTTAAAATTTGTCTGGGGTTAGGGGCGCTAGTATTTAATGATGGGGGTACTAGTATTTTTGGGGCAGGGGTTAAGAATTTATGTTCGCGCTACAAGAAACTTTACCCGTAAGTCTTTGCTAAGATTTTATCAAGATATTTTGCAATATATTAAGCTGTACTCAGATGTACTCAAGCATGAATTTAATAAGGCTACAAATCTATTTTCTGTATATCCTATTACTATTAGTATCTTATTAGTTGGATAGGCGAAAAACAGGTTTCTTTATTTTCTTTTAGGATTTGCTGTCTGTATGCACATATACGTTTCAAAATATAGTTATCGCTCATCGCGACTGTTTTCTTATTATATAGATGTGTGGGAATAGCGATCGCCAAAATTTTTATAAATCTCGTTTCCAGATTTAAATCTGGTTTCAGGTAGAACCTAGAAATGTACTTCATTGCAACTCTGCCGCGAATTCGGGAGGTAGAAGCTGCAAATAGGCATTTCCAGCCATAGACTGGGAACGAGGTATCTGAAGATTTGTTAATGGAGTTCAAAGGCTCATTAATGGAGTTCAGAGGTGCATTAATGGAGTTCAGAGGTGCATTAATGGAGTTCAAAGGCTCATTAATGGAGTTCAAAGGTGCATTAATGGAGTTCAGAGGCTCATTAATGGAGTTCAGAGGCTCATTAATGGAGTTCAAAGGCTCATTAACGAGTATCAAATATTCATTAATGGAGTTCAAAGGCTCATTAACGAGTATTACAGTTTGGGAATCTTACTTTCTTTCTTCTATATGCTTCCTCAACACGCCGCCTAATTGCTTCTTCTGCAATGCGAATATTCTTTTTAATTGGCGGGTTCAATAATTTGAAGATTCTCGCTGGCAAAAATAAACAGAACTTGAACCCAGAAAAGTAAGCTTTAATTTTGCGGTTTCTACAAAGAATGGGTTGTGCTTAAGCGATAATAAATACATTTCCCCACAGAAGCACAGTTTATGATCTGCTGCCTGAATCCAGCTTGCCACAATCCGCCCAATCCTGATGGCACAATGTTTTGCTCAAACTGCGGCGTAGGATTGGTAGTGCTGAGAAACCGCTATCGCCCGATTAAATCATTAGGTGGTGGGGGATTTGGTAAAACTTATTTAGCAGAAGATATAGATAAACTCAATGAGCATTGTGTCATCAAGCAATTTGCACCGCAAGTACAAGGAACAGCAGCACTAAACAAAGCCACAGAACTATTTGAGCAAGAAGCAAAGCGCGGGAGAGCAAATCCGCACCCTTCCTTCGGAACGCTACGCGAACACTGGGCATTCTGACTGGGTTCTTTCCGTCGTCTTTAGCCCAGATGGCAAAACCCTTGTCAGTTGTAGTGGTGACAACACCATCAAACTGTGGAATCTCGCAACCAAAGAGCAAATCCGCACTCTCAGTGGGCATTCTGATGGGGTTAATTCCGTCGCCATTAGCCCAGATGGCAAAACCCTTGCTAGTGGTAGTCGAGACAAAACCATCAAACTGTGGAATCTCGCAACCGGAGAGCAAATTCGCACTCTCAGTGGGCATTCTGAAGAGGTTATTTCCGTCGCCATCAGCCCAGATGGCAAAACCCTTGTCAGTGGTAGTGGTGATAACACCATTAAAATTTGGCGGCTAAAGTAGTGAGTGCTGAGTTCGCAGTTTTGAATATTTAGCTAGATACAGAAAAAGTAACCTAAACTAAAATCAAGATGCTTGGCTCATATTAGCCGCGAGATGGGAGACACATTTGTTACCGAAGTTGGACATGCTCTCAATCGCATTGAACCGTTTTCTCTAAGCATAAACTTATAAAAATAGCTGTAAAATAATTAATTAAATGGTGATAATTATGCAACACATTACGATTGACGCAGCATCACAACACTTACACGAATTAATCGCAGCAGCAATCAATGGCGAGGAAATTATTATTACCAAAGATGAGCAGCCCGTGGTAAAACTGACTCCGGTGATTCCAGAAAAAAAACGCTCTCCTTTATTTGGTAGCGCTAAAGATTTGATTACAATCTCAGAAGACTTTGATGAGTCATTAGAAGAATTCCAGGATTATATGTAATGCGGATACTGCTAGATACTCATACTTTGATTTGGTTTTTCCAAGGACATCAAAGTTTTAGTGACAAGATGAGACTATTAATAGAAGACCAAAATAACGAAAAGCTCATCAGCATTGCTAGTGTGTGGGAAATGTCAATCAAACAAAGCATTGGTAAGCTAAGTTTTGGTTTGCCAATTAAGACTTTTATCGAGCAACAAATAGCATTAAATGATTTTAATTTACTCAGTATCAATCTTGACCATATTGATGTAATTACTACCTTACCCTTACAACATCGCGACCCCTTTGATAGAATTTTAATTGCCCAAGCAATGGTAGAAAATATTCCAATTATTAGCGCAGATACAGCATTTGATGCTTATTCAATTACAAGACTTTGGTGATATTGACTTTAATCGATCAAAAATAAGTGTGAAAACCGACAGCATATTTTATCGCCTATTTCAAGAATTCCCCAGCATCTTTTTTGAACTAATTGGCAATCCTCCCGAAACTGCCAACACCTATCAATTTGCTTCAGTTGAAATCAAACAAACAGCCTTTAGAATTGATGGTGTATTTCTTCCTATCCAAGATCGAGAAGTGCCGATTTATTTTGTCGAGGTTCAGTTTCAACCAGACACAGAGATTTACTTACGCTTAGTATCAGAAATTTCTTTATACTTACGCCAAAATAGACGCAAAAATCCTTGGCGAGGAGTGGTGATTTATCCCAGCAGAGATATAGATATAGGTGAGAAAGAAGATTTCATAGAATTCTTCCACAGCCAGCGTATCAGTAGAATTTACTTAGATGAATTAGGCTCAACTGCATCCTTACCAATAGGCATTGCTACGATAAAATTAGTAATTGAAGACGAAGATACAGCCATTAGCACCGCCAGGGAATTAATCAACCGCACCCAGCAAGCAGTAAATTTGCAACTGCCAAGACTCCTAAATGGAGTTTAAAGGCTCATTAACGAGTATCAAAGGCTCATTAATGAAGTTCAAAGGCTCATTAATGGAGTTCCAAGACTCATTAATGAAGTTCAAAGGCTCATTAATGGAGTTCCAAGACTCATTAATGAGTATCAAAGACTCAAGAACCAGACGCAGCTTTAGTAGGTCTACCTTTGATAGCCTTAAACCGTTCGCCCAACTGTTCAGCGACAGTTTTTAAGCCTGGAGTCTTTTTTGATGCAGTCTTGACGTAATCATAAACAGTCAAACTGCTAGTCATAGCTTCACTACCGACAGCCATTAGGGTATCATCTACCTGTTCGGTGAGTTGCTGCATGGAGATTAAAAGTTCGGTAAGCGCAGCAGCTAATTGATAATCTTGAACCAGTTCCTCAACGTCAAAAGTAGCTGGAAGAATTTCGCGGTTAGACTGAGCAGCAGTAATGCTATTGTTCACAAAAGCTAGGCTTTTATCGCCCATTTTTACTAACTTACGCCGTTCTTCAGTGCTGAGAGTAATCAGAAACGGCATCTTTTTTTGGACTGTCTGTAGCGCGGCTTTAATTTCTTGGATATCTTGTGGCGAAAGGGTGGCTGCAATATTTTGATAGGCCATCGTATATCTACCTTCGGAGTTCTAATGGTGAAGTAGCAATAGTTGCTAAGTATAGAATTCCCATTGGTAAGTGCGATCGCACATCATAACTCATTTATTTATCTGTTTTAGCGCCGATGCTGAGGGATACTGACCAGATGCAATCAAAGCTTGTCGTTCTATAATCCTTTCATCGCCGTTAAAATCTAGAATACGTGCGGTGACTTCACCGATGTCTGTTTGATGCTGAATTACAGCCTCATTTAGCCGAAAATGCTCGCCCCAAAAGTCTCTGCGTGGGTTAAAGAACCGCACAAGTTCGCCAGTTTGCCAATTAATTGAGCCTAAATCCGTGCCTTTTTGCAGGTTACAGAAAATACAGGCATAACAGAGATTATCTGCTGTTGTAGCGCCGCCGTGTTTAATGTCGATTATATGGTCAACTTGAAAGCCTAAGCCGTCTAATTCTGGATATAAACAATACTCGCATAGATGGGCGGCGCGATCGGCAACTAAACGCCGCAGTTCTGCATTAATATATAGACGAGACACTTTGAATACTCACTTAGGGTTAATGTACTGATGAGCTTTTGCTTTTGCCAACCTCATAATATGCTCTAGCGTGAGGAAATGATCTAACTCTCGCTGGTCACTTCCTGTAAGACCTTCAGTTTTTGCGCGGTAAACGAGATCCTCTAAACGGTCTTTGGCTGCATCCGAGAGTTTGAAATCGATAACACTTTGGGGAGTGGTGCCAGCAGCAATAAACTCTATAATTTCGTCGTAGACTTTGGTGGTATTTACAGATGTAGTCATGAGATTATCTCTTTTTATTTAATTTTACTGATTTACAATGCTACTTTTAACGACTTTCCTAGCGTTTTAGGCTCTGGTAGAGTTTCACCGTCAGTCAAAGATGATTCAATCAGCATCTCTAAAACTTCTTGAGCATTTTTCAAAGCGTCTTCGTAAGTCTCTCCGTGAGTGCAAGGCTGCATTATATGCGTAAACTCAGGTAGCAAAACCACATAACATTGGTCTTCTTCTGACCATTGAATCACGATTGTATATTTCATCTTTCTGAAACATAATTACGAATTGTTCTCCAGTTTTTTACCTGACCTTCAGCAATATCTTTTTTACCTCTTTCAAAGGATTCAATAAATCCAGGGATATCAAGCAATTCTTGGGTAGCATCTTCACTCTCCTTATCTGCTAGATATGCTAAAAAATCAGCAACCAGTTGTAAGCGTTCTGAAGATAATACATCTAAATATTGGTTGATTTGCTGACGAACTTCTGTGTTACTCATATTTTTGCAACTCTTTTACTTCTCTAATTGTGCCAACTTCTTCTGAGCAAATTCCCGCACTTGCTTATCTGGGTCATTTTTGGCGCGATCGCGCAACAGTGGTAAAGTCTGGTCATGCTGAGGAAATTGCTTGATAATTGCTTCAAGTGCGGTTTGTCGGGGATTGCTTACAGACAATGCTATACGTTCAAAAGGGTCAAGAATAGCACAATCATGCAAAAACTCAAATAAATCAGGATCATCTTTCCATTCTTTAGATAACTGTTCCAGTGCTGCTCGTCGAACATTAATCCATTCATCAAACTTAGCTTGAGCTTTGATAAAAGGTAAAGTGCCTGGATCATATTTCCAATATTTAATAATCTCATCCATTGCTGCTTGTCGCACAAGCCAACTAATATCAGACTGCGCGCGATTTTTTAGCCAAGATAAAGTTTCATGACTGTCTTGAAAGCCTTTTACTACCTTTTCTAAAAAACTTTTTCGACTATCTGGGTGATGCATATCTTCAGCGCAGATTTTAAGGGCTTCTAAATCATGACTCCAACCCTTAGCTAATTCCTGTAATGCTGCTTGTTGGGTATCATAACCTTCTTTAGCACAAGTTTTAAGCCAGGATAACGTATCTGGATCATCTCTCCAAGTAGTTGCAATAGATGAAATTGCTTTTGGAATCACATCATAAAATATTATTCTTTTTTCTATATCATCATCTAGATAGTCTTCCACGTCATCATCTAGATAGTCTGCCTTATCAATTACCTCTTTTATTTGATAATCTTTATTAAGTAAGTCTTTTAATTTAACTAGTAACTGACTAGCTGTTAATGTAATAGCAGTCCTATTTCTCACCTCCGCAAGGCATTTAGCCGCCAAAAAGAGATTGACGAAGTTTTCCTCTTCGCCATCTTGCAGTATTAAATAATCAAGAATCTCGCCAACAAATTTAGGCTCAATCATTCCCGCAATTAGCAGCAGGACTTCATGCCAACTTTCATCTTGCCAGTGTTTGCCAAAAACTTCATCTTTAAGTTTATCAATAGTCAGTGTTTGCGTTTCTTTAAACTGCCAGACAAACTCCCAAGCACAGAAGTATTCTAAAAACGTCCGATGCACAAAAGCATAATAATCCGCACCCAAGAAACATAACATAAAGTTGCGAGTCCGCAGTTGATTAATCATCACCTTTGCAACTTCTCTGGGTTTATCAAATTCTATAGTTTTGAGATAAGCAGTCAGAACTTTTACTAAATCATTTTCATTAATCAAATTACCTGCCAAACCTTTATCACTAGTTTGCATAAGATAAGCAACCTGACGCAGCATCGCTTGCTTATCTTTATAATCAATTGTCTTGGGATCTAACCTCTGATCTTCTATCAAAGCGCGTTCCACATCCCATTGATGCAGCAGTACCCGCGATGCTTGATTATAAAGCTCGGCTCTATCTCTTGGTAGCTCTTGATTCCGATTAAGAATTGCCATCATCGTCAACAGCAGAGGATTTCCCGCCAGTTCTGCAATAGATTTGGAAGCTGCAATCCCTCTTTGTAGCCGTTCCCGTTTTCTGACTTTATCTACAGCATCGGTAAAAGTTAACTCATGCCAACGGTAGATAAAATCCTGAATTTGTTCTGAGTCTAAATCTTGTAAGATAAAGTGGCGAAACTCAGCATTAAGCAATCGTTGCGGTTTATAGCCAATAATCCGAGAAGTGACAATTACCTGCACATCAGGATACTCATTAGTAAAGCGATGAATATCAGTAATTACATCCTCTCGCTTACCAGGGTCAAATACCTCATCCAAACCATCAAACATCACTAAGGCATTACCAGCTTTTAATTGTTTATCTAGTTCAAGCTGATTGAGATGATGAACAGCACCACTACATTGATGAAAAAATTCTAGAAAATTATTGCACTCTTTATCTTCCCGTCGCCGCATATAAGTGCGTAATTCAATGAGCAAGGGAATTGGTAAAGATATAACATTATCCAGTGGTGACTCAGCCCAAGTCAAAGCCAGAAATTGCAACAATGTAGACTTACCTGAACCAGGATCGCCCAAAATCACAATATATTTATAATCTTGCTTTTTATTGACAACATCCAAAACTGAACGGATCGGCTGTTCAAAATAAACCCGTTTGTGGCGTTCTAATTCTTCTAATTCAACTGCTTCTACTTGGTCACTTTCTCGCAGCCGTCTCAGATGTTCTTTAGGCAGTTCGTGAACTTGTGGTAAAACTTGATGAGTTTCTCGGACATTTTGAGCAGTAAAAATCCGCCATAATTTAAGTTCGTTATAGGCATAGCCGCTAGTATCTAAGCTATCTAACTTGAGATTGCCATAGCACTCAAGGATTCCTTCTTGATATTTCACTAAATTAAAATCTACAATAATACCAGCAATCTCTTTGGTATTGATTTCAATATCAGATAACTTTTGTAATTCTAGGATATGGTGTAAATCTTTTGAATCTAAAAGAAGTTCTTGGACTTGTGTTAAATACTGTTCTGTAATTGATTGCCAGTTAAACTTAGATGGCAGAGGTTTTAATTGCAGCCTGTTCCAACTATCTTCTAGGGTTTTAGCGTCTAGAAATTCACAATTAATATCAAAAGCCTGACCAAGAATTTCTGTAACTGACTTATCGCTGATAAATCTCTGGATGTCTTTGGTGTACTCTTTAATCTCATTTTCAGCAAGTTTGCAACGAACTTTTAGCTGCTGCTGCATCAGTTGCAAAAATTCCTTTAACGCTTTCCCAGCAGCAATTTCTATGTCTTCCTTCTTAAGTTTCTGGAAAATCTTGCCAGGGATGCCTTTTAATAAATCTTTAGCCCAATCTTTAGCAGCATCCTTGGCTAAGTCTTCCAGAATGGGTTTAAAAATCAACCCGGCGGCCTGAGTTAC
Source organism: Nostoc sp. DedQUE05 (assembly GCF_034530955.1). Lineage (NCBI taxonomy): Bacteria > Bacillati > Cyanobacteriota > Cyanophyceae > Nostocales > Nostocaceae > Nostoc > Nostoc sp. DedQUE05. The sequence goes on along the minus strand of NZ_JAVRCB010000037.1, from coordinate 250 downwards.
ACCCCAAATAGCTAACCAGTCCAGCATAATACTCGCTTCTGTTGAGAGTTTGATTACGAGTATATCCACTAGCTGGTGTAATGTTTCCAGATTTTAGGGTTATTGCAGAAATATCACAGATATCTAAAGAACCTCTCTCCTTTTAGGCTACGGTGTACACACAAGTCAAATTACCCCCCTTAATCCCCCCTTGCAAAGCAGGGCTGTTTCATCCCACAAGGGCAAGAAGTTTGTCAATATCATTAGAGAG